>WQTW01000032.1 GCA_009786085.1 Pseudomonadota bacterium | reverse complement strand
CACGCCCGCAACCCCCCGTCGGCTTCGCCGACACCCCCTTTGAAAAGGGGGCTTTTCTGATTCCTGAATGCGCCTCCGCGTGAGGCCGACCCGTCGCGGTTCGCTGCGCTCACCACGACCTATGCGTTTTTTGCGGTTGTTGTTTTTGCNGGGATNCCCGCCGCGCTTCGCTCGCGGCTAAAGGCCGCTCATCGCCAGCCTGCGCGCTTTGCGGTTAAAATGAAAGCATGAGTTACCTTCCGATCGCCGATTATCTGCCGCACCGTCCGCCGATGGTGTTGCTCGACCGCATCGTCGAAGCGACCGAGCCGCACATCGTTTGTGAAGTGACCGTTCAGGTCGATAGCCCGTTCTGCGATGGCGCCGCTGTTCCCGGCTGGGTCGGCATCGAGTACATGGCGCAAGCCGTCGGCGCGTTGGCCGGTTGGCGGGCGCTGGAGAAGCAGTTGCCGGTCAGAATCGGTTTTCTGGTCGGAACGCGCCAGTACCAAAGCCATGTATCGCACTTTCGTGTCGGCGAGGTGTTGCGCATCACCGCCGATGAGGAAGTGATGGCCGACGATGGTCTGGTGGCGATGCGCTGCACGATACACGATGCGGCGGGCGCGTTGCTTGCCGAAGCCGCGTTGCTGGTTTTTCAGCCGGACGATCTGGACGCTTATTTGCAGCGGGCTTCTTCGCCCCGCGAGAATGCTTCGGCGCTACAATAACGCTGTTTACTCACCGGAAAACCGGCATGTCCCTACCCTCCCCCAGAACCGTTCTGGTCACCGGCGCCAGCCGGGGCATCGGTCGCGCCATTGCCCTGCGTCTGGCTCAGGACGGATTCAACGTCGCGGTTCATTGTCGCAGCCAGCGCGCACAGGCTGAAACTGTCATCAACGCCATTGCCAACCAGGGGCGGCAAGCCCGATTGCTGATGTTCGACATTGCCGACCGCGAGGCTGCGCGGCAGGCGCTGGAAGCTGACATCGCCGCGCACGGCGTCTATTACGGCGTGGTGTGCAACGCAGGCATTGCCGCCGACAATGCCTTTCCAGCCATGCCCGCCGCCGACTGGGATCGGGTGCTCGAAACCAACCTCGACAGCTTCTACAACATCCTTCATCCGCTCATCATGCCGATGGTGCAGACACGCCGCCCTGGGCGCATCGTCACGCTGTCATCGGTCTCAGGCATCGCTGGCAACCGCGGACAGGTCAATTACAGCGCTGCCAAGGCGGGCATCATCGGCGCGACCAAGGCGCTGGCGCTGGAACTGGCAAAACGGAAAATCACCGTCAATTGCGTTGCCCCCGGTCTGATCGATACCGAAATGGTCTCGCCGGAAGTGACCGAACACGCCCTGCCAGCGATTCCTCTGCGGCGTGCCGGGCAGCCCGAGGAAGTCGCGGCCGCCGTTGCTTTTCTGATGCGCGATGACGCTGCCTACATCACCCGGCAGGTCATTGCTGTCGATGGAGGCATGCTATGAACCGTCGTCGCGTCGTCGTGACCGGCATGGCCGGCATCAGTCCCATCGGCAACAACTGGCCGGATGTCGAACGCGCCCTGCGCGCCCGGCAAAATGCCGTCCGTTACATGGACGAATGGTCCGACATCACCGGACTCAACACCTGCCTTGGCGCACCGGCGGCAGCATTTGAACTGCCGGAACACTACTCCCGCAAACGCACCCGCAGTATGGGCCGCGTTGCACTGCTGGCGTGCCTCGCAAGCGAGTGGGCGCTTGCCGACGCCGCTCTGCTCGGCCATCCGGTACTGACGTCGGGGCGCACCGGCGTCTCTTACGGTTCCTCGATCGGCGAGCCCGGCACGGTCACCGATTTTGCCAGGCTCATCGAACATCGCACGCTCGAAGGCCTCAACGCCAACAGCTATCTGCGGATGATGGCGCACACCGCGCCAGTCAATATTGCCGTCTTTTTCGGACTGACCGGGCGGGTCATCACCACGTCGAGCGCCTGCACTTCCGGCAGTCAGGGCATCGGATACGCCTTTGAAGCCATCCACTACGGTCACGCCGATGTGATGGTGTCCGGGGGCACCGAAGAACTATGCCCGTCGGAAGCGGCGGTTTTCGACGCCCTGTTTGCCACCAGCACCAGGAACGATGCGCCTGCCACAACGCCGCGCCCCTACGATCGCGACCGCGACGGGCTGGTGATCGGCGAAGGCGCGGGCACGCTGATTCTCGAAGAGCTCGAACATGCCCGCGCCCGCGGCGCGCGGATCATCGCCGAAATCGTCGGTTACGGCACCAACTGCGACGGCTCCCATGTGACTCAGCCGCAGGCCGAAACCATGGCCGTCGCCATGCAGTTGGCGCTTGCCAACGCCGGTCTTCCGCCCGAAGCCATCGGCTACGTCAACGGGCACGGCACGGCCACCGATCTGGGCGATGTCGCGGAAAGCATCGCCACCCATTCCGTTTTCGGCGAGAGGATGCCCATCTCGTCGTTGAAAAGTTATATCGGCCACACCCTGGGCGCGGCAGGCGCCCTCGAAGCATGGATGACGATCGAGATGATGCGAGCGGGCTGGTTTGCGCCGACGCTGAACCTGGAGCAGGTCGACCCGCGCTGCGCGCCGCTCGATTATGTGCGCGGCGATGGTCGCACCCTGGACTGCGAATACGCCATGAGTAATAATTTTGCATTCGGCGGAATCAACACATCATTGATCTTCAAGCGATGGGACTGATTCCACTGTTTCCTTGACCACCATCTTTACCCACACACAGGAGAGTCACATGAAAGCACCTATGAAAGCGGCTGGCTTCGCTGCCCTGCTCGTTTCTCTGTCATTCTGCGCGGTCAGCGCTCAAGCCAGGGACACCACGCATTTCCTGTCGATCAAGGAGGCCGTTGAAATAGGCAAGGCCCAAGGACTCGCAGACGACATCAAGCTCTATTTTGGCAGTCAAAAGCATCCCGCCATCGAAACAACGCTGACCAAAGGCATCAGCACAAACAAGAAAACCAACGCCGCCAACAAGAGCGACAAAGAAGCGTGCCTCACCGCCATGTTGTCGGGGCTGATTCAGCTTCAGGAACGCGCTCGCAACGACGGCGGCAACGCGGTGATCAACATCGAAAGCTATTACAAAAAGAAAAGCTATAAAAGCAAAGACAAATTTGAATGCCATGCAGGAAACATCATGTCGGGCGTTGCGCTGAAAGGCGATGTCGTCAAACTGAAGAAATAACCCGAAACACAGGACAAAAAGCGGGCGAGGCCATTCCCTTCGCCCGTGTCTCTTGGCCTGTGTTTGTTACAAAACGGCATAAGAAAACAACAGGATCGCGCCCCCCTCTTGTTTTTAATTCCGGCATGCTACAATCTTTCCCATCGTAAAATTCCTGCCTGTCCGAAAACAGGCTTCCTCAGACAAGAGGAACAAGGGAGAGATTTCGTAGGCTTGTGTCCCGCCGGAGAAATGGGCGGATTCCTTTTTATTTTGATCAGGAGGTTATCTTGAAAAAGGCTTTAAAGAAAACGACCCCGCTTCTTTGCGCGCTTGCGTTGCTGCCGTTAATGGCCGGCTGTTCACACATGGAGATGGGCTCACCGGCGGCAAAGACGACCGCAACCGGCGCAGCCGCCGGAGAAACGTCACAAGGGGCAAACCCGGCGCTCGAAAGATGCGACAGAGCGCTCGGCACCATGGGGATTGTTGAAGACTCCAATTCCGATTGGTATCGGACACTCAACGAATACAAACTGGGATCGACCGCGCCGGTGCTCAAACTGCTGGCGCAGCAATCCAACTGCTTCGTCGTCGTCGAACGCGGCCGCGCGATGGACAACATGATGCGGGAACGCGCATTGGCCGATTCCGGTGAAATGCGTCAGGGATCCAACTTCGGCAAAGGGCAGATCGTGGCCGCTGATTTTACGCTGAACCCGCAGATCATCTTCAGCAACACGAACGCCGGAGGTATCGGCGGTGCGCTTGGCGGCATCATCGGTGGCGGCAGAGGTCGTGCGGTTGCCGGTGTGGCGGGCAGCGTCAACTTCAAGGAAGCCAGCACCATCCTGACGCTGATTGACAACCGCTCCGGCGTACAACTGGCGGCGGCGGAAGGCAGCGCCCGCAACACCGACTTCGGCCTGTTGGGCGGCGTCTTCGGCGGTCGTGCCGGTGGCGCTCTTGGTGGTTACACCAACACAGCCGAAGGCAAAGTCATCTGCGCCGCGCTCACCGACGCGTTCAACAACATGGTCAGAGCGGTGCGCAGCTACAGAATGCAAACCGTCGAAGGCGGCCTGGGAACCGGAAAAGGCGGCTTGCAAGTGCAACCGGCAGAACCGAAGAAAGCGCCGGCCAAAAAGAAATAAATCGGTTTTCGTAAGCATTTCAACGGGGCGCATGGCGCCCCGTTTTTCATGTGGTTCAGATGTCGGAGGTCAGAAACCAGATGTCAGAAAATTAACCGCAAAGAACGCATAGAACACAAAGAAGAATTCTCACGCGGAAGCGCGGAGACGCGGAGAAAAAGGTTCCCCTCTCCCGCTTGCGGGAGAGGGGCGAATGGTGAAGGGCAAGGCGCTGCAAACCCCCGCCCGCCTTCGGCGGGCGCCCCCTTTCAAAAGGGGGCTTTACGTTTCTTCGCGCCTTCGCGTGAGATCATGTTTTTCTGATCCCTGATCCCTGATCCCTGATCCCTGATTCCTGACCTCTGACCTCTGACCTCTGACCTCTGACCTCTGACCTCTGACCTCTGCCCTCTGCCCCACCTGTTATAATGCGCGCCGCAGCGGCGAGATGCGCCGCTTTTCGGATCAGAGCTCATGTATGTTTTCTTCGAGGATGATGGCCAGTTAAAAACGGGGACGCTCCTCTCTGAGCAGCCGGCGTCGTTACAGGTCGAATTGCCCAGTGGTCGCCGCCTCAAGATTCGCAGCGATCGGGAGTTGCTTCGTTTCGCTTCTCCGTCGGCGGCTGATGCGTTGCAGGAAGCGCAGCGTTTGCGCGCTGAGCTGGATCTCGATTTTTTATGGGAAGCCTGCGCCGACGCCGAATTCGGGTTCGAGGAACTGGCGCGCGATTATTTCGGTACGAGCCCTTTGCCGCCGCAAGCGATGGCGATTGCGCTGGCGTTGTACGGCGCGCCGATGGTTTTTTACAAGAAAGGTCGCGGGCGCTACAAGAAAGCGCCGCCCGATGCGCTGGCGGCGGCCCGTGCGTCGCAGGAGCGCAAGGCGCGCGAAGCGGCGCAGATGGAAGTCTGGCATCAGGCGCTGTGTGAGAAACGGATGCCCGATGCGCTGCGCGACAAGTTGTCGATGTTGCTTTACATGCCGGACAAAAACACCATCGAGTACAAAGCGTTCGCCACCGCGTGCGATGCGCTGAAAATGCACCCTGCGATATTGGCGCAAGCCTGCGGCGCGCTGCCCTCGACGCACGAATACCATTTCAACCGTTTTCTGGCGCATGCGTTCCCACGCGGGACGGCGTTTCCTTCGTATGGCGCGTTGCCGGAATTGCCCGAGTGTCCGTTCGACGATGTGCAGGCGATCACGATTGACGACAGCACCACGACGGAATTCGACGATGCGTTTTCGGTGCGCACACGGAGCGACGGGAAAACCGAGATCGGTTTGCACATCGCGTGTCCTGCGCTGGCGCTGACGCACGGCACACCGCTTGACGCCATCGCCCGCCATCGCCAATCCACGGTTTACATGCCGGGGCGCAAAATCACCATGCTGCCCGATGCCGTCATCGACGCGTTCACGCTGGCGGAGGGAACAACGCCGATGGCGTTGTCGCTGTATGTGACGCTCGATGCGGACGGTGCGCCGCTGCATCAGGAAACGCGCTTGAATCGCATTTCCATCGCCGCCAACTTGCGGCTCAACGAAATCGGTGAAGCGTTCACGCGCGACGCAACGCCGGACGATCCGCCGCACACGGAAACCTTGCGCGCGTTATGGCGCTTCGCGCAACATCGCGCGGAAGTTCGCGGCAAGACCGAAATCCCGCGCACCGAATTCCTGTTTTACGTCGATTGGGACGCAGCGCCCGAAGGCATCATCCGCATTGAACCGCGTTTGCGCGGCGCCGCGCTCGACCGACTGGTCGCCGAATGCGCGATCTTTGTCAACAACAGTTGGGGACAATGGCTCGCCGAACAGAAGATGGCCGGCATTTACCGCGTTCAGAGCAATGGTCGCGTCAAAATGAATACGCGACCCGGCGAACATCAAGGCCTGGGCGTTTCTCATTATTTGTGGGCGACCTCGCCGTTGCGGCGTTACAGCGATCTCGTCAACCAGCAACAACTGATCGCCGCGCTGCGCAACGAGACGCCGCCGTTCAAGGCGGGCGACAGCGAATTGTTGGCGATCGTCGCCGACTTCGAAGCGGTTTATCGTCAGTACGCCGAATTTCAGAATGAAATGGAACGTTACTGGTGCTTGCGCTGGCTGTTGCAGGAAAATGTCGAGAGCGCCGACGCCATCGTCACCCGCGAAAACAGCGCGAGATTGTGCGACATCCCGCTCAATATCACGTTGCCCGATTTGCCGAACACGGTTGTTCCGGGCACGCTCATTCGCGTTGCGCTGAACAATATCGATCTGCTGTTTTCGACCCTGGAGGCGCGGTATCTCGGTCAGGGATCAGAGGGCAGATGTCAGGGATCAGAGGTCAGGGATCAGAGGTCAGGAATCAGGGATCAGGGATCAGAAAACTGAGCCGCCGCTTTTGCGTGTTTCAAACAGCGCCGCAGGCGCGTCACGTGAGTAACCGTCGGTGGAGCGCGAACGCAGTGAGCGCGGAACCGGCGGAGAGTGTCCGTAACGAACCCTCAGCCCTTGCAGGGCTGGATGCGTGGAGTACGCTTTCCGCCGGTTCCGTTCGCCACGCTCACTCCACCGACGGTTACTCATGTGACGCCCCTGCGGGGCTACTCTCCATAAGCGCGAAGAGAAGGGCTTTTTGTCAGCAACAAGGCACAGCAGGCAATGACTACATACTTGTGGGTAAACCTCAGCCTTGAAGGGAAGGGCATCTTCTCCGCGCGCCTCCGCGTGAGAAAAAAAGGGCGGGTTTGAAACCCGCCCTTTGACGTTTTTTCTTTGCGCCCTATGCGTTCTTTGCGGCTAAAGAAGCTTTTTCGTGACCTTCGTGTTTTTCGTGGTTAAAAGATTTTCCAGGTTAAAACGACGAGGAAAGATCACGCCCTTGCAGCGCCGCGATCCGTTTTTCGATCGGCGGGTGCGTTGCGAACAGCGACGACAATTTGCCTCCGGCAATACCGGCGGCCTTCATCGTTTCCGGCAATTCTTCGGTTTCCATGCCGCCCAGACGACGCAGCGCGCTGATCATCGACTGCGGCTGTCCCAGATACGTCGTGGCGCCGGCGTCGGCGCGGAACTCGCGCTGCCGCGAGTAGTACGCAACGATGGCGCTTGCCAGAATGCCGAGCACGATCTGGGCGACGATGACCGTGATCATGTAACCCGGCCCGACGCCGCGCTCGGTACGGAAAATGATTTTATCGACGAGGAAACCGATCACCCGCGCCAGGAAGAACACGAAGGTGTTGAGGACGCCCTGAATCAGCGTCAGCGTCACCATGTCGCCGTTGGCGACGTGCGCGACTTCGTGGCCGAGCACCGCTTCGACCTCGCTGCGGCTCATGCTCTGCAACAAGCCGGTGGAGACGGCGACCAGCGAAGCGTTGCGGCGCGCGCCGGTGGCGAAAGCATTCGGCGCCCCTTCATAGATGCCAACTTCCGGCATGCCGATCTCGGCGCGTTGCGCCAGCTTGGTGACGGTCTGCATCAGCCAGACTTCGGTCTCGTTCTGCGGCGTGGTGATGATGTGTACGTTCATCGAGCGCTTGGCGATGAACTTCGACATCGCCAGCGAAATGAACGCGCCGCCAAACCCGAGAATGGCGGAGAACACCAGTAAAGAAGCGAAATTGATGCCTTCTTCTGCTAAAAAGCGGTCAACGCCCAGCACTGAGCAGACAAACAGCAACACCATCATCACAGCGAAGTTGGTGGCAATAAGCAAAAAGACCCGTTTCATGAATCCTCCTTGAATCAGTGGGTTGTTGAGTTAGCTGCCGGAATGATACAGCGTTTTTGGCGAACGTTGCGGCAAGAGATAAGCAGATGGTGGCGAAAAAAGAAAATACAAGGGGGTGTCAGGGATCAGAGGTCAGGAATCAGGGATCAGGTTCCTGACCACGGGAGCGCGGGCGTCTCGCCCGCAGAAACCACCCCCACTCGCAATGATGGCGTTCTGATCCCTGATTCCTGACCTCTGATACCTGTTTACAATTTCTTTTTCAACAACGCATTCACCTGCGCCGGGTTGGCCTTGCCCTGCGACGCTTTCATGATCTGGCCGACCAGCGAGTTAAACGCTTTTTCTTTGCCGGCGCGGAATTCGGCGACGATCGCCGGATGCTTCGCCAGCACATCGTCCACGATTTTTTCGAGCGCGCCGGTGTCGGAGATTTGCTGCAAGCCGCGCTCGGCGATGAGGCGATCGACAGCGGCGGTGCTGCGATCATTCCCTTGCCACAACGCTTCGAACACGTCCTTGCCGCCCTTGTTCGACAGCGTGCCGTCCTGAACGCGCGTGACCAGCGCCGCCAGTTGTTCCGGCGGAATCGGCGCATCGGCGATGTCGATTTCGTGGCGGTTCAGCGCCGCCGACAGTTCGCCGAGCATCCAGTTGGCGACGATTTTCGCGTTCGCTTTGCCGACGAGACCTGCTGCGGTTTCAAAATAACGCGCGAAGTCGAGAGATGTCGTCAACTGACCGGCATCGTATTCAGGCAGCGCGTAGTCGCTGATGAAACGCGCCGCCATCGCCGTCGGCAATTCCGGCATCTCGCGCTTGACGCGGGCGATCCAGTCCTCGCCGATCACCAGCGGCGGCAAATTGGGATCGGGGAAATAGCGGTAATCGTGTGCGTCCTCTTTGCTGCGCATCGCGCGCGTTTCGCCCGTGTCGGGATCGAACAGCCGCGTTTCCTGAACGACTTTGCCGCCGTCCTCGATCAATTCGATCTGGCGGCGAATCTCATACTCAATCGCTTTTTCCATGAAGCGGAAACTGTTGAGGTTTTTGATTTCGCAGCGGGTGCCCAGCGGCTCGCCGGGGCGACGCACGGAAACGTTCGCGTCGCAACGGAAACTGCCTTCCTGCATGTTGCCGTCGCAAATACCGATCCAGCGCACCAGCGCATGCAGCGCCTTCGCGTAAGCCACTGCTTCTTCGGCGCTCGCCATGTCCGGCTCGGTGACGATTTCGAGCAGCGGTGTACCGGCGCGATTCAGGTCGATGCCGGTCATTCCGTGGAAATCTTCGTGCAAACTCTTGCCCGCATCTTCTTCGAGATGCGCGCGCGTCAAGCGCACGGTTTTCTGTCCCGCCGAGGTCGTGATGACCAACGTGCCGCCCTGCACCACCGGCTGCTCAAACTGGCTGATCTGATAGCCGTGCGGCAAATCGGGATAGAAATAATTTTTGCGGTCGAAACGGCTCGTCGTGTTGACCGTCGCGCCGACGGCCAAGCCAAAACGAATCGCGCGTTCAACCGCGCCGACGTTGGCGACCGGCAAGGTGCCGGGCAACGCCAGATCGATCGCCGACGCATGAACGTTCGGCGCAGCGCCGAACGCGGTCGAAGAACCGGAAAACATTTTCGACACAGTGGACAACTGCGCGTGCGTTTCCAGTCCGATAACAACTTCCCAACTCATTTTTTTCTCCGCTCTTTCTTTTGGCCCGGCTTTTCCGCCGCCGCATTAAGTTTTACCAAGGTTTCCCAGTCGATGGTGCCATCCGGCAAGCAATACCGCGCTAAAAAATCTTTCGTAAAAAGATTAACCGTTTTCTGATACTCCAGAGAGAACGCTTCATTTTTCTCCTTGGCTTTTCGACCAAGAGGCTCTATGAGATCCAGGTAAAGGACTGGGCTCCCCGAAATCAGCTCCCAAAATCGTTCTCCACATAATTTCAAATAAGAACCTTTGTCCGGCTGGTTGTCGCGCCCATAGCAACATCCGTTGACAGGAACGACGTTCATCCGAGAGCGGTTTGTGCCCAAAACGCGTTTTGCTTTCGAGAAGTTATCAAGCATCCGCTTTATCTGTTGGCTGTTTCCCCAGTTAGGGCCTGATTTTATGGCGACGATGTAGTAGATATTTTCTCTCTTAAATTCGAGGTCTATTCCTTCCGCCGAAGATTTTTTTCCTCCAAAAATCTCTTCACACACAAAGATGGCGACCCTCTCCAAAAAACCGCCAAAAAGCGTTTCCTCTTGGGAGGACAAATGCGCAGAAAGCAAGTTTTCAACGATGCCGCTTGCCGTGTTGATGTTTTTCGCGCGGAAAAGGTATGGGTTCTTGCGAAGCAATACGGTGTCAAGGCGCAGACCTAAAAGGTTGTTATTCCTCGTTTCGTGAAAACCCCGAATGTTTTGCTCTATGAAAGCACCTATTTTTTTTAGCTGCTTATTTTCCATAGCTCGCGGGCTCCTCAAAAAGAACGTATTGCTCTTCTTCAAATTGTCGCTTGGTTAACGCGCAATACTCTTTCAGAATGTCTATTCCTACCGAATTTCGCCGTAGCGCGCTCGCCGCTCTAAGTGTTGTTCCCGAGCCCATGAAGGGATCAAGCACCCAATCATGCTCGTCCGTAAACAAGCGGATAAACCATTCGGGCAGCGCCAAAGGGAAGGCTGCGCTATGGTTTTTATTGCCGCATTCTGTCGCCATGTGCACTACGTTGGTTGGATACGCCATACTTCGTTCGACCCAGTTTGCGATGTTCTTTCCGAAGCCACTGCCCACCTGAGAATCAAACCGCACCACGTCATTTTTTCCAAGCGCCTTCAATCGCGGTTGCGCCCAATCTCCCATCGGTACCATGACCGCCTCTTGGTTCATTTTGAATTTCCGGGATTTTGTAAAATGCAACAAACGCTCCCAGGCATCCCGAAAGCGGTTGGGCCATTTGCCCGGGTAGCAATTTTTTTTGTGCCAGATATACTCTTCCGTCCACAACCAGCCTTGTTGGCGTAACGCCAAAATAAGCTCTAAAACGTAGGTATGCCGCTCTCCGTTCTCTGCTTTTTCCTTGATATTGAGCACAAAAGAGCCCGTCGGTTTGAGAACGCGAAGGAACTGTTCCGAACGAGGCAAAAACCAGTCAACATACTCTTCTGGCCTTACTCCGCCGTAAGTATTTTGTCGGCGATCTGCATACGGAGGGGATGTAATAACCAGATCAAAAAAATCGTCGGGGAAACGGTGAAGTTCCTCCTCGCAATCGCCCTGCAAAACGTTGGTTTCCACCCGCATGAAGCTATCCCTTCGGCGTCCGCTGATGCCAGTCGGTCGCCTGCTGGAAGCGGTGCGCGATGTTGAGCAGCCGCGCTTCCGAGAAGTACGGACCTTGCAACTGCATGCCGATGGGTAAGCTGCCAGGCAAGCCGCCCGACGTAAAGCCGCAAGGCACCGACATCGCCGGGATTCCGGCCAGGTTGGCGCCGATGGTGAAGATGTCGTTCAGGTACATTTTGATCGGGTCCTGCATTTGCGCGCCGAGCAGCGGCGCGGTCGTCGGCACGGTGGGGCCGAGGATCACGTCGCATTGCGTGAACGCGGCCTGATAATCTTCGGCGATCAACCGCCGCACTTTTTGCGCTTTCAGGTAGTAGGCGTCGTAGTAGCCGTGCGACAGCACATAGGTGCCGATCAGGATGCGGCGCTTGACTTCATCGCCGAACCCTTCGGCGCGCGTTTTTTTGTACATGTCGAGCAAGTCGGTGTACTGGGCGGCGCGATGGCCGTAGCGCACGCCGTCGAAGCACGACAGGTTCGATGAGGCTTCCGCCGGTCCCAGCACATGATAGACCGGCACCGAATAGCCGATGTTCGGCAGCGCGACCGGCACGGTGACCGCGCCGAGCGCCCGCAGTTCGGTCAGCGCGGCTTCGACGGCGGCGACCACCGGCGCGTCAACGCCGTCGCCAAAGAACACGTCGGGCAGGCCGATGCGGATGCCTTCGAGCGGTTTTTGGGACATCGGTTCAGCAATCTCGCGGCGGTAATCTTCTTTCGGGTGCGGCAGCGAAGTGGCGTCGCGGGCGTCGTGTCCGGCCATCGCCGTCAGCAACAACGCGCAATCTTCGGCGCTGCGCGCCATCGGCCCGGCCTGGTCGAGGCTGGAGGCGAACGCCACCATGCCGTGACGCGAGCAAATCCCGTAGGTCGGCTTGATGCCGGTGACGCCGCAGAATGACGACGGTTGCCGGATCGATCCGCCCGTGTCGGAGCCGGTCGCCGCCGGAACCAGCCCCGCCGCTACGGCGACCGCCGCGCCGCCGGAGCTGCCGCCCGGCACGGCATCGAGCTGCCAGGGGTTGCGGACGAGGCCGAAGAACGAGGTTTCGGTGCTGCTGCCCATCGCGAATTCGTCCATCGCGGTCTTGCCGAGCAGCACGGTGCCCGCCTGCTTCAATGCGGTGACGACGTGGGCATCGTAGGGGGCGACGAAATGCTCGAGCATTTTCGACGAACAGGTGGTGCGCAATCCCTCTGCCATGAACAAATCCTTGTGCGCGATCGGAATGCCGGTCAGCGCCCCGGCCTCACCTTTGGCGCGCGCCGCGTCCGCCGCTTTGGCGGCTGCGCGGGCGCCGTCGGGATCGACGCTGACAAAAGCATTGAGCACCGGCTGGGTGGCGGCGATTCTGGCCAGCCGTTCGTCGGCCAGTTCGAGCGCCGAAAACTGCCCTGCCGCCAGTCCGGCGGCCAGTTCGGTGACGGTGGCGTAAGCGAGGTCTGTCCGGCTCATTCGATCACCTTCGGCACGAGAAAAAGACCGTCCTGAACGGCGGGCGCACCCCGTTGGTAATCGTCGCGCCGATTCGGCTCGGTCACAACGTCGTCGCGCAGCGGCAGCGTCAGCGGTTGGGCGTGCGCCATCGGCAACACGCCGTCGGTCTCGATTTTGGACAAAACATCGATCATGCCGAAAATCGAACCGAGCTGCTGCTGTAAACGCAGCAACAGGCTCTCATCGATTTCGATCCGCGCGAGGTGCGCGATCCGTTGAATTTCATTCTGTGAAAGTGCCATCAACCATCCCGTTCCAATATCCGCAAGCACCGCGTCGCAGGCTGACTTTTGCGCCGACCGGGCAAAAACGCTGTGCAGAAACAAAGACAGATAGGTTATCATACGCGGGGACGCAAAGGCAGTCGGAAACGGGAGTCAAGACTGTTTTTGCTACGCGCGTCCGGTTTTTTTCCGGTTTGGTTCACTCCGCTTTTTGCCGGTTTCGGCAACGCTTTTGATTTTAGGACACTCCATGTTCGGCTTTTTGGGACGATACTTTTCCAGTGACCTGGCGATTGATCTGGGTACTGCCAACACGTTGGTTTACATGCGCGGCAAGGGTGTGGTGCTCGACGAACCCTCGGTCGTCGCCATCCGCCAGGAAGGCGGCTCGCACGGCAAGACCACCATTCAGGCGGTCGGCGTCGCCGCCAAGCAAATGCTCGGGCGCACCCCCGGCAACATTCAGGCGGTCAGGCCGATGAAGGACGGCGTGATCGCCGATTTCCGCGTCACCGAGAAAATGCTCAAGGAATTCATCAAGAAAGCCTTGCAACTGCGTTTTCAGTTTGCGCCCAATCTGCGCATCATTATCTGCGTGCCGTGCGGCTCGACCCAGGTCGAGCGCCGCGCCATCCGCGAATCGGCGCTGGAAGCCGGCGCCTCCAAAGTTTATCTGATCGAAGAGCCGATGGCGGCGGCGATCGGCGCCAATCTGCCGATTTCGGAAGCCACCGGTTCGATGGTGGTGGACATCGGCGGCGGCACCACCGAAGTCGGCGTCATCTCGCTGGGCGGCATGGTTTATGCTGGCAGCGTCCGCGTCGGCGGCGACCGCTTCGATGAAGCCATCGTCAATTACATCCGTCGCAACTACGGCATGCTGATCGGCGAAATGACCGCCGAAGAAGTCAAGAAAAGAATCGGCTCGGCGTTTCCGGGTTCGGAAGTGCGCGAAATGGAAATCAAGGGGCGCAACCTCGCCGAAGGCGTGCCGCGCAGCTTCACCGTTTCGTCGAACGAAATTCTGGAAGCGTTGAGCGATCCGCTGAACAGCATCGTTTCGGCGGTCAAAAGCGCGCTGGAGCGCACACCGCCCGAACTGGGCGCCGACATCGCCGATCATGGGATGGTGCTGACCGGCGGCGGCGCGTTGCTGCGCGATCTGGATCGTTTGTTGATGGAAGAAACCGGTTTGCCGGTCATCATCGCCGACGATCCGCTCACGTGCGTGGTTCGCGGCTGCGGTCAGGCGATCGAGGACATCGACAAACTGTCCACCCTTTTCACGACGGATTGACCCTAACGCCTGGGAGCGATGAACGAAGAGACTTGCGCCCATGATTCCCGGTGATCCGCCTCCGTATCTGTATCGCGGGCCGTCGATTCTGGCGCGTTTCGTTTTTTTCGCGTTGTTGTCGTTGTCGCTGTTGCTCGTCGATACCCGTTATCAACATCTGGAAAAATTGCGTGCCGGTATCGCCCTGGCGCTGTATCCGCTGCAACAGTTGGCGCGCTGGCCGCGGACGATGATGCAGGAAGTCGGCGTGTACTTCACCAGCAAAGAGATGCTGGAAAAACAGAACACGGCGTTGTCCTGGCTGCTGCTTGATCAGGGACACATGGTTCAGGAAGCGCAGACCGTGCAACAGGAAAACGCGCGACTTCGGGAACTGCTGCAACTGAAAGCGCAAACCCCGCGCAACACCCACGCCGTCGAAATGCTTTACGACACGCGCGATCCCTTCGTTCAGAAAATCACGATTGACAAGGGGCAAACGCACGGCATCATGGAAAGCTCGGCGGTTCTCGATCCTTATGGCGTCATCGGACAAGTCACGCATGTGTCGCCGTTCACGTCGGATGTGACGCTTCTGGTCGAAAAAAACCACACCACGCCGGTGCAGGTCGAGCGTACCGGCATGCGCAGCGTGCTTTACGGGATGGGCGCCGGTGTGCCGATGGAGTTGCGCTTTGTTTCTCCGGCCGCCGATGTTCTGGTCGGCGATCGCTTGGTCACGTCGGGATTGGGAAGCGTTTATCCGCCGGGATTGGCGGTGGCGATCATCACCGCGATCGACAACGACGCCGAGCAATCATTCGTTCACATCACCGCGAGGCCGACTGCCGGCGTCGCCAGCAGCCGCTACTTGCTCGTGGTGGACGCTTTGCCGCTTACGCCCACGCTTTCGTCGCCGCCGTCGCCGCCCGAAAAAAACAAGAGCAGGAGCCGACCGCCCGTTAACAGGAAAGTCCCATGAAGGAAAGCCCCATGAAGGAGGACTTCATGAAACACGCTTCGCCGCCGCCGCGCTTCAGCGGCCCGTCGCTGCAACCGATCAACCCGAATCTGCTGTTGCCGCCGCCGCGGCTCTGGTTCATCACGGTGACGCTTCTGATCGCGTTGTTGTTCGATTTGTTTCCGTTGTCCGAGATGTTGACGCCCTGGCGTCCTGAACTCGTCGCGCTGACCTTGTTGTACTGGTGCATTTGGGCGCCTCGGTTTATCGGCGTCAGCGTCGGCTTCCTGTTGGGGCTGGTGATGGATGTCGCCAACGGCTCGGCGCTGGGGCAGCATGCGTTCGCCTTTACACTGCTGGCCTTCGGCGCCGATTACTTCCGCCGTCGCGTCGCCAGTTTCCCGATGTGGCAGCAAATGGTGTTCGTCGCGCTGCTGCTGGAGCTTTGTGCGCTGGTGGTGTTTCTGGCGCGCATGATGAGCGGCGGCGCGCTGTCGTTCGGCGTCGTGTATTTCATCGTGCCGTTGCTGACGGCGTTGCTGTGGCCGCTGATGCAATTTTTGTTGCAGTGGCAGCAACGGCGCGCGGCGTTGTCGGATTGACGCGGATGGGTCGGCACGGTTTTCGCCGTTGGTTGTCGCGTTACCGTCATTACGGTCGCCAGGAAATCCGCAACCCGGAGCGCGAACTCTTTTTGTTTCGCAAACGCTTGTGGCTGACCGGATTGGCGATGTTGCTGCTGTTCGGCGTGCTGCTGGGACGTTTTTTCTACCTGCAAGTCGTTGCGCACCAGCAGTACCAGACACAGGCGGAAAACAACCGGATCGCCATCGTGCCGGTTGGCCCCAGCCGCGGCACGATCAGCGATCGCAACGGTGTCGTGCTGGCGCAGAGTTTTTCGGCGTATACGCTGGAACTGACGCCGTCCCGCGTCGGCGATCTCGAAGCCACGCTCGCTCAACTCGGCGAACTGATCGAGATCACGCCGCGCGATCTGCGCCGATTCCGTCGCGCGATGGACGAATCGCGCAACTTCAACAGCCTGCCGCTGCGAACCAAAATGAGCGACGAAGAAGTTGCTCGCTTCGCCACCTACAAATACCGCTTTCCCGGCGTTGACATCCGCGCCCGTCTTTACCGGCAATATCCGGTTGGGGAAGCGGCTGCGCATGTGCTCGGCTACATTGGCCGCATCAACGAACGCGACGTCGAACAACTGACCCAAAGCGGCGGTCTTCTCAACTACAAAGGCACCGACCACATCGGCAAAACCGGCATCGAGTTATCGTACGAAGAAACGCTGCATGGCATCGTCGGATTTGATGAAGTCGAAGTCGATGCGCTGGGACGGGCGGTGCGCTCGTTGACGCGGGTGCCGCCGATTCCCGGCGATCATCTGCAACTCACCATCGACCTGCGCTTGCAGCAACTTGCCGAACAGGCGCTCGGCGAATCGAAGGGCGCCGTGGTGGCGATCGATCCGAACAACGGCGAAATTCTGGCGATGGCGTCGATGCCCGGTTACGACCCCAATTTGTTCGTTGAAGGCATCGACGTTGCCAACTGGGAGCGCTTGAACACCTCGCCCGACAAACCGCTGCTGAATCGGCCACTGCGCGGCGCTTATCCCCCCGGCTCAACGGTCAAGCCGTTGCTGGCGCTGGCGGCGCTGACATCGGGCAAGCGCACCGCCGAACAGTCCTTCAGCGATCCCGGCTACTTTGATCTGCCGACAGGAGGCGGGAAGGCGCACCGTTTCCGCGATCAAAAACCTGACGGACATGGCCGCGTGGACATGCACAAATCCATCGTGGTGTCGTGCGACACCTATTACTACGTTCTCGCCAGCGAAACCGATATCGACGACACCGCCCGCTTCATGTCGCAATTCGGCCTCGGGCAGAAAACCGGCATCGACCTCGAAGGCGAAGCCGTTGGCGTGCTGGCGTCGCGCGCCTGGAAGCGCGAACGTTTCAGCGGCTCGCGCTACCGCGAAGAACACCGCCGATGGTATCTCGGCGACTCCATCTCCGCCGGGATCGGTCAGGGCTACAACAACGCCACCCCGCTGCAACTGGCGCACGCCACCGCCATGCTGGCGAACAACGGCGTTTCGTACCGCCCGCATCTGGTCAAGCGCATCATCGACGGCACGACCGGCCAGGTGAAAGAGATCCCGCCGGAAGAAACCCGCCGTCTCGAACTGAAACCGGCGCATCTGGCCGCGATCAAAAAAGCGATGGTCGATGTCAATCGCGAAGGAACGGCGGGGCGCATCTTCAAAGACGCGCCCTATACCAGCGCCGGAAAAACCGGCACCGCCCAGGTCTTTTCATTGCGCGGCGAACGCTACGTCGAAGAACAACTCAAACGCCATCTGCGCGACCACGCCTGGTTCATCGCCTACGCTCCCGCCGAAAACCCGAAGATCGCCCTGGCCGTCATCGTTGAAAACGGCGGTTTCGGCGCCCGCGCAGCGGCGCCGATCGCCCGTGTGCTGTTCGACTATTATCTGGCCGGCAAGCGCCCGGCCACGGCGGCGAAGCCCGACGACAACGACAACGATTGGGACGAGTAAACCATCATGCCGATCCGTGACAACTTTTTCGTCATCTGGTTGCGTTTCACCCATCGCATCGACGGGCCGCTGATGGCGATCGTGCTGCTCCTGCTGGCGGTCGGCGCAGTCGTCCTGTTTTCCGCCGTCGCGCCGGACACCGGGCGCTTCATACAACAGATGAAAAGCATCGGTCTGGCGCTGATCGTGATGTGGATCGTCGCCAACATCCCGCCGCACCGACTGGCGCAAATCGCGCTGCCGCTTTACCTCGTCGGCGTGCTGTTGCTCATCGCCGTCGCGCTGTTCGGCGTGACCGTCAACAACTCGCAACGCTGGCTGGCGCTTGGCGGCTTTCGTTTTCAGCCCTCCGAACTGTTGAAGCTGGCGGTGCCGCTGATGCTGGCCTGGTACTTCCAGAAAGTCGAAGCGCGAATCAACTTCGGCAATTTCCTGATCGCGATGCTGCTAATCGCGTTACCGGCCTGGTTGATCAAGCGACAGCCGGATTTGGGAACGGCCTTGCTCGTCGCCGCCTCCGGCTTTTATGTGCTGTATCTGGCGCGGCTGTCCTGGAAACCCATTTTCCTGATGGTGGCGACGGCGGTGCCGCTGATCTGGCTGTTCGCGCACGACTACCAAAAACAGCGGGTGCTGGCATTTCTCGATCCCGGCGCCGATCCGCTGCGTTCGGGCTACCACACCTTGCAGGCGTCCATCGCCATCGGCTCCGGCGGACTGACCGGCAAAGGCTGGATGCAGGGCACGCAGGCGCACCTCGAATTCCTGCCCGAACGCCACACCGATTTCATCTTCGCCGTTTACAGCGAAGAATTCGGACTGGTCGGCAACATCGTGCTGCTGATCCTGTACCTGGCGTTGCTGCTGCGCGCGATGGTGATCGCCAGCAATGCGCCCTCGCTGTTTGGCCGACTGCTTGCCGGTGCGATCACGCTGATGCTTTTCACCTACATCGTCGTCAACATGGGCATGGTCAGCGGCATTCTGCCGGTCGTGGGCGTGCCGTTGCCGTTCATTTCCTACGGCGGCACGGCGATGCTTTCACTGTTCATCTGCGTCGGCATCCTGATGAGCATCCAGACACACCGCAAACTGGTTTCAACGTGAGGACTCGGGATATGCAGCACCAACATTTTCAGCATTGTTCAAAGGGAAATTCGCCTCACGCGGAGACGCGGAGGCGCGAAGAAAACCTTTTAACCACGAAAAGGCACGAAAGGTACGAAAGCCACGAAAAAAAGCCCCCTTTTGAAAGAGGGTGGCCGCCGAAGGCGGACGGGGGTTTGCAGGGGGTGTTGGCGAAGTCGACGGGTGTTGGCTTCTCGCAAAGAGAAAGAAACGCCGGACAAAACGCACTTCGCGTCCTGTTGCTTTGTCTCATCACGCCCTTCCTGCTTGCTGCCTGCTCAAGCCCCCCCAAAACCACCACCGGCGGCTACTATCAGGACGACGGCCCAAGCAGCACGACCATCAACCTCGACGCCATTCCCGACGCCGTTCCACGCGCCGAACCGCTGCACCGCTTCGCCAACCGTCCCTACACCGTGCTGGGGCGCACCTATGTGCCGGCGACCACATTGGCGCCGTACAAAGCGCGCGGCACCGCCTCCTGGTACGGCAAGAAATTCCACGGCAACAAAACCTCGACCGGCGAAACCTACGACATGTTTGCGATGAGCGCGGCGCATCCGACCCTGCCGCTGCCGTCGTATGCGCGCGTCACCGGCGTTGCCAGCGGCAAGAGCGTCGTCGTGCGCGTCAACGATCGCGGCCCGTTCCTGCACGATCGCCTCATCGACCTTTCCTACGCAGCCGCCCACCGGATCGGCATTGCCGCCGCCGGCACCGGCGAAGTCATCGTTGAGACGATCCTGCCTGGCGCCCCGCGTTCCGCCGAAGGCGGCGGGGGGGTGTTCCCCACAACACCTGCTGCGCCGGAAAGCCCCGCCGCCCCCGTTGCAACCCCCGCGCAACCGGCGGACACCGCGCTGCAAACCGTCAGCAGCGGCGTCATCGTGCAACTCGGCGTTTTTGCCGACGCCGCCAACGCCGCCACGTTTTTGGCGCACGTCCAGGGACTGCTCGACGCCACGCAATACAGCGCCCGCATCCAGCAGCGCGACGACGGCAAATACCGCGTGTTCCTCGGGCCGTACCCGCAACGCGCCGACGCGCAGCAGGCAGCAGCGCATTTGAACGAAGCGTTGGGGCTGACGACATTCGTGACCGCGCCGTGAGGGCAGGGATCAGAGGTCAGGAATCAGAACGTAGGGGCGCGATTTATCGCGCCCTGTTTGTTCTCACGCGAAGCCGCGAGGGAACAAAGCTCCCTCCCCTTCAAGGGGAAGGCCAGGATGGGGATGGGGTTATCAGGAATCAGAGGTCAGAGGTCAGAGGTCAGGGATCAGAAAAGCCCCCGCCTTGCCCCCTTTTCAAAGGGGGTGTCGGCGAAGCCGACGGGGGTTTGCAGCAAGCGTAGCCCGG
>WQTW01000031.1 GCA_009786085.1 Pseudomonadota bacterium | reverse complement strand
CCCCCCCGCCGCTCCGATTCCGGCCAGATGACGCGCAACGTCCCGATAATACGGCTCGCGCAACTGATCGTCGCCCAGCCAGTAATCGAACAGATCGCCGAGGATGTAAACCGCCGCCGCTTGCCGCGCCGACCCGGCGCAGAACGCTTCAAAGCATCGCGTCAGCAGCGGTTGCTGCGGCGACAGATGCAAGTCGGAAAGAAACAAGATTAAGCCTACTCCCTCCCCTTCAAGGGGAGGGCCGGGGTGGGGATGGGGCAGCTCTTTTCCAATGAATGCTGACGCTGAAAAGTTCATGCTATCCACTACAATAAAAAACGCCGCCGCGTTTAAACTCACACGGCAGCGTTTCGGGTGGTTTCCATCCAATCAGGAGATGACTTCGATGCTCTTGATAACGATATCGCTCTTCGGCACGTCCTGATGAAACCCGACGCGACCGGTCGGCTGCATCTTGATGTCGTCGATGACGCTTTCGCCTTCGATCACTTTGCCGAACACGCAATAACCCCAGCCCTGCGGCGTGGCGCTCTTGAAGTCCAGAAAAGCGTTGTCCTGAACGTTGATGAAAAACTGCGAGGTTGCCGAATGCGGTTCGGTCGTGCGCGCCATCGCCACGGTGTACATCTCGTTTTTGAGCTTGTTGTTGGCTTCGTTATCGATCGGATCGCGCGTCGGCTTTTCCTGCATTCCCGGCAGGAAGCCGCCGCCCTGGATCATGAAATTGCTGATGACCCGATGGAAGATGGTGCCGTTATAATGGCCATCGTTGACATATTGCAGAAAGTTGGCAACGGTTTTCGGCGCTTGCTTGCCGTTCAGTTCTATCGTGAAATCACCGTAATTGGTGCTTACGCGAACGTGTGCATTTTTCATCATGTTCCCCCTGTCTCCTGACAGTAATTTATCCTATTCCTTTTTTTCCGGCTTGGCGGCTTCCGCTTTGGCTGTTTCCGCTTTGGCGGCTTCCATTTTGGCCGCTTCAACAACGGATGCCTTTTTGATTACGACCGGCGTTTTCGGTACATTGCCGTGGCCGCCCTGGCGTCCGGTTTCAACCTTGGCGATCTTGTTGACCACCTCCATTCCCTCGATCACCTTGCCGAATACGGTGTAGCCGAATCCCTGCGGGGTCGAGGCGGTATAGTCGAGGGGCACGTTATCGGCGACGTTGATGAAAAACTGCGCGGTGGCCGAATGCGGATCGCCTGTTCGCGCCATCGCGATGGTGCCGATGGCGTTCTTGACGCCTGCTTTCTGGTTCTCCGGCCCTTCGTTCGCCACCGGCGGACGGGTCGGCTTTTGCTGGAGCTTTTCGTCAAGCCCGCCGCCCTGAATCATGAACCCGTCGATCACCCGATGAAACTGCGTACCATCATAGAAGCCGGATTTGACATACTCGAGGAAGTTTTCAACCGTTTTCGGCGCCGCCTTCGGGGAAAGTTCCAACTTGATCTTGCCCATCGTTGTATCGAATTCCACCTGCGGATCGGCGGCCATTGCCGCGCTTGCGCCCATCAGGAAAAGGGATGCCACACCCGCCAAAACAAAACGCTTCATCATTCTTTCTCCAAAAAAACCGGAGGGGTTCCCCCCGCTAAAAGTCCAAATAATACGACACCATCGCAGCAGTGTCAGCCTTTTTCAGGCATCCGGCATCAGGAATCGACACACGGCGCGAAGATACGGACCCCCCCGCCCTCTGATTCCCGGCCATCACACCCGTTTGGCCAGCGCCGAGGCACGTCCCAGGTATGTCGCTGGCGTCAGCGCCTTCAGTTGCGCCTTCACCGTCTCAGGCAAGGCCAGTTCGTCGATGAACGCATGCAACGTTTCACGGTTGATGCCGCCCTTGCCGCGCGTCAGCGCCTTCAGTTTTTCATACGGTTGCTCGATCGCATAACGCCGCATGACGGTCTGGATCGGCTCGGCCAGCACTTCCCAGCACTGGTCGAGGTCTTCGGCCAGCCGCACCGGGTTGGCTTCCAGCTTCGCCAGCCCGACCCGTAACGTACTCCAACCCAGCAGCGTGTGGCCAACCGCCACACCCATGTTGCGCAAGACCGTCGAATCGGTCAGATCGCGTTGCCAGCGCGACACCGGCAATTTTTCGGCGAGGTGGCGCAGCAACGCATTGGCGATGCCGAGATTGCCTTCGGAATTTTCGAAGTCGATCGGGTTGACCTTGTGCGGCATCGTGGACGAACCGACTTCGCCTTCCTTCGTTTTCTGTTTGAAATAACCGAGTGAGATGTAGCCCCACACATCGCGGTTGAGGTCGATCAGGATGGTGTTGAAACGCGCCAGCGCATCGAACAACACGGCCATTCCATCGTGCGGCTCGATCTGCGTGGTGTAATCGTGAAACACCAGCCCCATGTGCTCGATGAAGCGGCGCGACAACGCTTCCCAATCCACGTCCGGATACGCCACCAGATGCGCGTTGTAATTGCCGACCGCGCCATTGCATTTGGCGCGTAACGGCGCACGTTCGATTTCAGCCGCCGCCTGCTCCAGACGCACGCAGACGTTCGCCATTTCCTTGCCCAGGGTTGTCGGCGTCGCCGGTTGCCCGTGCGTGCGCGACAGCATCGGCACATCGGCCAGCGCGTGCGCCAGACCGCGCACATCGCCGATCAGCTCGCGCAGAACCGGCAGCAACGCCTGCTCGCGCGCGTCCTTGAGCGCCCGCGCGTGTGCGATGTTGTTGATGTCCTCCGACGTGCAGGCGAAATGAAAAAACTCCTCGACTTCGGCGACTTCCGGATGCGATTTGAAACGTTCCTTCAACCAGTACTCGACCGCTTTCACGTCGTGGTTGGTCGTGCGCTCGATCGTCTTGACCCGCTCCGCGTCCTCGACCGAAAAACGTTCGCCGACCTCCCGCATCAGGAACAGCGTGCCCTGCGAAAACGTCGGCACCTCGGTGATCCCGGGCGCTTCCGACAACGCCTGCAACCAGGCCAATTCGATTTGAATCCGGTAACGGATCAGCGCGAACTCGCTGAAACACGCCCGCAACGCCTCCACTTTTTTCTCGTAGCGACCGTCCAGCGGCGACAGTGCCAGCAGCGCGTGATGAATGTCCGATGTCGGCATGGTTTTTCCTTTCTTGCTCGTCTTGATGTGGCGTTTTGATTGTAACGCAAAGGCAGAAATCAGATGCCAGATATCAGAAATCAGAAATCAGAAAAAAACATGATGGTTTTCTGGATTGCTTCGCCGCGCTCGCAATGACGCCTTTCTGATCTCTGACTTCTGCCCGCTGCCTACGCAACCCATCCGGCGATGATCCTGTCCGCCGCCTCGATGCCGCGCCGCGCCGTCGCCGAGAATTCGACGACCGTCACCATCGCGGCGGCGTCACCATACTCGCGCAGGGTTCGGTCAATGTCGGCTAACGCACGGCGGCGCTCCTGCACGTTCAGCTTGTCGGACTTGGTCGCCAGCAATAGAACCGGTCGGCTCGAACGAAGGAACACCTCCAGCACCGGCTTGTCCAGATCGGTGATGCCGCGCCGGATGTCCGCCACCAGCACCAGCGCCGCCAGCGTTTGCCGCTCCGTCACATAACGCCACAAAAAATCCTGCCAGACGTTTTTGGTCTGCCGCGCCACCGCCGCATAGCCGTAGCCGGGAAGATCGACGGCATAAGCGCCGCAACGCATCTGGAAAAAATTGATCTGCTGCGTCCGCCCGGGCGTCCTCGATGCGAACGCCAAGCGCGCGCGACGCGCCAACGCATTGACGGCGCTCGACTTTCCGGCATTCGAGCGACCGGCAAACGCGATCTCCGTCGGCGCCGGCGGCGGCAACTGCCCCCATTGCGCCGCGCCCGTCACAAACGCCGCTTCCAGCAACGGCGGCACGAGCGGCGTTGTCATCTGCGCCGCTTCTCTTTCGTCCGCCCACTGGTCATCTGGTTGCATATTCCGATTTGCCCGTTTGCTTTTACGCTTTTGCCGCCAGCATCGTCGCCAACTCGCCGCTTTCAAACATCTCTCGCATGATGTCGCAACCGCCGACGAACTCGCCGTTGACGTAAAGCTGCGGGAATGTCGGCCAGCTTGCGTAGTCTTTGGCGCCTTGCCGAATGTCGGCGTTGTCGAGCACATTGACCGAGAAAAATTCCGTCACGCCGCACAGCTTCAGAATTTCCACCGCCGTTGCCGAAAAACCGCACATCGGCATCTGCGGCGTCCCTTTCATATAAAGCACAACCGGATGCCCCGTCACTTGTGCATGAATCGTTTCTTGTACCGCCATTTAACACTCCAAAAAAGAAAAATTTACGGCTATTTTACGCGATCATTTGACTCCGCGGCCTTACCCAAAAGCAATGCCTGAGCGGCGCACGATTCAGTCTTTATCCTCGTCTGATGCTTGTGTATTTTGCAGATAAAACTCGTGCAGCTTCGCCCGTAGCAAGGCTTTATCCGGCAGTTGGGTCTGATATTCGGCGATCAACGCGGGCGATGCGCTACGGCTCAAGGCGTACTCGACCACTTCGTCATCCTTGCTCGCACACAGCAGCACGCCGAGGCTGGGGTGTTCGTGAGGTTTCTTGACGTCCCGATCCAGGGCTTCGAGATAAAAGCCCAGCTTGCCCAGATACTCCGGCTCGAAGCGCCCGACCTTCAGTTCTATCGCCACCAGACTGTTCAACCCGCGATGGAAAAACAGCAGATCGAGCGCGAAGTCACGTCCGCCAACCTGCACCGGGTATTGACTGCCAACGAAACAGAAATCGCGCCCCAATTCAATCAGAAAGTTCTTCAGACGCGCCAGCAGGCCGCGATGCAGATCGGCTTCCGCATGGCCTTGCGGCAGGTCGAGAAATTCGACCAGATAGCTGTCCTTGAAGACGCTGATAGCTTCCGGGTGAATTTGTCTCACCAGTGGTGAGACTTTTGGCGGATTCAACACGGTGCGCTCGAACAGCGCCGTTTTGAACTGGCGCTCCAACTCCCGCTTGCTCCATTGTTCCTGTGTGGCGAGCCGCAAATAGAATTCCCGTTCTTCCGGGCGCTTGCTCTGGTTCAGGATGATGAGGTGATGCGTCCAGGGCAATTGTCTCAGCACTGCCGAGACAAATTCCTGATCGGGGTATGCCTCATAAAACTGGCGCATCCGAAACAGGTTGGCGCGGGTAAAGCCGCGCAGCCCCGGCTGCGTTTGCGCCAGATAGCGGGCAAGCTGATCCACCACGCCGTCGCCCCATTCCGAGGCGGCGATCTTGCGGCTGATGCGCTCGCCGATTTGCCAGTACAGTTCGATCAGCGTGGTGTTGACCGCCTGTACAGCCCGTTGTCGGGCGGTTGCAATCAGATGTGCGATGTCGGCAAAGTCGACGGGTTGCGGGGTGGTGGTCATGGCTTTTACAAGGATGGGTTGTTACGGCATCTGAATCTTGCCGCCGCCGCCCAATCCACCCATGCCGCCGCCCAAATGGCTGCCCGATGGCGGAATCACCAGCGATGACGCCGCCTGTCGGCGCAATTCCTGCAACTCCTGCATCGTCCGTTCGAGCGCTGCTTTGGAAGCTGCGCTGTAAGCGGCGATGGCTTCCTCGAAGGTGGTTGCCGGAATGTCAAAGCTGATCGGCAATGCGCCGATGGACGTCGCCAATTGCGCTTCGCCGGAAAACACCGTTGCTCTCGCAGCATCCGGCGAACCGTCCGCTTTGATCGGATGAAGCACGCGCAAAACGCCCATCCTGCGATCGGTGATCATTTCTTCGCGGTACAGCGCGTTCGCGTCCATTGAAATATCAGGCAATCTATCGGTCAGTGTACTCATAAGAAACTCTCTTTTAAAGGAATATTAATAAACAGCGATCAGGATTGCGGCGCCGAAAAAAAGGCCATCATCCCACAAATCAATCTTTCGTCACTGCTGTCGCTGCCGTCGCCATCGTTGTTGTCACTGGTGTCAACGGCTTTCCAGCCGCGCGCCTGTGCGTGCTCCGCAATGCGCGGATGGATGGTGAACACCGGCAACGCTTTCAACGCCTGACACAAGGTTTCGCCCGCCATCGTTTCGAGATTGTCCAATGCTTCGCCCGCTGTGAGCGTGATCGCCTGCAAACGGTTTTGATGTAACAGCGGCCACAAAAATTCTGCATCATTTGCCACACCACCGTTCGGACAAACCCGCCGATAACACGTCACCCGCGTCACCTCAGCGCCGCGCGCTGCCAGCGTTTCGCCCAACAGTTCACGACCGCGTTCGCCGCGCAAAATCAGCACACGCTTTCCCTGCATCTGCTGCAACGCAGGCAATGCCAGCAATCCTTCGCTGTCGAAGCGTGAGGTCGGCGTCAGAATACACTGATCGGGAACGCCCGCCTGTCGTAACGCCGCCGCCGTTCCCGCAGTTTCCTTTCCGGGCGCCAGCGCCATCACGTTTTCCGGCCAATGCGTCAATGGAATTAACGCCTGCTCGACCGCGTTGGCCGAAACAAACATCACAAAATCGTAAGTTCCAAGACGCGCTCGCGCTTCAAGCAAGGGCTGCATGTCCTGCGGCGGCGAAATCTCAATCGTCGGAAACACGATCGGAACCGCGCCGAACGCCTCCAGACGCTTCGCAAAAATGTGCGCCTGCTTGAGCGGGCGCGTCACCAACACGCCCACACCGTTCAACACGGAATTCTTTTCGTTCACGTCGGCAACAAACGCTGCGCACCGCGCGTCATGAAGTCATCGGCCAGCGCCAGCCCCAACGCTTCGGCGTCAGCGAGTGAAACCGCTTTGGCGCGACGCTCGCCGCGCATCACTTCCCGCCCGTCACGATCCGCCAGCAACGCCCGCAACCACAACGCGCTTTTTTGATCGCCGCCATTGTCAAACACCGCGTGCGCCGCCAGCGGCGTTTGGCAACTGCCGCCCAGCGCCCGCGAAAACGCCCGCTCGGCGCTGACGGCCAGGAACGTTTCGATGTCGATCAGCGGCGCCAACGCTTCGATCACATCCTTGCGATCATCGCGGCATTCCAATCCGAGCGCGCCCTGACCCACCGCCGGCAGGCTGTCCTCGACATCCAGAAACGCCGCGATTCTCTCGCCGAACCCCAGACGAATCAAACCTGCCGCCGCCAGAATAATCGCGTCGTACTGCCCTTCATCGAGCTTGCGCAAGCGCGTGTTGACATTGCCGCGCAACGGCGCCACCGTGAGATGCGGATAACGTTCGCGCAACTGCGCTTCGCGGCGCAAACTGGAGGTTCCCACCACCGCGCCCTTCGGCAACTGCGACAGCGCCGTAGTGCGCGACGACACCAGCGCATCGCGCGGGTCCTCGCGCTCCGCCACCGCCGCCAACGTGAAACCGGGCGGCATGTCCATCGGCACGTCTTTCAGCGAATGCACGGCGAGATCGGCGCGTCCCTCTTCCATCGCCACTTCCAGTTCCTTGATGAACAAACCCTTGCCGCCGATCGCCGCCAACGGACGGTCGAGAATCTGATCCCCCTGCGTCGTCATCCCCAACAACGTCACGCGGGTTTCCGGGTACAACGCCTGCAAACGGTCGCGGACATGGTGCGCCTGCCACAAAGCCAGCGCCGATTCCCGCGTTGCGATAACCAATGATGTCTTGCCCGATGCTTTCAACCCGATTCTCCTGTTTCGCCGATACTTTTTACATTCCAGAACGGTGAATTCTAACATTTCCTGTCGGCGGAAACCGTGCCGCTTACGGCGTTTCAACAATAACGCCGGATTGCGATATGATTCCAGTCATGGAACCCCCAACCGATTCCCGCTCAACTGCCTCGGCTCCGCCCCCGACCACCGGCCATGTCACCCTGATGGATCGCCACCGCGCCGCGACACGCAGCGTGTGGGTCAGCGTCGTCGTCAACTTCTTCCTCTCCACCGCGCAAATCATCGTCGGCTTTTTTGCACATTCGCAAGCGTTGATTGCCGACGGCATTCATACGCTTTCCGACCTGTTCGCCGACTTCATCGTCCTCGGCGCCAACAAAATCAGCCGCGCCGGCGCCGACGAAGACCATCCTTACGGCCACGCCCGCTTTGAAACCGCCGCCTCGCTGGCGCTCGGACTTCTGCTGCTCATCGTCGGCGTCGGCATGCTGTGGGCGGCCGCCCACAAACTCGTCGATCCCTCGTCGATCCCCCAGGTTCACCACCTCGCGCTGTGGGCGGCTTTAATCACCCTCGTTTCCAAAGAAGGCTTGTTCCGCTACATGCTGGCCATCGCCAAGCGCGTCAACTCCACCATGCTCATCGCCAACGCCTGGCACGCCCGCGCCGACGCCGCCAGTTCGCTGGTCGTCGCCATCGGCATCGGCGGCAACCTGATGGGCTACACCTTCCTCGACCCGCTCGCCGCCGCGTTGGTCGGCTTCATGATTTGCCGCACCGGCGGCAAATTCGCCTGGGACGCGATGGCGCGATTGACCGACCGCGGGATGACCCCCGCCGAAACCGAAGCCGTGCGCGCCACCTTTGCCGCCACCCCCGGCGTCAAAGACGTTCACGACCTGAAAACGCGCTACATGGGCGACGAAGTCCTGATCGACGCGCATCTGCTGGTCGATAACTGGTTGAGCGTTTCCGAAGGACACTACATCGCCGCCCATGCTCGTCGGCGCGTCCTCGCTTCACATCGCGCCCTCGACGCGCTGGTTCACATCGACCCCGAAGACGACCAATCCGGCGAACAACTGGCCGAACTGCCGCCACGCGAAAAAATCCTCGCCTGTTTGTATTCCCACCTCGGCGATGTTTCCCCGCAAGCGCAACCGCCGGTGCTGATCCATTACCTCCATCGCACCGTCGATCTCGACATCTTCATTGGTGAAACTGACATCGACGGAACCAGCGCCGATGTACTGCGTCGCGTGCAGGAATCATTGCCGAGCCTTCGACAAGCCATTCCGATGCTTGGGCGGGTTCAGGTTTGGCGAAGTCAGGAATCAGAGGTCAGGGATTAGGAATCAGAAAAGCGCATCTCATGCAAAGCTGCGAAGATGCTCTCCCTCCCCTTCAAGGGTAGGGCTGGGGATGGGGTTCTGATCCAGGATTGACAACATTTATGAGTTAGACGACACTGTTCTTCTCAAGATGGTTTGTCTATATGTGATTAGAAAAAACTAAGCCTGTTCTATGGAAAATATTTGCCATTTCGTCACCGAAAATTTCAGTATTCTTTTCGGTTTTTCAGTGATTTGGTGCGTTGCGTGTTTTACCTTCTTCGCTTGGCAACGCGCACGACGAGGAGCATGGCATCCACCCGTGCTCACATCACTACATTCCACGCGAGAACATCAAGAAGGTTGAGCCAACCTCACGTTGGGGTCGTGACGGCGTAGTTATTGAATTCGTTGTGAACGCTACGGAGCCTAAGCGTATCGAGCTTTTCTTGCGTCACCGGCAGCAGTTTTTAGAGGCGCTTTCACGAAAGGTGTGCCCTCCGGTATTTTGAATTTCCGTTGAAAGCCGGGATTCCTCTTCGCTCCACCCCGGCCAGCTCTTGCCCAGCCCCTTTTTCTAAAGAAATTCGCGTACAATATCTTTAGACAAAAAGGAGGGGCGAACGATGCCAAGCATTAAATCCAGCACGGACTTGCGAAACAACTACAACGAAATATCCGCTTTCTGCCAGGAAAACCGCGAACCCGTTTTTATCACCAAGAACGGGCGGGGCGACCTGGTGGTCATGAGTGTTGAAACGTTTGAACGGCTCAATGGCAAGCTGGAACTGTACGGTTTGCTTGACGAAGGAAGAGACGCCGTTAAAAAAGGCCGAAAACGTCCGCTTGCGGATATCACGCGAGAACTCAAGCGGGACATCGCCAATGGCAAACTATAGGGTGGATGTCTCCCTGCCTGCTGAAAACGACTTGCGCGACATTGTCCGTTATGTTTCAGCGCAGTTGTTCTCACCGATCACCGCGCTGAAAATGTTGGCGGTTTTTGAGGGGGCGCTTTCGAGTCTTTCGAAGATGCCGCAAAAACACCCTTTGGTTATTGACGATCGTCTTTCTTCAATGGGGTACCGGAAATTGATCGTCAAGAACCACATCGTGTTCTTTACGATCAACGAAAAAGAGAAAGTGGTTGATGTAGAGCGAATCCTGTACGCAAGACGTGACTGGCTTCGTATGTTGTAGTTCTTCCGGCAACCCCATCCCCGCCTTATGGCTCTGGATTCCCGCTTTCGCGGGAATGACGGGGGAAGGGGTTTGCGCTTTCGTATTTTTCGTTTCTTTCGTGCTTTTCGTGGTTAATCGCTTTTTTTGCGATTAATCCGTTTTTTTCACAAACCCGATCCCCTCCCCATTAACCACGACCTTCACCGTATCGCCCGCCGCGAATTTTCCGGCGAGCAGTTCGCGCGCCAGCGGGTTTTCGATTTCCTGCTGGATCGCACGTTTCAACGGTCGTGCGCCGAACACCGGATCGAATCCGGCGCGCGCGACTTTGGCGAGCGCGTTGTCGTCAACGACAAGTTGTATTTCCATTTTCGCCAGCCGCGCTTCCAGTGCGCGCATTTGAATTTTCGCAATGTCGGCGATGTGTTTTTCGTCGAGCGGATGAAAGACGACGATTTCGTCGATTCGGTTGACGAATTCGGGACGGAAGTGGGTTTTCACTTCGTCCATCACCGCGTCTTTGATCGCGCTTTGTGCGCTTCTGTTGTCGGTCATTTGCTGAATGCGATGTGAGCCGAGGTTGGAGGTCATCACGATCACGGTGTTTTTGAAATCGACGGTGCGCCCTTGTCCGTCGGTCAGACGACCGTCGTCGAGTACTTGCAGCAACACGTTGAAAACATCCTGGTGCGCTTTTTCGATTTCGTCGAACAGGATCACCGAATACGGTTTGCGCCGCACGGCTTCGGTCAGGTAACCGCCTTCTTCGTAGCCGACGTAGCCCGGCGGCGCGCCGATCAGTCGCGCGACGGAATGTTTCTCCATGAATTCGCTCATGTCGATGCGGATCAACGCTTGCTCGCTGTCGAACAAGAATTCCGCCAGCGCCCGCGTCAGTTCGGTTTTGCCGACGCCGGTCGGCCCCAGAAAGAGGAACGAGCCGTAAGGCCGGTTCGGGTCGGACAAGCCCGAACGCGAACGGCGCACGGCGTCCGACACCAGACGCACGGCTTCATCCTGCCCGACGACGCGCTGATGCAGGCGCGTTTCCATGTGCAGCAGTTTGTCGCGCTCGCCCTGCATCATTTTCGACACCGGAATGCCGGTCGCGCGCGACACGACTTCGGCAATCTCCTCAGCGCCGACTTCGGTGCGCAACAGCCGCGCTTTTTTCTGCGGCTGCGCGGTATCCGCTTTTTTCAACTGCGCTTCCAACTGCGGCAATTTTCCGTATTGCAACTCGCTCATGGTCTGCCAGTCGCCGCGCCGCCGCGCTTCTTCCATTTGCTGACGAACTTTGTCGATGGTTTCTTTGATGTGCTGTGTTCCGGCGACGTTGGCTTTTTCCGCTTTCCAGATTTCGTCGAGGTCGGCGTACTCTTGTCCGAGCTTGGTCATTTCTTCTTCGATCAGCGCCAAGCGTTTTTGCGACGCCTCGTCTTTTTCTTTCTTCACCGCTTCGCGCTCGATCTTCAACTGGATCAGGCGGCGGTCGAGTTTGTCCATCGCTTCCGGTTTGGAGTCGATTTCCATTTTGATCCGCGCCGCCGCTTCGTCGATCAGGTCGATCGCTTTGTCGGGAAGAAAACGGTCGGTGATGTAGCGATGCGACAGTTCCGCCGCCGCGACGATCGCCGGGTCGGTGATTTCGACGCCGTGATGAATTTCGTAACGCTCCTGAAGGCCGCGCAGAATGGCAATCGTCGATTCGACGCTCGGCTCATCGACCAGCACTTTCTGAAAGCGCCGTTCGAGCGCCGCGTCTTTTTCGACGTATTTGCGGTATTCGTCGAGCGTGGTCGCGCCGACGCAGTGCAGTTCGCCGCGCGCCAGCGCGGGTTTCAACATGTTGCCCGCGTCGATCGCGCCTTCCGCTTTGCCCGCGCCGACCATCGTGTGCAATTCGTCGATGAAAACGATGGTGCGGCCTTCATCGGCGGCGATGTCTTTCAACACCGCTTTCAAACGCTCCTCGAATTCGCCACGGTATTTGGCGCCGGCCAGCAGCGCCGCCATGTCGAGCGCCAGCACCCGCTTGTTTTTCAGCGTTTCCGGCACTTCACCATTGATGATGCGTTGCGCCAGCCCTTCGACAATCGCAGTCTTGCCGACGCCCGGCTCGCCGATCAGCACCGGATTGTTTTTGCTGCGGCGTTGCAGGATTTGAATGGTGCGGCGGATTTCGTCGTCGCGCCCGATCACCGGATCGAGTTTGCCCAGCCGCGCCTGCTCGGTCAGGTCGATGCAATACTTCTTGAGCGCTTCGCGCTGCCCTTCGGCATCGACCGAATCGACACCGCCGCCTTTGCGCACGGCGTCGATCGCCGCGCTCAACGCTTTTTTATCAACGCCGGCATCGCGCAGAAGCCGCGCCAGCGTTCCCTTCGCATCGAACGCCGCCAACAGGAAAAGCTCCGACGCGATGAATTGGTCGCCGCGTTTGGCCGCTTCTTTTTCCATCAGGTTGAGCAGGCTGCCGAGGTCGCGCGACATGGTGATCTCGCCGCCCGTGCCTTCCACCGTCGGCAGTTGCGCCAGCGCGGTTTTCAGCGCCGCCCGCAGGCCGGTCACGTTGCCGCCGGCGCGCGCCAGCAGCGACGCCGTGCCGCTGTCCTCCTGCGCCAGCATCGCCGCCAGCACATGCTGCGGCTCGATGAAACCGTGATCGGCGGCCAGCGCCATGCTCTGGGCGTCGGCCAGGGCCTCCTGAAATTTGGTCGTCAATTTGTCGAAACGCATCGGATTGCTCCTTGAAGATAAGATTAAGCAACATATGCGGACGCCGAACAGGATTTTCAAGCACCCCGAAGGAAGGAATGACGGCGCCCGTGCTACCATGCCTCAAACATTTCACCTTCTTCCTGCCGATGCCACTCTTTTTCGTTTTCCGGTGTTTCCGCGCCACTGCTTTCGGGCTGTTGCTCGCCGCCGTTTTTACCACGTCGGCCATCGCCGCGCCGCCCGACGCGGACGAGCCGACGCCTCTGCCAATGACCGCCGCCCAACCGCTGTCGGCCACCGCCGAACAGATTTTCACGAAGGCGCGACCGAGGCTTCTGCAAATTCGCACCTTGCTGACCGCCGCGCAAAAACAGTCGTCGATCGGCTCGGGCTTTCTGGTCGATGCCGACGGTTTCGCACTGACCAATTACCATGTGGTCTCGCAATACGCGCTGGAACCGCAAACCTATCAACTCGATTATCTTGCGCCCGACGGAACGCGCGGCCGCTTGCGGCTCCACGCCATCGATATCGCCAACGATCTGGCCGTTGTCCGGCTGGAACCTTCCGACAAGGGCGGCGTTCAAGCGCCGCGCGATCATTTCACCTTCAACCCTGTTGCCGTCGCCGGCGCGTTGCCCAAAGGCGAGCGCTTGTTTGCGATGGGTAATCCGTTCGATCTCGGTTTCACCATCGTCGAAGGCACGTACAACGGGCTGGTCGAAAACAGTTATCAACCGCGCACCCATTTCACCGGCGCACTGAACCCGGGCATGAGCGGCGGCCCCGCGGTCACCGCCGACAACCGAATCGCGGGTGTCAACGTCGCCAAACAATTCGGCGGCGATCTGGTCAGCTTCCTCGTGCCTGCCGTCGCTGCGCACGCGCTGCTGGAAAAAGCCCGCCACAGCGAAGCGATGAGTCAGGCCGGTGTGCGCGAAGCAATCCGCGAACAACTCGATGCCTGGCAAAACGGTTTCTTCGCCGCGTTGCAGGAAGAAGGTTTCCGCGCGGCCTCCTTCGGCCCGTATCAGGCGGCGGAAAGCAGTGCGCCCTGGTTCAACTGCTGGGCGCGCACCAACAGCGGTTCCAGCACGAAACTGCGCGTACTCATCAACGACGCTTCCTGCGACACCCGCACCGCGCTGTTTCTGGCCGGCAACATGAGCAGCGGTCAGGCGAACATGTCGCACACCTATATGAAAAGCATCGACCTCAACGTGCTTCAATTCGCCACGCTGGTGTCGCAGCGAATGCAGCCTTCGCCCATGTTCGGGCCGCGCCGCCGTTATACGCCGCAACAGTGCTATGAGAATTTTTTGGCGCCGGATGACGCGCATCCGAATCGCCCCGTTCTGCGCGTTACCTGGTGCGCCCGTGCGTACCGCGACTTCGCCGACCTCTACGATATTGCCGTGACCGCCGTCACTCAGGACAGCAGCAAAGAAGCCTTGATTTCGCGTCTTTCGCTGACTGGCGTCAGCTACCCGAACGCCATCACTTTCACCGAGCGATTTTTGAACACGCTGGAGGTGTCGCGATGATCTGGGTTGAAATTCTGTCGCGCCACAAAGAACTGATCGGACGCAGCCGTCACAATGCCGAGAACGGTACGCTGTCGATCGGCCGCGGTTACAACAACGATGTGATCGTTGACGATGCCTGTGTCGCGCCGCAACACGTTTTGCTGCGCCGCGACGATCGCGGTCTCTGGACGGTCGAGGATCGCGGCACGCAAAACGGCATGTTCGACAGTCGCGGTCTTCGTCACACTCGGTTGGTATTGCTCAACGGCGATACGCTGTTCCGAATCGGCCATACCTGGCTGCGCGTTCGCACCACCGATTTTCCGGTCGCGCCCGAGCGACAACTGCTGCCGCCGCAACGGTTGTGGCCCTGGCTTCTGCTGCTGGCCACGCTGGCATTCGGCATCTCCGCGCTTGAAATCTGGTCGAACCAGATCGGTGAATTCCGCGCATCGCTCTATTTGATGCCCATTGTTTCGTTGCTGATGACGCTGGTCATCTGGATATCCCTCTGGGCGGGACTGTCACGATTGCTCTCCGGCGCGGCAAATTTCGCGCGTCACGCGCTCATCGCGTTGAGCGGTCTGACCGCCGCATTGTTGCTCGGGGCTTTGTTCAGTTGGGGCGCGTTTGCTTTTTCCGCCCGCCCGCTGGTCGATTACAACTTCGCCATGTATTGGCTGGTCTTTGGCGTCACCTGTTTTTATCACCTGCGCGCCATCAGCCCGCGCCTCTTGCGTCTCAAAGCGGTCATCATCGCGGCGTTGTGCATCGCCGCCATCACCGTGCAGTGGCTCGTCAAGGACCCGTTCAGCCCCCATCAGGGCAACAGCGCCAACCATCCTTATCTGAAAGATTTGTGGCCGCCGGCGATGCGCGTGATCGCGCCGCAACCGCAGGATCGTTTCTTCCGCAACCTCGAAAAGATCAAAACCGATCTCGACGAATTGCGCAAAAAAGAACCGGAGGGCGAAGGCATGTTCGACATGATTCTGGAAGGCGATGATTAGGCGCGGCCTCAAATCGGCGAGATGTGCCCCCTCCCCTTCAAGGGGAGGGTTGGGGTGGGGATGGGTTTCCGGTCATGGGGTACCCCTCTTTTTTGTGCTGTTCGTTTCCGCAGCATTTGTTGTTGCCTGTACGCCCGCGCCCGAACCATCGCCTTCATCGAAAGCGTTGTCGTTTGAGCCTTGCCGACTGCCGTCGTTGTCGGTGGAAATTCAATGCGCGCGCCTCGATGTTCCGAAAGACCGCGCCCATCCCGAACGGGGAACCCTGTCGCTGCACATCGCGCGACTTCCGGCCAACACGCGACACCCTGAAGCCGATCCTCTTATTCTTCTGGCGGGTGGGCCGGGACAAGCGGCCTCGGCGCTGGCGCCGTTCGCGGCGGCGCTGATCGAAACCCGCCGCCAGCGCGACATTCTGCTCATCGACCCGCGCGGAACCGGTCGCTCGTCGCCGCTGCGCTGCGATGCGCTCGACGAAAAGAACGAAGCCTTGAGCGACACCGTTTTAACCGGGATTGCGCCCAAAGTCCGTCAATGTTTCGATCAACTCGTCGAACAATCCATCCATCCGCTTGATTATGGCACACTGGCTTTCGTCGAAGACATCGAAGCGGTGCGCCAGGCGCTCAAGCTACCGCGCGTCAACCTTTGGGGCGGCAGTTACGGCACCCGCGTCGCGCTCGAATACCTGCGCCGCTATCCGCAGCATGTGCGCACCCTGACGCTCGACGGCGTGATGGCGCCGTCCGTCCGCATCACGCTGAACGCCTGGCGTTCGCGGGACGCGCGGTTGAACGCGCTGCTGCAAAGTTGTGAAGCGTCGGAAAGCTGTCGCGCCCTGCAACCTTCTCCTTCGGCGGCGCTCGACACCTTGCTTGCACGACTGACCGCGCCCGGCCTTCGCATCGCCTTCAACGACCCACGCACCGGAAACGCCGAAACGCTGCAACTCGATTCGGACATGTTGCTGGCGGCGTTGCAACCGTTGCTTTACGCGCCGGACACCGCCGCACTGCTTCCGCAGGTTTTGACCGCCGCGCTGAACGACGATTTCGCACCGCTGCTCGCGTTGACGCAATCGTTTTCTTCGACGCTGGGCGGCCAGATGAATCCTGCCCTTCATTACGCGATCACGTGCGCCGAAGACGCACCGCGTGTTTCCGACGAAGAACGCGAAACGCTGTTGTCGGAATTGCCGCGCATCGGCGCATTGGCCGCGCAATCATTCGCTGCTTGTGAGCGTTGGCCGGTTGCGACGCTGCCCGACGATTGGGGCACGCCCGTCGTCAACGACAACGTTCCGGTGTTGCTGCTTTCCGGCGCGCTCGATCCGGTCACGCCGCCGACCTACGCCGCCGAAACCGCGCAAACGTTAACGAAGCATCGGCTCATCACGGCGGGCGGTATCGGCCACATCGTTTCCACGCAAGCCTGCGCGCCGCAGTTGCTCGCCGCGTTCGTCAAAAGTGCCAACCTTTCGACATTGCCGACAACCTGCGTCGCACATCTCGAAAACAGTGCGCCGCCGTTGTTGTGGTCAAACCCGCTGATGCCTGCGCCCTGATGACCTTGTCACCGCCATGATCGAGTTGACACGCCTCTGCAAACGTTTCGGAAAACGCGGCGAAATCTGCGCCGTCGCCGAAGTCAGTTTTTGCGCGCCCGCCGGACAAATCACCGGACTGCTCGGCCCCAACGGCGCAGGCAAAACCACCTTGCTGCGCATGTTGTCCACACTGCTCGTCCCCGACAGCGGCCATGCCCGCATCGCCGGTTTCGACATCGTTGCCGACCGCCAGCAGGTGCGTCGTCACATCGGCGTATTGTCCGACGCGCGCGGTTTGTATCCGCGTTTGTCCGCCGTCGAAAACATCGCCTACTTCGGATCGCTTTACGGCTTGACGAATCGCGCACTCGACGAACGCATCGCGTTGCTACTGGAAACGCTCGACATGCGGGCGCTTGCCCACCGCAAAACCGAAGGCTTCTCGCAAGGCGAGCGGATGAAAGTGGCAATCGCCAGAGCGTTGATCCACGATCCGCCGGTGATTCTGCTCGATGAGCCGACCAACGGTCTCGACGTGATGAGCGTGCGCTTGCTGCGCGGCTTTTTGCGCGCGTTGCGCGATCAGGGCAAGTGCCTGATTTTTTCATCGCATGTGATGTCGGAAGTGGCGACCCTTTGCGACACCATCATGGTGCTGAACCACGGCCATCTGATCGCGCAGGGAACCGCCGACGATTTTCGCGGGAAAACCGCGCAAACATCGCTCGAAGATGCTTTTTTTGCGTTGCTCGAAGACGATGAACAGAAACGGAGCGCCGCATGAGTTCGCTTTTTTCATGGCGACGCGCCGCCACTGTTCTGCGCAAAGAATGCCTCGACGCCTTCCGCGACCGCCGCACCTTGCTGATGCTTTTGCTGCCGCCGCTGCTCGTCGGCCCGCTGTTCCTGATGCTGATTTTCAACCTGATCGCCACGCAAAGCGAACGCGCCCAAACACTCACGCTCGCCGTGCAGGGAAGCGCGCATGCACCGGCGCTGATCGCTTTTCTGGAGCGTCAGCAAGTCACCCTGAAACCATTGTCGGACGATTACGAAAACCAGATTCGCCGTGGCCACATTGATATTGCGCTGATTATCCCGGAAGATTTTCCCGACGACGTTGCCGCCGGACGCGCCGCTTCCGTGCAACTCGTTTACGACCGCTCGCGTGATCGCTCGCAAGTCATCATCGCGCAAGTCGAACACCTGCTGGCCGCTCACGGAAGAGAATGGGGACGAATGCGGCTTCTGCTGCGCGGCATCGCACCGGAAGTCGCCGCGCCGTTGAAAATTCAGGCGACCAACCTTGCGACGCCGCAGCAATCCGGCGCGCTGCTCTTGTCGCTCGTCGCCTTTTACGCGCTCTTCGCAACATTGACCGGCGGCATGGCCGTGGCGCTCGACGCCGGCGCCGGTGAGCGCGAACGGCAATCGTTGCAACCGCTGCTCATCACGCCGGCGCAACCGTTTGAACTCGTGACCGGCAAATGGGCGGCAGCGGCCATCGTCAACACGCTCGTTGTTGCGTTGACACTGGCGGGATTTTATTTGACGTTGCGCTTCGCGCCGCTTCCGGCCGTCGGCATGCCCTTCCTTTTCGGTCTTGCCGAAGTCGGGCGTTTTTCCATCGCGCTGCTGCCAATCGCGTTGCTGTTGCCTGCGCTGCATTTTTTCGTCGGTATTCGTGGACGCTCAGTGCGCGAAGCGCAAGCCAGTACGTCCGTCTTGCTGCTGCTTTTCGCGCTGCTGCCGATCGCGCAAATGCTTTTGCAACAACGCGAACCGGACTGGATCGCCGCCGTTCCGGTCGCCGGTCACTACACCCTGCTCACCCATGCGCTGCGCGGCGATGCGTTGAGCAACACCGATATCGTTTGGGCTTATCTCGTTCCACTGGCGTTGCTGCTGCTGGTGTTGATCGCCGCCGCCCAGCGGCTTAACAGAGAAGCGAGGTTGTAATGGGCACAACGACAATCGTTTCTCTCACGCGAAGGCGCGAAGGCGCGAAGAAGAAAAGCCCCCTTTTCAAAGGGGGTGTCGGCGAAGCCGACGGGGGTTTGCAGGGTGGCCGCCAAAGGCGGCGGGGGTTTGAAGCCCCTCTCCCGCTTGCGGGAGAGGGGTGGGGGAGAGGGCTTCCGTCCTCTGGATTACTTCCCGCCACGCTTCGCTCGCGGCTAAAGGCTGCTCGCAATGACGCGCTTTTCCTCTTCGCGCCTTCGCGCCTTCGCGTGAGCCAAAACCTCAACGGCTTCACCCTGCTCGAAATGATGATCGTCATCAGCATTCTCGCCATCTTGCTGTTGATGGCAGTACCGAGCACACAAGATTCCACCGTCCGCAAACAAATCAGCGACGCGCTGCCGCTTGCCGACATCGCCAAGAAACCGATCAACCAGGCCTGGGAAGCGACACAAACCCTGTTGCCGAACAACACCGCCGCCGGTCTCCCCATTCCGGAAAAAATCGTCAACCAGCACATCAAAGCCGTCGCCATCGAACACGGCGCGATCCATCTCACGTTTGGCTACCGCGCCAACGGCGCCATCAAAGACAAAACCCTGAGCCTGCGCCCCGCCATTGTTGAAAGCGCTCCCATCGTTCCGATCACCTGGGTATGTGGCAACGCCAACGCGCCCGACCCGATGACCATCAAAGGGCAGAATCGAACCGATGTTCCGGCGCGTTTTCTGCCTCTTTCCTGTCGCTAGCTGGAATCGGGCAAACCACCGAAAAGAATCGTTCAAAGCAAATCATGAAAACCAAACGACTCACGCCAGCGCAACGTCGCCAACTCACAAGCGCACCGGACATCTACAGTCCGCAAAGCGTTGGCCTTGCGCAGGAACTCTATGCAGCAGCGATACGCTATCTGTTTGACCGCCTGGAAACCAAAACAATGGGGCAGGAGTGGTTCTGGAATATTGACGAGCCTTTCTTCGATGCCACTCCGCTGGAGTGGGTGCGAATTCAGACCGTGCTGTTCGCCAATGCCGGCGCTGATCTTGCTGCCTATAGTGACGAACAGGTCGGTATGGGGCTGAATTGTGTGATGAGCAACTGCATCAGCGACATTCCGCACGCAGCTCACGATCCGAGCGTTCCGCTCGACGAAGCCATGCGTATGATGCGAGCGATGCCCGCGCTCTGGCGGGACTGTATCGGCCCGCGCTTGGCATCGTTGCGGGCGCCCATCGGCTCCTCAAAAGGACGGTTGGCTTTCGTTTGTTATATGTGGTTTGACGTTTGGCCCACCTTCTGGCACATGCGACACGAACCGCGCTGGCGGGATGCTGTCTGGCAGGTGCTAAACGAGATGCTGGCCGTGCCTTGCCGCGAAGTGCAGATAGCCGCGCTGCACGGCATCGGTGACTGCGGGCGCGATCTCCAACGGCAAGACGCCATCGACCGACGCATCGATGTGTTCATTCGTTCAATCGACAAGAGCGATCAAGAGCTTAGAGATTACGCGGACGCTGCACGGCAAGGAGCTGTGCTGTAACGTAGAACTCATAGGTTGGGGTGAGCGTAGCGAACCCAAACGCCATTATCTTTTCCTTGTTTACAACTGTTGGGCTTCGCTACGTGTGCGCCGGGAGACCGGCAAGGAGTATATGGTGAAAGTCCATTTCGATGAAGGATTAGCAACCCACATTGGCCTCGAGCCGTGCGTTTTCGTTCGTGAGGG
>WQTW01000030.1 GCA_009786085.1 Pseudomonadota bacterium | reverse complement strand
AGAGGCAACGCCTACGCCCAGTTGCCCGACAGCCTGCGCGTTCGCGTTTCTCTGGGATTGGGCTGGGACAGGATCGACCAGGAATACCTGCAAAGCAAAACGATGCCGCTGTATCAGTTGAATCAGCGCAACCTGACGATCAGCTTCAAACCGGCGAGCGTAGCCGATGAAAACGCTTTAAGAGCATTGATCCCCGAAAACCTCACCGATCCGAGCCAGTTGCCGAGCTTCTTGCCGTCGAGTATCAGAGTGATTCCCGAAATCAAACGCGATGATGAAGTATTGCTGACTTCGGGATCATTGGCGCTCGGCGAAGAAATCGACATGGGCTACAGCTTCCAAACGCCGACGCAGAATTATCTCAACAGAAGAGACAGCATCATCGCGGGGAGCTATCTGGCGTTGGGGATTGTGGGGAGTAATCCGTCGGCGAAAACATTTGAGAAACTGGAAGCCAATCTCAAACAGACGAAGCAAATATTGGAATCTGGTAATGAAGCACAGATAGCGGCACTGACGCGGGAAAGAGCATTAGGTGATATGTTTGCAGTCGGAGTGCAAAGCTATTACACGCAATACATTTTTAAAAGCAGGCTCATGAGCTTGGACTCCAGAACCATGTATCACGCAATTCCTACGGCGGGGACGTTTGGATACGAACCGCATCAGCGAACGCTTTTAGGAGTAAACAGAGGAATTGAAACGCACGCGCTGTACATGAATTTGCGGTCTGCGCAAATGATTACGGATCGGAATGGAGATAGTGAAAAAGCGAAGCAACTGATGCTTCAGGTCGGAATGATGGGTTCGGCGCTTGAGCATAGTGTTCCGGAGCAAATGTTCACTGATCCGAACAGCGCGACAAAGCCCGAAGGATTCTCAACGGCGAAAGCGTTGAGCATGGCTGTGCAGCAAGGACAGAGAATCTACACCATAAATCAGCAGAATCAGGCGCAAGCGTTGCCAAATCTTCGCTTGGATAGCTTGGCAATGAGCGAGATTAGGGCTGCGCTAGCTATGGGGAAAGAAGTAATAGCGCACACAGATCAATTAACTGTTCCGGGATTCAGGGGAAGTGGCTACGCAATTATCGACTCCGTAACGGGAGAGGGCGTTTATAAAATCAGCGGGGGAAAAAACGGAGGGACGCTGTTGGTGGCAGGAATCGCTCTTATAGCAATTGGCGGACTTGCACTTGGTGCGATTGCGTTGAGCGCGGCGGCAGCAAGCAGCCTTTTGCTGCTTCTGGCTACGGCATCCCTTGGGATAGGAATTACTCTTGCTATTACGGGATTGATGCTTCTTATAATGAACGACGGTGAGCTCTCTGAGGGAGAAAAAGATCAAATAATTGCCATACTAGCGATATTTTTGGCTGGGCTTTCCGCGCCAGCAACCATGTGGAAATTTATTGCCGGTGTTTTATCCGTTTTTGTGACGCTCCTAACTTTTATTTGGTGATGAAGATTTATTTCTTTTCGCTTTTGATGTTCTGGATCGGAATGCTGGCTTACCTTCCGATAGGCCTTCTTAACCTAAGAAAGCCTTCTGTGCTTGGATGGGTGGTTACACTATTTGCCATTGTGTTAGGGGGGCTTTTGCTTTTTTGTATTGCTAATATGTGGCTTTGTGTTTTATGTTTTTTCTGGGCGCTGCTGGTTACTCTATATAAATTATTCCATAGGAGCATAATCATGGCGTTGGAACTAGAAGAAGCACGCGCTTCTTTAAGTTACATATTATTTGAGAGTCCTCTAAAGGAAAAAATATATTTTCTTTCTTGGGGGGGGGGCTTATGCTTTCATTTTTTTGAAGATGCTGCTGGAGCTCTTGAGTTTTCTTGGGTCGTGATAAGCAAGCAAGCGTAGCCTGGACAAGCGAAGCGCAATCCGGGAACAAAACCTTCCGACGCGAAGCGCCTCCGGCGTCATTGCGAGCGAAGCGAAGCAATCCAGAAAATGTGCGCAATGGAAAAATCAGACTCTTTTAAATTTTAAGTGGGTAGCAAAGCAAAGCCATCCAGAGAATTCTCACGCGAAGGCGCGAAGAAACGATTTCCAGATGGACAGGCGTGTAATAGCATCAAGCAGTGATATCGCTGCGCTGAGACTTCGGGTTAATGTGCCGTCAGGTGAAAAAGCATTCACCCATGCGAGGACTCCTCGGCATCCCTTCGCGTCTTCGCGTGAGATATTCAACCACATAACCCACTCATATTTCAAAAGAACCAAAAATCACTGGATTGCTTCGCTTCGCTCGCAATGACGCATTTCTGATGCCTGATATCTGACCTCTGATTCCTGACAACCCCATCTCCCCCGCCCCTCTCCCGCAAGCGGGAGAGGGGCGATTCTTCTTTGCGGCTTCGCGTGAGATCATTCCCGGTCCTGCGACTTCGCGCAGGATGACGCGCTTCGCTTGTCCAGGCTACATGGTGGATTGCGCTGCGCTTATCCACCCTACGCTTGCTATGCGTTTCTTTGCGGTGAAATGGTTTTTCTGATTCCTGACAACCCCTTCCCCATCCCAGCCTTCCCCTTGAAGGGGAAGGAGCCTCGTTCCTTCGGGGCTTCGCGCCTTCGCGTGAGGGTGTTTTCCTGGTACCTGAGCTCTGATCTCTGCTTGCATAGGCAGGCAGGCTGTTCTGATCTCCGTCCTCTGATATACTTATCGGCTTCTCGCCGGTGGTCGCCGAAGGGTTATGTCAGTTGAGTAGCCGCCGGAAGATGGCAACTGCTGGGGGTGGCAACTGCTGGGGGTGGCAACTGCTGGAGGTGGCAACCGCCGGAGGCGGCAACTGCGAAAGTGGCGGAATTGGTAGACGCACTGGATTTAGGTTCCAGCGGGTAACCCCCGTGGGGGTTCGAGTCCCCCCTTTCGCACCAGGGGCGCCAGACAACATGACACGACAACAGGATACCGCATAAGGACAAACGCATGCAATCCACGATTGAAACGATAAGCCAGCTCGAGCGCCGGGTAGCACTTTCGGTACCGCTGGAGGTGGTCGAAAAAGAAGTGCAAAAACGGCTGACGCGGCTGTCGAAAACGGCGAAGATCGCCGGTTTTCGCCCGGGCAAGGTGCCGATGAAAATGATGACGCAGCAATACGGCCAAGAGGTCAGGAGCGAGGTGCTCAACGATCAGGTGCTGGAAAGTTTCAACGCGGTGGTGCGTGAGCACAGTCTGCGTGTTGCCGGTTATCCGCGGGTCGAGCCGAAACCGGCCAATGAAAATCAGGACGGTCAGCTTGAATTTCAGGCGACGTTCGAGGTGTATCCCGAGGTGACGCTCGGCGATTTGACGAAGGTCGAATTGACGCGGCCGCAAGTCGAGATCACCGATGCCGATATCGAGCGCACGCTGGGCGTGTTGCGCAAACAGCGCGCAACGTACAAGAAAGTGGAACGGGCGGCGCAGAATGAAGATCAGGTGATTTGCGATTTCACCGGTCGCCTGGACGGCGTGGCTTTTGACGGCGCCCAGGGGCGCGATTTTGCAATCACCATCGGCGAAGGCCGGATGTTGCCCGAATTTGAAACGGTGTTGCCCGGTATGAAGGCCGGGGAAACCAAATTTTTCCCGTTGACGTTTCCAACCGATTATCACGGCAAGGAAGTTGCCGGAAAGACGGCGGAGTTCGAGTTGACGGTCAAGGAAGTGACCGAGCCGCAGTTGCCGCCGCTTGATGGTGTTTTTGCGCGCATGCTGGGGATTGCCGACGGCAGCATCGAATCGTTGCGCAAGGAAGTGAGAAGCAATCTGCAACTGCAAGCCAAAAACCGTATCGAAGGGCTGATGAAGGAGCAGGTGATCGCGGCGATGCGTCAGCATGCCGAGATGGCGCTGCCCAAATCGCTGGTCGAAATGGAAATGGTGTCGATGGCGCAGCGGATGGCGGGCGAATTGCAAAAGCAGGGCATGAAACCGGAAGACATCAAACTGTCGCCGGAGATGTTCCGCAAGCAGGCCGAAGAGCGCGTCAAGCTGTCGTTGGCGGTGTCGGAAGTGGTGAATAAGCATCAGTTGCAGCCGAAGGTTGAGCAAGTGCGGGCGCTGGTGGCGGAAGTGGCGCAGACCTATGAAGAACCGGAAGCGGTGATTCGCTGGCATTTCGAGAAACCGGAACGGCTGGCGAATTACGAAGCGTCGGCGACTGAACGCAATCTGGTTGAATGGATGCAAACATCGGCGCGGGTGACCGATAAACCGATGACGCTGGAAGAAGTGATGGCGCCGACGTTGTCGCTGGTGCCGCCGCCGGTGAAGGCGTAAATAAATTCCCTTGAAAGGGGGAGGGGACAAACCCCCGTCGGCTTCGCCGACACCCCCTTTGAAAAGGGGGCGGTAATCAGAAAACGACGAAGGAGGGCAGTATGGACGATGTGCGAAATCTGGGGCTGGTGCCGATGGTGATCGAGCAGAGCGGTCGCGGCGAGCGCGCGTACGACATCTATTCGCGGCTGCTGAAAGACCGTCTGATTTTTCTGGTTGGGCCGGTCGAAGAAAACACCGCCAATCTGATTGTCGCGCAAATGCTGTTCCTCGAATCGGAAAATCCTGAGAAGGATATTCATTTTTATATCAATTCGCCGGGCGGTTCGGTGTCGGCGGGGTTGGCGATTTACGACACGATGCAGTTCATCAAGCCGGATGTTTCGACACTGTGTACCGGTATGGCGGCGTCGATGGGCGCGTTTCTGTTGGCGGCGGGTACGAAGGGCAAACGTTTTGCGTTGCCCAATTCGACGGTGATGATTCATCAGCCGCTGGGCGGTTTTCGCGGACAGGCGTCCGACATCGAAATTCACGCGAAGCACATCTTGAGTCAACGCGAACGGCTGAACAAACTGCTGGCCGAACATACCGGCAGGCCGCTCGAAGATATTGCCCGTGACACCGACCGCGACAACTTTCTGGACGCGCAGCAGGCGTGCGATTACGGTTTGATCGACAAGGTTTTGCACAAACGTGCTTGAGATGGATAGAGTAGCCCGACAGGAATAAGCAGCATGACTCAGAAAAAAGACGGCGAGAATGTTTCGCATTGTTCGTTCTGTGGCGCCAGCCAGGATGAGCGCCGCCTGGTTTTCGGCGAGCATGCGGGCAAGAAAGTTTATATCTGCGACGAGTGCGTTCGCACGTGCAGCGACATTCTGGTCGATGGCGAAGCCGCTGATAAGAAAAATGATCCGAAAAATGCGCCGGGAAAAGGCAAGCTGTTAACGCCGCAAGAGATTCGTCAGGTTCTCGACAATTATGTGATCGGTCAGGATTCGGCGAAGAAGCATTTGTCGGTGGCGGTGTATAACCACTACAAGCGGTTGCAATCGACAGTGGACGACGATGGCGTCGAACTGTCGAAGTCGAACATTCTGCTGATCGGGCCGACCGGTTCCGGTAAAACGCTGCTGGCGCAGACGCTGGCGCGCGTACTCGATGTGCCTTTCGTGATTGCGGATGCGACGACGCTGACGGAAGCGGGCTATGTCGGCGAAGACGTCGAGAACGTCATTCATAAATTGCTGCAAAATTGTGATTACAATGTAGAAAAAGCGCAGCGCGGCATCATTTACATCGACGAGATCGACAAGATTTCGCGCAAGAGCGAAAGTCCGTCGATCACCCGCGACGTATCCGGCGAAGGCGTGCAACAGGCGTTGTTGAAGCTGGTGGAAGGAACGATCGCGGCGGTGCCGCCGCAGGGCGGTCGCAAGCATCCGAATCAGGAATTGATTGCGGTCGATACCGGCAATATTTTGTTCATCTGCGGCGGCGCGTTCGACGGTCTGGAAAAGATCGTGCAACAGCGCACGGTCAAGGTCGGCATCGGGTTCGGCGCCGAGATCGCCACGGCGAAAAGCGAGGCGGGCAAGCAGTTGTTGCACGACGTTGAGCCGGAGGATCTGATTCGTTTCGGGCTGATTCCGGAATTTGTTGGCCGCTTGCCGGTGGTGGCGGCGCTCGACGAACTCGATGAGAGTGGTCTGGTGCAAATTCTGACCGAACCGAAGAACGCGCTGATCAAGCAGTACCAAAAACTTTTCAGGATGGAAGGCGTTGAACTGGAAGTGCGCGAACCGGCGCTGTACGCGATGGCGCGACGGGCGCTGGAACGGAAAACCGGCGCGCGCGGTTTGCGTTCGATTCTGGAACAGACGTTGCTCGATACGATGTACGAATTGCCGGACTTGACCGGTCTCACCCGCGTGGTGCTTGACGAAGCGGCGGTCAACGGCTTGGGCAAGCCGTCACGGATTTATGCGGATGCCGGTTACAACCGAACCGCATAATTTGGCCGAAAATTCTTTTGCCCAGGCATAATGGGCTGCTAAAGTGTTGCGGGACGGCTTGATAAAACGAATCGCGTCCCCATCTGTTTCTCTGTATTTTTCCCTTTTGAAGTGAGCTTTTGATGTCCCCAGAGATTTCCGCCGTTCAGGACAAGAAAACACCGGCGCGCTTGCCGCTGTTGCCGTTGCGCGATGTCGTGGTTTTTCCGCACATGGTCATTCCGTTGTTTGTCGGTCGTCCCAAGTCGATCAAGGCGCTGGATGCGGCGATGAAGCACAACCAGCCGATTCTGCTGGTGGCGCAAAAAGACGCGGCCAAAGACGATCCCGCCGTTGATGACCTCTATAACGTGGGTGCGGTGGCGGCGGTGCTGCAAATGCTCAAGCTGCCCGACGGGACGGTCAAGGTGCTGGTCGAAGGGCGTGAGCGGGTGCGCCTGCTCGACGTGGTCGAACAGGACGGTTATCTGAGCGCCGCCTGTCAGGTGGTGTCGCAGAAGGAGGCGGAACCCAGCGAAATCGAAGCGATGCGGCGGGCGCTTCTGGCGCAGTTCGATCAATATGTGAAGCTCAACAAGAAAATTCCGCCGGAGTTGCTGGCTTCAATGAGCAGCATCGAGGACGGCAGTCGTCTGGCCGATGCGATTGCGGCGCATTTGCCGTTGAAGCTCGAACAAAAGCAGAAGGTGCTTGAAACGGACGAGGTGATGCCGCGTCTTGAGCACTTGCTGGGTTTGCTGGAAGGCGAAGTCGATATTCTTCAGGTGGAAAAACGGATTCGCGGTCGCGTCAAACGGCAGATGGAAAAAAGCCAGCGCGAGTACTATCTGAATGAGCAGGTCAAAGCGATTCAGAAAGAACTCGGCGAGGGCGATGAATCGGTCGATCTCGACGAAATCGGCAAGAAGATCAAAAACGCCCACATGACGAAAGAGGGCGAACAGAAAGCGCAAAACGAATTGAAAAAATTGCGTTTGATGTCGCCGATGTCGGCGGAAGCCACCGTGGTGCGCAATTACATCGACACGCTGGTCAATCTTCCCTGGAGGAAGAAAACAAAGATCAAAAAAGAACTTTCAAAAGCGATTGAAACGCTCGACGCCGATCATTACGGGCTGGAGAAAGTCAAAGAGCGGATCGTCGAATATCTGGCGGTGCAGCAGCGCGTGGATCGTTTGCGCGGGCCTATCCTGTGTCTGGTCGGGCCGCCGGGCGTCGGCAAAACATCGCTCGGACAATCCATTGCGCGGGCGACGGGACGGAAATTCGTGCGGATGAGTTTGGGCGGCGTGCGCGACGAAGCCGAAATTCGCGGTCATCGCCGAACCTACATCGGTTCGATGCCGGGCAAGATTCTGCAAAACATGACCAAAGTCGGCGTTCGCAATCCGCTCTTTCTGCTCGACGAAGTGGACAAGATCGGCATGGATTTTCGCGGTGATCCGTCGTCGGCGCTGCTCGAAGTGCTCGATCCCGAACAGAACAGCACGTTCACCGATCACTACGTCGAAGTCGAATACGATTTGTCGGACGTGATGTTCGTCGCGACGGCCAACACGCTGAACATTCCGTCGCCGCTGCTCGACCGGATGGAAGTGATTCGTTTGTCCGGCTACACCGAGGACGAGAAAATCGGTATCGCCAAACAGTATTTGTTGAAAAAACAGATGGAAGCCAACGGCGTCAAGCCGGAGGAGTTGACCGTGACCGACGACGCGCTGCGCGACATCGTTCGTTATTACACGAGCGAAGCCGGTGTGCGCGGACTGGAACGCGAAATCAGCAAGATTTGCCGGAAAGTCGTCAAAACGCTGCAACTGGAAGAACAGAAAAGCAAAGAAGCCATCGTTGTCGAGTCTGAATCGCTGGACAAATACCTAGGCGTGCGTCGTTACACCTATGGAATCGCCGAGAAGAAAAACCAGGTCGGGCAGGTGACGGGATTGGCCTGGACCGAAGTCGGCGGCGATTTGCTGACCATCGAGGCGGTGACCTTGCCGGGGAAAGGCAAGACCACGACGACCGGAAAACTCGGCGAAGTCATGCAGGAGTCGATTCAGGCGGCATTATCGGTCGTGCGTCACCGCAGCCGCGATCTGGGGATCGACCCCGATTTTTACCAGAAAAGCGATTTGCATATCCACTTGCCGGAAGGCGCGACGCCGAAAGACGGGCCGTCGGCGGGCGTGGCGATTTGTACGGCATTGGTCTCGATCCTGACCGGTATTCCGGTGCGCTGCGACGTGGCGATGACCGGCGAAATCACGCTGCGCGGTGAAGTGCTGCCGATCGGCGGGTTGAAGGAAAAGCTGCTGGCGGCGGGGCGCGGCGGGGTTAAAACCGTGCTGATTCCCGAGGAAAACATGAAGGATCTCGTCGAAATACCGGAGGAGATCAAGGCGCGCATCGAAATTCGTTCGGTGCGCTGGATCGAGCAGGTGTTGGACACGGCGCTGGAACGGGCGCCGATCCCGTTGCCGCCGGACGACAAAACAGACGAGAAGAAGGCGGAAACGCCCGACATGCCGAAAACGACGCAGGAAACTCCGGCAGAAAAGTCGATCCCGCTCAAACATTGAAAAAAAAATACAAACAAAGACGGTTGAATCAGGAAGGCTTGGGCGATAATAGGTGCCTTGACGGCCGGACGAGGATGGCCGAATTCACAGGGATAGGGCGCCTATAGCGCCCGTCCTGTTTCTTGATCTTGATAGAAAGAAAGGGCTGAACATGAAGAAATCTGAACTGGTAGAAGCGATTGCGAAGCAGACGGATTTGTCGAAGGCAGCGGCGGAGCGTGCGCTGGATGCGACAGTGGAAGCGATCACCGAGGCGCTGCAAAAAGGAGATACCGTCACGCTTGTCGGCTTCGGCGCGTTTTATATCAGCGAGCGCAAAGCGCGTTCGGGTTTCAACCCGCGGACCAAGGAAGCCATCGAAATCGAGGCGGCGAGAGTTCCGCGTTTCAGGGCTGGCAAAGTTTTGAAAGACGCGGTAAAATAACCAGCTTTCCGCTCGGGGAGTTGCCCGTATCCCGAAGCCATGGATGATGCGAGGGTGCTTAGCTCAGTTGGTAGAGCGTCGCCCTTACAAGGCGAATGTCGGGAGTTCGAGCCTCTCAGCACCCACCAGACGCATCAGGTCAGGTGACGCAGGCCCCGAATCGGAAAAGCTCAGGATTTTGGAGCGGTAGTTCAGTTGGTTAGAATACCGGCCTGTCACGCCGGGGGTCGCGGGTTCGAGCCCCGTCCGCTCCGCCAAACAAGAGAAAAGACGAACCGTGGTTCGTCTTTTCTCTTTTCGGACACGAAAAAAGGCACGGCGCTCGCTGGGGCGGCCTCCGGGTTGCTCGGAAGCAGCGGCGGAAAGTAACGGCGATGCGGCGATCTGGTAAACTTCTGCCTTTGGTATTTCAGGGATCGCCGTCATCTTGACGGATGCCGACAGTCGGCGTTTAGACGCCTTGGCCGCAATAAAAATGGGACAGCCCGGTTATGTTTAATTTTTTGAGACGCAGCAGACGCACCGCGCAAATCGTCGTGGTGATCATCATCTTTCCGTTCGCATTTTTCGGAGTCGATTATTATTTCCGCGGTGTCAGCGTCGAAGGCGATATCGCCAAAGTCGGCAAAACCCGTATTTCGCGGGAGGCGTTCGAGTACAAACTGCGCGAGCAGCAGGAGATGGCGCGGCAACAGATGGGAGAACAGTACAATCCGGCGATGTTCAATACGCCGGAAGCGCGCTTCGCGGTGCTGAACCAGATGATCACCGAAAACCTCTTGCTGAAGAAAGCGGCCGACGATTATTTCCGCGTCAGCGATCAAAAAGTGCGCGACACCATCGGAGGCATTCCGGCGTTTCAGGAAGACGGTCAGTTTTCTCCCGATCTTTACAGACGGGTGCTTCAGCAAAATAGAGGCATGTCGCCGGCGATGTTTGAACATCTGGTGCGTACGGAACTTACGAAAGCGCCGCTGACCGAACCCATACAAATGGGCGCCTTAAACGCTTTCTCGATAGCAGAGCGTTATCATGCGCTTGCCAGCGAAAAGCGCGAAGTGGTGCTGGCAAGTCTGGAGACGGCGGATTTTGCGAAACAGGTCAAGATCAGCGACGACGACATCGAATCTTATTACATGCAAAATCCGCAGGCGTTTCAAAGCCCGGAAACCGTTTCCATTGAATATGTGAAACTCAGCAGAACGGCGCTGCTTGGCACCATCACACTGGCGGACGCGCAGCTTCGTGATGCCTACGAGCGCGACAAGAAACGTTATGAACAACCGGAGACCCGCGATGCGGCGCACATCCTGATCGCCGTCGGCAAAGATGCCGCCAGTGCGCAGAAATCGGAAGCGCGCAAGAAAAGCGAGGACATTCTGAACAAGGCCAACGCCGCGCCGACCACCTTCGCGGCGTTGGCGAAAGAATTTTCGCAAGACCCGGGGTCGGCAGCGCAGGGCGGTGAACTGGGAACCGTTGCCCTGGGCACTTTCGTCAAACCGTTCGAGAAGGCCGTGTTTGACGCCAAAGAGAGCGGCATCGTCGGGCCGGTAGAAACCGAGTTCGGCTACCACATCATCAAAGTGACGATTCATCCGGCCAAACAATTGCCGTTTGAAGAAGTCAAGAGCAGGATCGAGAATGACCTCCGGTTGAACGAGGCCAACACCATGTACGCCGAAAAGGCCGCCGAATTCATGAACCTGGTGCACGAGCAGACCGATTCGTTCAGAGAACTGTCGGAACAACTGGGCATTCCGATCAGCAAAGCCGAATACCTGACGCGGGCGCAAGTGGCGCAACTGGCTGACGGCAACCAACAACTGGCCGAAGCCGTGTTTTCTCCCACCTCGTTGCGCGATCGCCAGAACACCGACGCGATCGAAATCGGTTCCGATACCATCATCTCGGCGCGTGTCGTCGCTCACAAACCGACCACCGTGCGGCCGCTCGACGATGTGAAAGCGCATATCAAAATACTGCTCGAAAACCGGAAAGCGTTTGAACTGGTGCGCGCTGCCGGCGAAGAAAAACTGGCGCAACTGCGGCAAGGAAAGAGCGCCAAGGATGTTGGGCTGACGTTTGGTAAGCCGGTCACCGTCGGTCGCCAGCAACAACAACCGGGTTTCACCGCCGACGCGCACGCCGAAGTGTTCCGGCTGGAAGCCGGCAAGCTGCCGACCTATCTGGGTGCGGCAGTCGGACAATCGCGCTACACCATTTACCGCGTCGAAAAAATCCTGTCGCCGGAAGCGGCTGACATTGGCCAAAAACTGGCGGCGGCGGAAATGCTCAGCGAGATGAAAGGAAAAGAAGCGCTGAACGCCTACCTCCAGAACCTGCGCGACAACACCAAAGTGGAAATCAACCAGGCCAAGCTGGACGCGGCGCGTTAAACTCCTTCCCCTTCAAGGGGAAGGTTGGGATGGGGGTGTCAGGGATCAGAGGTCAGGAATCAGAACGTAGGGGCGCGATTTATCGCGCCCTGTTTATTTTCACGCGGAGGCACGGAGAACGCGGAGAAAACCCACTACTCCAGCGTTCAGGTAAAATAACTTTATGGTGCCTACCATCCTGAAAGAAGGTTCCTTTCGTCTGTTCTTCTTCTCCCGTGAGGAACTGCGGGTTCACGTCCATGTAGCTCACCCCGATGGAGAGGCAAAGTTTTGGCTTGCGCCCACTGTGACGCTGGCAACGTCTGTTGGTCTGTCAGAGCGTCAGCTTCGTGAAGCTCATGCTCTCGTGGAAAAACATCTGGAGGAGATTCAAAATGCCTGGAATCGCTACTTTGGAAGTTGAGGTTACACATATCTCACAAAACGGACTCTGGCTGCTGGTGGAGGACGAGGAGCTGTTGCTGACTTATGAGCAGTTTCCGTGGTTCCGCAAGGCGACGATTGACCAAGTGTCCCGCGTGGAGCGCCCAACCAAAGACCACCTTTACTGGCCTGAGTTGGACATTGATCTTTCGATAGCGTCTATCCGCAAGCCATCGGCTTTCCCGCTGGTCGCAAAGAGCGTAGGCTAAACGACTTCAGCGCAGCGAAGTGATTCGCTTTGTATCCAGTATGGCCAAGCCGCATTCAAGCGCAACGGAGAGCCGGTTGGCTTTGGTGATTCAGGCGTTGATGAATTATGTCAGCAACAAAAGTGGTTGCCAACAAAAACAAAGTTCAACGTTTTATTAACATTTTCCACGCTGCCACTTTTTCCGCAAACGGCATCGTGTTCGCCGGGCTGGTCGAGGGCACGGTGTAGAAGGTGATGTTTTTCAGAAGAGGATTGTCCGACAACTGACGTTGCCCGATGCGGGCGGCGGTTTGGCCGTTGAAGGCGATGGCGTTGAGTTGCGGCAGTTGTGGCAGCAGTTCGGCAAGCGGATTGGGCGTGATGTTTTTGAGGTTTTGGTCGAGGCTGCCCTGACGCTGGGCTTGTCCGACGACATCCCACAGGCCGATGCGGTGGTGTTTGAAAATGCGAAGCCGTTGCGCGTAGGAGCGTTCGGCGAGATCGGGTTCATCGAGCAGAACGCCGAAGATGCGCCAGAAGTGATTGCGGGGATGGGCGTAGTACGCTTGCGCCGCAAGTGAGGCGCTGCCGGGCAGACTGCCGAGGATGAGGACGCGCGTGTTGCGATAGACGACGGGCGGAAGGCTGCGGTGTTGAACGTCGGTGTTGTCAGTCGTCACCATGAGAAGCAGCAGCCAGTTCGGCAATCGCTATTTCAACGAGCGTGGGTTGCAAAACGCGAATGAGGTCGGCAGGCGCCATCGCAACGAGGAAGCCGCGTTTGCCGCCGTTGATATGAATCGTCGGGAGGTCGGCGATGCTGCGTTCCATGTACACCGGCAGCGTTTTACGTGTGCCGAACGGGCTGGTGCCGCCGACTTGATAGCCGCTGTGTTTTTCGGCGACATCGGGCGCGCACGGATGAATGGTTTTGACGCGCAGCAGACGCGCCAGTTGTTTGGTTGAAACTTCGCAGTCGCCGTGCATCAGAACGATCAGTGGTTTTTTTCCGTCGTCCTCCATCACCAGTGTCTTGATCACGTTGTGTTCTGGAACGCCGAGTTCACGCGCGGAGACGGTGGTGCCGCCGTGCGCCTCATAGGTGTAAAGACAAGGCGTGAACGGTACTTTGTGGGCGCGTAAAACGCGAACGGCGGCGGTGATGGGGTAGGTGTCTTTGCTCATCTCAGGGGTCAGAGGCTGATGTTTCCCCACAAATTATCCAATAAATTCATCCAACTTTAATGTTTTTGCTGGGATTCGCTTCGATTCATCGCCAGCCTACGCGCTGGCATCTGTTCTCTGATATCTGCTACCGGTACACCCAGAATTTCGAGAGTAAAAAACCGAACACGGCAAGCAGCGCGTCGAAAAACGGTTTGACGAGCCAGGCGAAGTAAAGTCCTTCCACGCTGTCGGCCAGGGTGACGGCGGCGGTGCTGGCGGCGGCGGTGAAACCCCACATCACGATGAAGCGCGCCAGATGGGCGGGGCGCAGTTTGCCCTGGGTGGTGATGCCGAAAGTGTGTTTGCCGTTGAGCCAGAAGCCGAGCAACGCGCCGCTGACCCGACCGATCAGGTTGGCGGAAACCGTGCCCATTCCGAACCAGGTCAATGCGACGAAGCACAACCAATCGACGACGAGTTGTATCAGGCCGAAGATGAGATAAAGAACGCTCTGGCGGGCGAGGTTCATTTATCGCCATTCCTGTAAACAACCCTCTCCCCCACCCCTCTCCCGCAAGCGGGAGAGGGGAACGGTTCTTCACGCGCAGCGCTTCTCTCATAAGGAGAGGGGGATGGTTCAGATTTTTCGTGCGCCACGCTCCTCTTGCAAGCGGAAAGTTGTTCAATCGCTTCGTGCGTTGTTCTCCTCTCTCCCGCTTGCGGGAGAGGGGCAGGGGGAGAGGGGTAAAACGATGGCTGTTCTTCTTCTCCCTCTTGCGGGAGACAAACCCCCGTCGGCTTCGCCGACACCCCCTTTGAAAAGGGGGCTTGCGTGGTGGAGAGGGCGCCCACAGCCGCAGGCTCAAACACCGCCATCGACTCAACGTGTGCGGTGTGTGGAAACATGTTGACGACGCCGGTGGCGCGTAGCGCGTAGCCGCGTTCGTGAACGAGCACCGCCGCGTCTCGCGCCAGTGTCGCCGGGTTGCACGAAACGTAAACGATGCGGCGCACGGCGGCGCTTTTTTCACTTTCATCGCTCGCGTGCGGTAAGGCTTTCACCAGTTCAACCGCGCCTTCGCGCGGCGGGTCGATCAGAATTTTGTCGAGCGGCAACAGCGGCGCCAGCGTTTCCGGCGTCGCTTGAAACAGGTTGGCGCAGAGGAAGGTGCAACGCTCGTCCAACCCGTTTCGCTGTGCGCCTTCTTCGGCGCGACGCACCAGCGCCGGACTGCCTTCGATGCCGATGACGCGCGCGCCGCAGCGGGCTATCGGCAGCGTGAAGTTGCCGAGGCCGCAGAAAAAATCGGCGATCCGTTCGTCGGGTTGCGGATCGAGCAGCGCCAGCGCACGGCGCACCAGCACACGGTTGATGTCGTGGTTGACTTGCGTGAATTCGGTCGGCGCGAAGGGCAGCGTAACGGCGAATTCCGGCAACGAATAGGCCAACGCCGAATCTTGTGGATGAAAAGGACGGGCGGTGTCAGGCCCGCCGGTTTGCAGCCAGAACGCGATACCGTGGCGGTCTGCAAATTCGCGCAGCAAGGTTTTGTCGTTGTCGCTCAGGGCTTCGAGAATGCGCAACACCAGAACACAGGTCAGCGAATCGACAGGGTTATGCAACGACTCACCGACGGCAACTTCAATCTGCGGCAATCGGTCGCGGATCGACAACGATTCAACCAGTTCGCGCAAGGGCATCAGCAACGCCGAGACCGTCGGCGGCAGCACCGGGCATTCGCGCATGTCGGCAACGTAGCTCGATTTGCGTTCGTGAAAGCCGACGAGCACGCCGCCTTTTTTGAACACATGCCGCACCGACAAACGGGCGCGGTAACGGTAGCCCCAGGCCGGCCCGTGAATCGGCGGCAGCAGTTGATCGGCGCGCACGTTGCCGATGCGCTGCAAGGCATCCTCCAGCACGCGCTGCTTGGCAGCAACTTGCAATGCGGGCGTCGCGTGCTGCAACGAGCAACCGCCACAGACGCCGAAGTGCGGGCAGTGCGGCGTCACCCGCTCGGGACTGGCGGCGAGCACCTGCTCGGCGCGCGCCAGTTCCCAGGACGGTTTGCGTTTCAGCGTTTGTGCGATGACGGTTTCGCCGGTCAACGCGCCTTCGACAAAGACGGTTTTTCCGTCGAGACGGGCGATGCCGCGACCTTCCTGGTCGAGCGATTCGATGGTGGCAGTAAACGAGGACGGCATGGATCAAGGGCAGAAAGCAAAAATCAGGCGTTAGGTTATCAGGGATCGGGCGGCAATGCTTGCTAAAATAGCGCCATGCCCATCCTCGCTCTGGAAACTTCTACGAATTGGCTGTCGGTCGCCGTTGGCGACGCGGCGGGCTGGACGACGCGCGATGTCGAGGTCGGCCCCGGACACTCCGGGCGGATTCTGCCGCTGGTTCAGGAAACGCTGGCGGCGGCGGGGGTGTCGCTGAAACAGCTCGACGCGATCGCTTTCGGCGCCGGACCGGGATCGTTCACCGGCGTGCGCATCGCCTGTAGTGTGGCGCAGGGCTTGGCGCTGGGCGCGGGCGTGCCACTGACGCCGGTGTGCAGCCTGTTGGCGATGGCCGAGGCGGCGCGGGTAAAGCACGGGATGGAGCGCGTTTGCACCGTGACCGATGCGCGGATGCGGGAAGTGTATGCGGCGGCCTGGCATTATCGGACGGGCGTCTGGCATGAAGTGATGGCGCCGATGGTGGCGCGTCCGGAAGAAGTGATAGCGTGCTTTTTTACCCTCTCCCCTTGCGGGAGAGGGTGCCCCGAAGAGCCTGCCCCCGAAACGCTTTTGATCGGGGGGGCGGGAGAGGGGGAAAGCCCTCCCCTTCAAGCTGGAAAAGTCCCCTCCCCTTCAAGGGGAGGGTTAGGGTGGGTATGGGTTAGTGAGGATGGGGTTTCAATTTCCCCCTCTCCCCCTACCCCTCTCCCGCAAGGGGAGAGGGGAGCCAAACGCGGCGCATCCTCACAAGATAAAACAATGGAGAACAAAGCATCATGGAGCATCGTCGGCGACGGGCTTGCCGTTTATCCCGAACTGGGCGCGGCGCTGCCCTGGGAAATCGCGGAGGCGAACATGCGCCCTGCCGCGCACGCCGTAGGGACGCTGGGGCTGGCGGCCTGGGCGCGTGGTGAAATGGTCGCAGCGGCGGATGCAGCGCCGTTGTATGTGCGCCAGCGGGTCGCGTTGACCAGCGCCGAACGGGCGGCGGGAGAATCCTTGTGAACGCATGGGGAAATGGCATGATCGCCTGCCCGCCGGGGTTTGTTTCGCGGCCTATGCTGAAAAGCGATTTGCCGAAAGTGCTGGAGATCGAACGCAGCGTGCATTTCACGCCCTGGGGAGAGCAGGCGTTTCTCGACGCGATGGCGACCGGCGATGAATTGCCGATTGTTCTGGCGGACAAAGAACTGGTGGGGTACGGCGCACTCAAAATTCTCTGGCGCGAAGCCGAGATACTCAATGTGTCCATCGCCGCGCCCTGGCGACGGCGGGGGCTGGGGCGTTTTCTGGTGGCGACCTTGTTGCAGTCGGCGTTGCGTCACGGTGCGCCGCAAGTGTATCTGGAAGTGCGGGAATCGAACACGGGGGCGCAGACCTTGTATCGGCAAATGGATTTTGAAGTGATCGGCTCGCGCAAAGCGTATTATGCGTGTCCTGAAGGAAAACGCGAAGACGCATGGCTGATGCGCTGGCAGGAAAAGGGAGTTCGGAATGCGGCGTGATGAAGTATTGAATGCGCTGGGACTGACCGTCTGGCGATTGCGTGGAGCGGACAACCCACCTCCCCTTCCATCCCTCTCCCCTTGCCCCTCTCCCGCGGTAAGCGGGAGAGGGGAAGCATTTCCCTCCCCTCTCCCGCAAGAGGAAAGAGAAGCATCGCCGGACACCCGCGCGCAACGCATCGCGCAGTTGTCCTGGGACGATTTTGTTGCCGATGTCGCGGCCTGCACCGCTTGTGATTTGTGCAAAACGCGCACCAAGCCGGTGCCCGGCGTCGGCGATGTTCGCGCCCGCTGGCTCTTCGTTGGCGAAGGTCCGGGTGCCGAAGAGGACAAGAAAGGCGAGCCGTTTGTCGGTCAGGCCGGTCTTTTGCTCGATCAAATGCTGGCGGCGCTCGGAATGAAACGTGGCGACGACGTTTACATCGCCAACGTGCTCAAATGCCGACCGCCGAACAACCGCGCACCGACGCCGCAGGAAGCCGACGCCTGCCGTCCCTATCTCGAACGACAGATCGCGCTGATCCAACCGAAAATCATCGTGGCGCTGGGCAAGAGCGCGGCGATGTTGTTGCTGAACACCGACGCCAGCATCGCCAGCTTGCGCGGGCGTGTGCACCGTTACCGGGAAACGCCGCTGGTGGTGACTTACCATCCGGCGTACCTGTTGCGCAGCCCGGCGGACAAAGCGAAGTCCTGGGAAGATTTGGTGTTCACGAAAAAAACATTGGCTGCGGAGAACGCGTAGGTCGCTGGTGAGCGTAGCGAACCGCGACGGGTCGGTCTCACGCGAAGGCGCGAAGCCGCGAAGGGAAAAACCTTTTAACCACGAAAAGGCACGAAAACCACGAAACCGTGTAGCCCGGATAAGCGAAGCGCCATCCGGGAAAGATCTCACGCGAAGCCGCGAAGAAGGAAAGCCCCCGACTTGCCCCCTTTTCAAAGGGGGTGTCGGCGAAGCCGACGGGGGTTTGCAGGGGTGCCCGCCGAAGGCGGGCGGGGGTTTGTTGAAAAATATTTACCGCAAAGAACGCAAAGAAAAATTCTCGCGCGGAGACGCGGAGGCGCGGAGAAAAATGTTCCCCTCTCCCCTTGNGGGNGGGGGGGCGGGGGAGNGGGGTGAAAGGATTGCATTTTATTTCCCCCTCTCCCGGCCTTCGGCCACCCTCTCCCGCAAGGGGAGAGGGTTGGATTCTGCGACGTCGCTTTGCTCCGCGCAGAATGACAGAGACGATTCCCGGATGGCGCTTCGCTTATCCGGGCTACGCTTGCTCACAGGGCGGGTTTGAAACCCGCCCCTACACGAGAAAACGTTTTTTTCTTTGCGCTCTATGCGTTTCTTTGCGTTCTTTGCGGTGAAATGGTTTTTTTCTGATACCTGACATCTGACATCTGATTCCTGATCACAGCGGTGGCCGTATTTTCGGTTTTTCCATTCCGATCAGGTGCAGCGAATCGCCCCGCGCCTGATTGCGCGCGTGTTTGATGATGATCAGCCCCGTGACGGCGGAGAGCAAGCAACCGAACATCACGATGGCGACGTTGACCGACAAGCCCGATTGGAGCATCAGCGCGTACATCGCCAGCATCACCATGATGCCGATGTTTTCATTGAAGTTCTGCACGGCGATGGAGTGGCCTGCGCCCATCAATACATGGCCGCGGTGTTGCAACAACGCGTTCATCGGCACCACAAAGAAACCGGCGATCATGCCGATGATGACCAGCAAGGCGATCGCTGCGCCGATATGGCGAACGAAGATCATCGCAATCACCACAAATCCGATCGCAACGCCGAGCGGCAGAACTTTGACCGCGTCGCGCAGCGAGATCATTCGGGCGGCCAGCACGGCGCCAACGGCAATGCCGAGCGCCACGACGCCTTGCAGCATGGTCGCTTGCGAGAGTGAATAACCCAGCGCATCTGCCGACCAATCGAGTACGATGAATTGCAACGTCGCGCCGGCGCCCCAGAATAGTGTTGTCGTCGCAAGTGAAATCTGTCCCAGACGGTCGCGCCACAGGAGAAGAAAGCAGTGCGAAAATTCGCGCACCAGAAAGAGCGGGTTTTTGTTCGGAATGCGGTGATCGACGCCGGTGTTGGGGATGAAGGCATTGATCACGGCGGCGACGATGTAGCCGAACATGATGACGAACATCGCCGCTTCGGCGGCGGAATGGATGAACGGTGGCGTGACGCCGATCAGAAAAGTCGCGCTGCGCTCGCTGATCAAAGCGCCGCCGATCAACACGCCGAGAATAATCGACGTTACTGTGGCGCCTTCAATCCAGCCGTTGGCGGCCACCAATTGTTTCGGCGGCAACAGTTCGGTCAGGATGCCGTATTTGGCCGGAGAGTAAGCAGCAGCGCCGAAGCCGACGATGGCGTAAGCCACCAGCGGGTGCATGCCGAGAATGAGAAACAGGCAGCCGACGAACTTGATCGAATTGGTGATCAACATCACCTGCGCTTTGGGCATCGCATCGGCAAAAGCGCCGACGAACGCAGCGAACAACACATAAGACAACACGAATGTCCACTTCAACATCGGCGACATCCACGAAGCGTCGCTCGGCAACGTTTCGTACAGCAGCGCGATGGTGGCGATCAGGAGCGCGTTATCGGCCAGCGACGAAAAAAACTGCGCTGCAATGATGGTGTAAAAGCCGGGCTTCATCGGGAAGAACGGTTACAACGGTTTCCATAAACGCTGTCCCTCTCCCGACCCTTCGGGTCACCCTCTCCCGCAAGCGGGAGAGGGGAAAGCAGCGCGCGATGCGTCTGAACGGTTCCTCTCTCCCGCTTGCGGGAGAGACAAACCCCCGCCGCCTTCGGCGGCGCCCCCTTTGAAAAGGGGGCAGGGGGAGAGGGTAGCCGGATTACGGAAAAAAACATCATAAAAGCGAATATTTATGAAAATAAGCAGATCAGAAAAATTTGGCGAGGACGATCATCTCTTACTCCCATTGCAACCGGATCAGTTTCCAGTCCTTGTCGAGCAGCCGCCATTCGAGATTGACCCGATAATGTCGGGCGCTGTCGGGAATCAAGCCCTCGGCGCCGGTCAGCGCGACGTTGACGTCGGTGAAGGCGCGGCTTGGCACCCGTGCGTCGATCCGGCTGTCTTGCGATAACGCGATGATGTTGATGTTCTTGTACTGCAGGAACATCAGCGTCATCGTTTGTTTGGCCCATTCGCGGCCATTGTCCGGCTGCTGCGCCGAAAAATCGGGATGGAGCAACGCCATCACGGCGCCGGTGTCCTTTTTTTCCAGAGAAGTCTGAAGGTTCTTGACGGCGGCGTCCAGCGCGGCTTGCGGGTCGGAACGTCCACAGGCGGCAAGCAAAAGAACGCACAACAAAAGAGGGATCAGCCGTTTCAAAACCATGTCGAGAACTCGGGAAGCAGGAAATGTTTCTTTTTGTATCACAAAAGGATGGCGGGGAAAAGATGTCAGGGTGTCAGAGGTCAGATGTCAGATGTCAGATGTCAGATGTCAGATGTCAGATGTCAGATGTCAGATGTCAGAGGTCAGAGGTCAGAGGTCAGAGGTCAGAGGTCAGAGGTC
>WQTW01000029.1 GCA_009786085.1 Pseudomonadota bacterium | reverse complement strand
GCGGGCTGCCATCCCGCGAGGAGGAGCAACGCAGCATGGCGCGGCGAGCGTAGTGCTGGCGAGCACGTAGCGCACTCACCCAATGGGTGAGCGCTGAGAACGACTCCAAAGCAAGCGGCTACGCGGTTTTCCATAGGCTTACAAGCGGTCAACTGAGGTTTTTAGGTTTAAATATCTTCCCACCTTTGAAGGAGCGTATGATGAAAACGTTAACCATTGCGGGATGGATTTTAATCACAGGGTGCTGTTTGGGTGTTGCCGCTGCGCATCCGGTTGAACAACCCAAAGAAGCCACGGAAATAACAAAAAGATTGCACGAAGAGGCCTATTCACGTTTGCCTGACGACGCCTCATTGCCGGGAACACAAGACCTGGAAAACGCGCAAAGAGGGATGTACGAAGACATCCCTGTGCCGTTCATAACGAATCGCGACGGAACAAAAATCATCTGGGATCTTTCAAAATACGATTTCCTGACCGATTTGTATAAAGAAGCGCCCTTCACCGTTCACCCTTCTTTGTGGCGACAGTCGCAACTCGTCATGCAAGGCGGGCTTTTCAAACTCAGAGACAGGCTCTATCAGGTTCGTAACCTCGACATCGGCAACATGACCATCATCGAGGGCAACACCGGCCTGATCATCATTGATCCGCTCACGCTGGAAGAAACGGCAAGAGCCGCGCTGGAGCTTTACTACGAAGGCGTAGGGCAAAGAAAACCGGTGGTCGCGGTGATCTATTCGCACAGCCATACCGACCATTACGGCGGCGTCCGAGGCGTCATGCCGACGGACCCGTCCGCACAAAGCAAGGTGCGCATCATCGCGCCGGAAGGTTTTCTTGAAGCCGCCGTGACCGAGAACGTGCTTGCAGGCAACGCCATGCATCGCAGAGCGACGTATATGTACGGCAATACGCTGCCTCCTTCGGAAAAAGGCCATGTCGGCGCAGGGCTGGGACTTCTGCCTCCTACGGGCGGCACAGTAACGCTGATCGCACCGACCGAAATCGTGGTCAGAAAAGAAGGTGCGCCGCACGGCGGCTCTGCCACAAGACCTCGGGAAATTTCGGAAAACGCCGCGGAAAACATCGACGGACTGACGTTCTATTTTTATCTGGCGCCCAACACCGAAGCGCCCGCAGAAATGCACTGGTACACCGCGGAGCTAAGGGCTTTATCGGCAGCGGAAAATTGCAACAAAACCCTTCACAACGTTTATACGCTGCGCGGCGCAAAAACACGCGATGCGCTGGCTTGGTCCAAAGCATTGGACGAAACACTGCGTTTGTGGGGCGATAAAAGCGACATCATGTACGGCATGCACCATTGGCCGGTTTTCACCAATGCCGAAGTCAAAGCCTCGCTGATCGCTGCGCGCAACGGCTATCGCTTCATCCACGACCAAACACTTCGGCTTGCCAACTCCGGACTGAACAAAGAAGAAATTGCGGCGCGGCTGGTGTTCCCGCCGGAAATAGAAAACATCTGGGAATTGCACGGATACTACGGCAGTCTGAGCCATAATGCTCGCGGTGTTTACACCTTTTACTTCGGCTGGTTCGACGGCAACCCCGTCAACCTCAATCCCCTGCCGATGGCAGAACGCGCCAGACGCCATCTTGATTGGATGGGCGGTCCCGGAACCGTTCTTAAAAATGCTGAAATCGCCTGGCAACGAGGAGAATACCGCTGGCTCATTGAAGTGATGAATTACATCATCGTCGCTGCGGCGCACGACGAAAATATCAGAAAGAATTTCGACAGCAAAGCCCGCAGCATTTCCGCCGACGCCATGGAACAGTTGGGCTATCAGGCAGAAAATGCGACATGGCGTAATTTCTACCTGACCGGCGCCCAGGAACTGCGACTCGGCAAGGCCATACCGGCGCAGGCCAACGACCCCAGTTGGGATACGCTGTTAGCCATGCCGACCGAAATGTTGCTGGACTACATGGGTGTACGACTGGAAGCAGAAAGAGCGTACGGTAAAACGATTGGGCTAAACATCCTTCTGCGGCGCGACGGCAAACAGGAAACACATCACGTCCTTCTGCAAAGCAGCGTTCTCAACAACCGTGCGGAGCACTTGCGAAACGCCGATGTCACGCTTGAGATAGATGCCAGAACCCTCGCCGCGCTCATCACCGGCATGATCAGCTACTCGCAGGCCTGTGGTGCAGAACGCCCGCCGGGGCAGCAGATATCGTGCGCCGTCGTGAGCGGCAGCCCCGCCAAAGCGGAAGAATTGTTTTCCTTGCTGGCGCCGCCTTTCCAACCCAACTTCCCGATTGTTGCTCCGGACAAAAAGGATTGAACCGGCGCATTTGAAGCCCTCCCCTTCACCATTCACCCCTCTCCCGCTTGCGGGAGAGGGGTGGGGGAGAGGGTGGCGGGGATGGGGTTGTCAGGGATCAGAGGTCAGAGGTCAGGTATCAGAAAAACCATTTCACCGCAAAGAGCGCAAAGAAACGCATAGAGCGCAAAGAAAAAACGTCTGTGCGTGTAGGGGCGGGTTTCAAACCCGCCCTTGTATTTCACGCGAATGCGTGAATAAAAAAAGCCGTCATTCTGCGCGAAGTCGCAGAATCCACAAAAAGCGCTTCACACGAAGACGCGAAGCCGCGAAGGAATGACGCTCCCTCCCCTTCACCATTCTCCCCTCTCCCGCTTGCGGGAGAGGGGTGGGGGAGAGGGTGGTGGGGATGGGGTTATCAGGAATCAGAGGGCAGAAGTCAGGCATCAGAAATGCGTCATTGCGAGGAACGAAGTGACGAAGCAATCCAGCGATTTTTTCGTTGCGCACATTTTCTGGATTGCTTCGCTTCGCTCGCAATGACGCCAGTTTTTTCTTTGCGCTCTATGCGTTCTTTGCGGTGAATATTTTTCTACAAACCCCCGTCGGCTTCGCCGACACCCCCTTTGAAAAGGGGGCTTTTCTGATTCCTGACCTCTGATTCCTGACCTCTGATACCTGACCTCTGATACCTGATTCCTGCCTACCAGTACGTCTCAACCGTGATCTGTCCCGGCGCGCGTTGGCGATGTCGGCGCATGCCGCGTTCGCTGAGCAGCGTATGCACTTCCTCGACCATCGCCGGATTGCCGCACAGCATCACCTGTGTCGTCTCTTTGTCGATCGTACAACCTATTTCTTTTTCCAGTTGACCATCGGCAAGCGCCGTTGTGATCCGCCCCGAAAAATAATTTTCCTGATCCGCCTTCTCTCGGTTTAAGGCTCCGCGACTGACGAAAGGCGCATAAGAAAAACGGTTTCCATGCTCCTGCTGCACCGCCGCGATCACTTTCGGATACACCCGTTCCTCCGCCCAGCGCACGCCATGCACCAGCACGACGCGCTCAAACTTGCGCCACAGTTCGTCGGTGCGAAGCATCGACAAAAACGGTGCGATCCCCGTGCCGGTCGCCATCATCCATAACGTTGACGCGGCAGGCACTTCGTCACACACGAAAAAGCCGTACGCGTTGCCGATCCAGATGGTGTCGCCTTCGCGCAATCGCGCCAGACGCGGCGACAAGGTTCCCTGCGGCGATTCGGTGATGAGGAATTCATGCGGTGTGCTGTCCGGTGCATTCACGAACGAGTAGGGACGCGCCAGCATCGGTTCGACGCTGCCCTCCGGCGCGGGCAACGCCAACGAAGCGAACTGACCGGCGGTGAAACGAATCTCCGGTGCGTCAACCTGCAACGAAAAAAGGCGTTCCGTCCACACGCAATGGCCGGCCACGCGCGCTTTTTTCCAATGCGAAACTTCAGTCATCTTTTTACTTTTTCAGCGAATCGCGGATTTCTCTCAGCAACAGCACTTCTTCCGGCGTCGGCGGCGCCTCCGTTGGCAACTCAGCAGGCGGCGCGTTTCTTTTGAGTCGATTGATTTGCCGCACCATCAGGAAAATGATGAACGCCAGAATGATGAAATTGATCAGGATGGTGATGAAATTACCGTATGCAAACAGCGGCACGCCCGCTTTGGTCAACGCCTCGTGCGTCATCGCCCCGCTGTAGCCATCGGGAATTTTCCCGAGAATGAAAAACCAGTTCGTAAAATCGAGGCCGCCCAAAAAGCGACTGACGACCGGCATCACCAGGTCTTTCACCAGCGAATCGACGATTTTTCCGAACGCAGCGCCGATAATGACCCCAACAGCCAAATCAATCACACTGCCTTTTACCGCGAATTCCCTGAACTCCTTAACAAACGCATTCATATTTTCCCTTTTTCACAAGATCAAACAATCCTCAAAGCGCAGCCTCGCCCTCTTCGCCGGTACGAATGCGAACGACTTGCTCCAGCGGCATCACAAAAATTTTACCATCACCGATCTTGCCGGTGCGTGCTGCGCGAACAATCGCCTCGATCGCCCGCTCGACCAGCGCTTCAGGAAGCGCAACTTCTATTTTAATCTTGGGCAAAAAGTCGATCGCGTATTCCGCGCCCCGATACAATTCGGTGTGCCCTTTTTGACGACCGAATCCTTTGACTTCGGTCACGGTCATTCCCGATGCGCCCAATTCCGACAAGGCTTCGCGCACTTCGTCGAGTTTGAATGGTTTGATGATGGCTTCAATGCGTTTCATGTTTCACTCTCCTTTTTTCACTTTCTTTCCGGCTTCTTTCTTTTCAGACGTCTGTTTCTCCAACGATTCGCGCCACTTCGAGGTCATCGGATAACGCCAATCATCGCCGAATGCGCCTGCCGTGATGTACGGGCCGGGAACGGCCTGCCGCCGCTTGTATTCACTCACCGCCAGAAGTTGCAAGGTCTCTTTGAGATGTTTGCGCGAAACACCTTGCTCCAACAGCGTCGCCGCATCCTCACCGCGTTCGACATAGCCTTCGATGATTGCGTCGAGCGTTTCATACGGCGGCAAAGTATCCTGATCGGTCTGCCCATACGCCAGCTCGGCGCTCGGCGCTCGCATCAAAATCCGCTCTGGAATGATTTGACCCAGCGCATTGCGATAATGTGCCAGCCGATAAACCCAGGCTTTGGTCACATCTTTCAGCGGCGCAAAACCACCGGCCATGTCGCCGTACAAGGTCGAATAACCGACCGCCGCTTCCGATTTGTTGCCTGCCGCAAGCAACAACCAGTTGTGTTGATTCGACAAACCCATCAACAACAGCGCCCGCAGCCGCGCCTGAATGTTTTGCGCCGTCAGCGCGCCGGGCGCGCCATCGAACCAGGGCGTCAACGTTTTCGTCACCGCGTCCATCAACGGCGCCAGTGCGATGCTGTGATGCGTCACGCCCAACGTTCGCGCCATCGCTTCGGCGTCTTCCAAACTCATCGCGCTGGTGTAAGGCGACGGCAACATGAACGTTCGCACGCGATGCGGTCCCAACGCATCCACGGCCAGCGCCAACACCAGCGCCGAATCAATGCCGCCCGACAATCCCATCACAACACCGGGAAAACCGTTCTTCTGAACATAATCACGCACCGCCGTCACCAACGCCTGATAGACGTGATATTCGCTCGGCTCTTGCGTCTGATTGCTGCGCACTTCCGGTTCGCCGCGTTTGACACGTACCAACGTCAATGCCTCATGCCAGGGCGGCAACGATTGCGCACAAACACCCGACGCATTCAGCGCCATCGACGCGCCCATGAACACCTGCGTATCCTGCCCGCCCACATGTTGCGCCACGATCAACGGCAAGCCCAGCGCTTTCGCGCGCGCCGACAACCAAGCCGGATACGCGGATTCATCGTCGATTTGATAAGCACGCGCGTCCGCGACCAACCCGCATTGCGCACCCGCCGCCAGCGCGGCTTTTGCAGGGCCGGGTTTGATGAGATCGTCACCGCACAGTATCGCAAACCGTGTACCGCCCTCGTCAAAAACCACCGGCGACGCTGCGCATCCTTTTTCAAAGTAGCGTTTGTCGTCCGCGCGCAAAATCTGTTTGCGGTAAATCTGCCGCACCTTACCGCGACGCAACAGCGCCACTGCGTTATAACATTGCTCGCCATCGTTTTCCGGAAAACCCACCAGCAAAACGCCTTGATCCACCTGCGCCGCCAGCGCCTGCAAGCGTTGCGCACAATCGTCGAGAAACGCCCGACGCAACAACAAATCCTGCGGCGGATAACCGGTCAACGACAACTCCGGCGTCAGCGTCACCCGCGCACCGGCGCAACACGCCGACTGATGCGCTTCCAGCACACGCCGCGCATTGGCATCGAGCGCGCCGACGGTCAAATTGAGTTGCGCCACCGCGATTTGCATCGCTTATTCCTTTCTTTAAAATTTAACCGCAAAGAAAGCATAGAACACAAAGAAAAAACGTTGAGGTATTGGAAATCAAATCAGGATTGTGCTGAACCCTGATCTCTTTTTATGCGTTCTATGCACTCTTTGCGGTTAATTTTCTCTGATACCTGATTCCTGACTTCTGATCCCTGATCCCTGATCCCTGATCCCTGATCCCTGATCCCTGATCCCTGATCCCTGATACCTAATCCCTGATACCTGATACCGCCCCCAACTCCGTCAGCGGCCAACGCGGTCGAACATGAAACGCATAATCGCGTCCGGCCTCCGCCATCCTCAACGCGCCGACCAGTGCGATCATCGCGCCATTATCGGTGCAAAACGCCATCTCCGGAAAATAAACACGAACATCAAACGCAGCAGCCTTCTCGGCAAAACGCGAGCGCAACGACTGATTCGCGCCGACACCACCGGCAACCACCAACTGTCGGCTTCGCATCTGAGCTGGAGCAAGCGCAGGGGCACCATCCCCACCCAGCCCCCTTTCCAAAGGGGGTGTCGGCGAAGCCGACGGGGGTTTGTCACCCCTTGAAGGAGAAGGCTGAAGCAACGCCGCAAACGCCTTGACAGTAAGAACATCGACCACCGCCGTTTCAAATTCCAGCGCCACGTCCGCACGCGCCTGATCGTCGAAACGTCCTTCATATTGCAACTGCCGCACCAATGTCAGCACCGCCGTTTTCAATCCGGAAAAACTGAAATGAAGATGCGGCGCGTCGATCAACGGACGCGGCAAACGCACCGCTCCGGCACGTCCCTGACGCGCCAACTGCGCCAACGTCGGCCCGCCCGGGTACGGCAAGCCGAGCAACTGCGCCGCTTTATCGAACGCCTCACCGGCAGCATCGTCGAAGGTATCGCCGAGCAATTCGTACTGCCCGACACCGCGAACAAAAAACAACTGACTGTGCCCGCCCGACACCAGCAGCGCAACGAACGGAAACGATGGCTTGTCAGCGGAAAGCAATGGCGACAACAAATGCCCTTCCAGATGATGCACACCGATCAGCGGTTTATCGAGCGCCAACGCCAACGCGCTCGCCACACCGGCGCCGACCAGCAACGCACCGGCAAGTCCCGGCCCCTGCGTATAGGCCAGGCCGTCTATCGCCTCCAGCGTCGTTTCCGCTTCGCGCACCACCGCCTCGATCAGCGGGACGATGCGCCGCACATGATCGCGCGACGCCAACTCCGGCACCACGCCACCATACGCCGCATGCAGCGCAACCTGCGAATGCAGCGCGTGCGCGCGCAAACCGCGTTCCGTATCGTAGAGCGCGATACCGGTTTCGTCACACGAGGTTTCGATGCCTAGAATCTGTGCCACCGTAACTCAACACTAAAATACGCATGAAACGCAAAAGCAAGAAAAATGGCAGCTTTTAATGATAAAAGCTACGAATAAAAAACACCAAAACAGAAGAAAGATAAGAGAAAGATAAATCATCTGCTTACTTACCGAAGGCTTTTTCATTATTTGACGATCAATCCAATCCAGCTTTTTTTTGCATTCACCATCATTAGAAAGACTTTCTTCAACGTCCAATTTAATCTCTTCCCACGTGGCTGAGAAAAGCCCGCACCCACCTCCAATCTCTTTTTCTATAGTTAGCAAGCGTTGCTCCCAGCGGCATTGCCAAAATTTACCCCCCAGCCCCACAAAAAACCAAATAAGCGACACTATTATCCCCAACACCACAAGAGCAATCTTGTACCATGAATCTTGTGCGTTACTCAAAGCAAAAAAACCCGTAGCTACCGCTGTGTTCAGGACAAGAAAATAGTTGCATCGCTTCCAAAACATTTCTATTTCAAAGTTTCTGGTTTCGTGGGCAATACGATACTTTTCCAATAAATCCATTTTTGTCTCCTTCTTCATAATGTGCCCTAACGTTTTTAACCATCTACGAATCGCTCTCGTATTCAAACGCCCCTCTTCTTGAACCAGGCCAACATCCGCTTCCAGCCATCCGCCGCTTCCTCGCGCCGAAAACTGGGGCGATGATCGGCGTGGAACGCATGCGGCGCGCCCTTATAGACCTTGAACCCGGACGCTTTGGCCGCGCCTCGCCCCTGCGCCAGCGCCTTGCGCATTCTTTCGACGCTCTCCAACGGAATGCCCGCGTCGGCGCCGCCATACAACCCCAGCACCGGTGCTTTCAACTCGCCGACAACATCGAGCGGATGTCGCGGCGTCAATTCCGTTTTGTCGCCTTCCAGACGACCGTACCAGGCCACGCCCGCCTTAACTTTCGGCTGGTGCGCACAATAAAGCCAGGTGATGCGTCCACCCCAGCAAAAACCGGTGATCCCCAAACGTTCAGGATTGCCGCCCTGCTGCACCGCCCAAGCCGCGCAAGCATCGAGATCGGCGAGCACTTCGCCGTCGGGAATTTTCGACACCAGTTCACGCAACAACTGTTGCACTTCGCTGTATTGACGCGGATCGCCATAGCGCGCGAAAAGCTCCGGCGCAATCGCCAGATAACCGCGTTTGGCCAAACGCCGGCAAACATCCTTGATGTACTCATGCACGCCAAAAATTTCCTGTACCACCAGAACCGTCGGCCAGTTTTTCCCCTTCAACGGACGCGCCCGATACGCCGGCATGTCGCCGCCCGGAACCGGAATCATGACATCCGACGCCTCCAAGCCGTCCGCACTGGTCGTGATCGCCGTCTGCGCCATCACCGGCTGCACCGCCAGCGCAAACCCCGCCGCCAACGAACCGACGACAAAACGCCGCCGCGACGTATCGCCGGGCGGCAGCAAGCTGTCCCATTCCGATTTCATCGCGTCATTCCAATCCCGTTCTGTGCTCATTGCTGCCTCCATTTCAGAGTCTGGTACACCAGGGAAAAATCTACCGCCATTATACAAACTTATGCAATTCCCCTCGCCCTTTCCATCTCGTGCGGAGACGCGGAAGCGCGAAGAAGAACTTCCCCTCTCCCCTCGCGGGAGGGCCGCAGTTTTGCCCCGCAGGGGCATCATGTGAGTAACCGTCAGTGGAGTGAGCGCAGCGAACGGAACCGGCGGAAAGCGCTCCCAGCCCTGCAAGGGCTGAATAGGGTCTGTTACGGTCACCCCTCTCCCCTCGCGGGAGGGCCGCAGTTTTGCCCCGCAGGGGCATCATGTGAGTAACCGTCGGTGGAGTGAGCGCAGCGAACGGAACCGGCGGAAAGCGCTCCCCTCTTGCATCCAGCCCTGCAAGGGCTGAATAGGGTCTGTTGTTCAGCCCTTGCAGGGCTGAGGGTCTGTTACGATCACCCCTCCGCCGGTTCCGCACTCACTGCGTTCGCGCTCCACCGACGGTTACTCATGTTACGCGCCTGTGGCGCTTTGACATGTGCAGAAACCCATGCAAAAGAGGAACAAAGTGCACGCTCACAGATTTGTAAACGCTTGGACCAAAAACGCTCTAAACTGATCCCTAATCCCTGACACCTGATCCCCGACAATGAAACGCCCCGAACTTCTCTCCCCCGCCGGCTCGCTGAAAAGCCTGCGTTACGCCATCTCCTACGGCGCCGATGCCGTCTATGCCGGTCTGCCGCGCTACAGCCTGCGCGTGCGCAACAACGAATTCCGCAACACCGCCGCGCTTGCCGAAGGAGTCGCCGCCGCGCACGACGCCGGAAAAGCCTTTTACCTGGCCGTCAACGTCATGCCGCACAACCGCAAAGTCGAAACCTTCCTCGACGACCTGGCTCCGGTCGTGGCGCTCCAACCGGACGCCCTGATCATGGCCGACCCGGGACTCATCATGCTGGTGCGCGAACGCTGGCCTGAAATGCCGATCCACCTTTCCGTTCAAGCCAACACCGTCAACCAGGCCAGCGTGCGCTTCTGGCAACGGCAAGGCATCGCCCGCGTCATCCTGTCGCGCGAACTGTCGCTCGATGAAATCGCCGACATCCGCCAACAATGCCCCGATATCGAACTGGAAGTTTTCGTACATGGCGCACTGTGCATCGCCTACTCCGGGCGTTGCCTGCTCTCCGGCTACTTCAACCACCGCGACTCCAACCAGGGCGCCTGCACCAACGCCTGCCGCTGGCGCTACCGCCTCGCACCCGGGACCGAAACCGCTGAAGGTACGCTACTGCCAGTTCCTCCCCTCCCCCCTCGCGGGGGAGGGTGCCCCGAAGGGGCGGGAGAGGGGGAAAGCAAGAATCCCCCTCTCCTTCATACTCTCCCCTCTCCCCGTCATTCCCGCGAAAGCGGGAATCCAGCAGCACAAGGGGTTGGGAGAGAGGGTGAAAACCGCCCTCCCCTTCAAGGGGAGGGTCGGGGTGGCGATGGGGTTTCGACGCCCCCCTCTCCCCGTCATTCCCGCGAAAGCGGGAATCCAGCAGCACAAGGGGTTGGAGGAGAGGGCAAAAATCTCCCTCCCCTTCAAGGGGAGAGCCGGGGTGGGGATGGTGTTTCGACACTCCCCTCTCCCACTTGTGGGAGAGGGGGTGGGGGAGAGGGTAGTGGGAAAGAAGTTCCATCCCGCCATCCCGCCGCCGACCAGGCCTGGCTCCTCGAAGAAACCGAGCGCCGACGCGACGAATGGATGGAAATCGCCGAAGACGAACACGGCACCTACCTGATGAACTCGCGCGACCTGCGCGCCATTCGCCATGTCCGGCGGCTGATTGAAATCGGCATCGACTGCCTCAAAATCGAAGGCCGCACCAAATCGCACTATTACACCGCCCGCACCGCGCAGATCTACAAACAAGCGATCGACGACGCGATGGCCGGACGCGACTTCGACCCCGATCTTCTGAAACAACTCGATGGTCTCGCCAACCGCGGCTACACCGAAGGCTTCCTCGACCGCCGCGCATCGAGCGCACCGGACACCACCCAAAACTACACCGATGGCGCCTCCTCAAACTTCACCCAGCAATTCGTCGCCGAAGTCATCGACCACGACCCCGACACCGGCCTCTCCACCCTCGACGTAAAAAACCATTTCGACGTCGGCGACACCCTGGAAATCATCACCCCCGAAGGCAACCGAACCGTCCTGTTGACCGCGCTATGGGATCTCGACGGCAACCCCATCACCGTCGCGCCGGGGAGTGGGCATGTGGTGAAAGCCGGAATCGGAGCAACAACGTTGGTAACACTGATCGCAAACCATCAAGTCCCGTAGAGCGGATAAGCGAACATAATAAAACAGCGCGGTATCACTACCGCGCTGTTCAGACACCCCCCTCAAAATCACTCGATGTGCCGTATATAGATTCTGTCAGGTACCCCGGTGATCCCCATATTTCCAGAAATTGAAACTGCCTTCATGTCTGGCATGCTAATAGCGGAACCTGGCGTCATGCCACTAACGGCAACTGATAGTTCATCCGGACCTGGCCCACTTGGCCCCATAGGCCCTCTTCGCCTGACAATCCTAACATCAGAAATCCCGCCTGAAACGCTTTCATAGTGCTTGTTAGCGCTAAGAAACGTCTCTGCAGTATTAACCTCTCGAGCAAAAACCCTGCCATCAAAGGTTGCGCTGGTACACGGATCCACACCTATCATACTCCCTGACGGTAGACCACCGGTGTATCTGTTAGCGGCATAAACCACTTTATCCAATGCAGCCACCGGCTTTACGTTAATGTGGTATCCCGATTCCATGTCCTCATACCAGCCGTTCTCTTTTTGTCTGTCCGTGGGATTGATATTCACTCGCGCCCCCTCCACACGCTCCAGCCCACAATATTCACTGCCACTGGCGCCGCAGTTTTTATTAACATTCCTCGGGTTCCGCCCGGTAAAGGCGTCCGCTTTATCTTTATTTGTGACGGCATTTCTGTCTATCCCACCGTCCCGGAAAGCATAGAACGTATGTCTCACATTGGAAGCCAAATCGTTACTCTCTCTAAACCCCCCCGTTCCCACAAACACCCAGCGATCCCCATTTGCATCGCGCAGTGGCCAGGGTTCGGTCGTCACCCACTGCGGACGACCATCGCTGTCCGTGAGTGTCGCCATCTTTTCCACAGTCCATTGATTAAAATCATCGTCTTCGAGATTGAAGCGCCACAAATTCCCCTTCTGATCGCCGGCATAGATCGCCAGCGCTAATTGATTGTCCATAAACTCGGTATAACCGCCGATAGCAACCAGCCCCAAGGGGTCATCGGCTGAACCTTCCGGCGTTGACAGAGTGTGTAAAAGCGCTCCTGTTTCCAGATCGACAAAGAAGAGATGCCCCTTTCCGTCCCCATTTTTCGGTTGCCCATTCCCGGAGCCGTTGTTATAGCCGGAAGGAAGGATAGCCACCCATTTTCCGTCCGGATCGTCATCGCTCTTGTAGCCCCACGCCTTGGCTCTGGTCTTCACGAGGTCGGCTCGTCCAAAGGTGTATCCCATGTTGTTGTGGGTAAATTCCCACATCGCCATCTTGCTGGCCGTGCCGGCTTCGGTCGCAGCAACGGTGGGGTCGGTCACATCGAGCGCATAGTAAGACGTGCCCCCCTTGCCCAAACCACCGACCAGCACTGTGCGCCAGCCACCGCGACCCGGCAAAAACACATCGAGCACACGTGGCGTCGCATCGACATAGTAGTAGTGTTTAAATGGTGTATCAGGATTGGTCTCCTGAAACGTCAAGTTGATAATTCCGCCTTCGTTATGCGGACGAAACAAATCCGAGGGGATGTACGCCCATTGTTCGTCCAAATTTCCGTCAAAAGCATGCAGCATCCCGTCATTGGCTGCGACATAAACCATTGTTTTGCGGTTGAGGGCTACCTGAGCTTGGTAAAAGGCTTTGTAACCAGGGTTCTTCGTGTCGTCATAGCTGCAGAAAAGGCGGCTTGCACTGAGCTGATCACAGAAAGGCAGCGTGACCACCTCTGGCATTGCATTGACGATATCGCCCAAAGGCCCCGGACCACGAAGCCGGAACCTTCCCATGCTATCACCCTCCCTGCTTCGATCGCCACGCAGGTAGGCAATGACTTGCGCTTGTTGGGTTGGGCTGCCCCCCAAATGTTGAGTTATGGAAGGAGGAAGAGCCGATGCCTGAAAAGGCGCAGGCGTGGCAACACCGGAACCCACTTTTCCACCCGACCAAGCCATTGTGAAAATCTTGCGTCTTGTGTTCCAAGGATCGGGGACACTAGGCGTCGGAGTCAACAAGGCTTGAAGATTTTCCGCTGCGGTTCCTTGGCCAGGTATTGCATGCTCCATCCCTCGGCTATCGATTCGCATTTTAACGACGTCTCCATTCCAGCCAGAGGCGAACGAGGGCGCGTAGGTAAACTGGGAAGTGCCCCCTCCCAAAGTTAAATTCGGGTGGGTAAACCCGCGGCCTGCACGAGCACCGCCCGTGTTGAGTATCTCCGCCAGGATCGAGCGAAGACCGGCACGAAACTCGTCCGGGGACTGCGCCGAAATATAGCGCCCGAAACCATTGACCGAAGCATGCCAAAGATCGTCCACCGCCGTAATTTGATCTGCCACCGGCGGCGGCCAGTCAAAGCCCGGCTCGCGGTTCACTATTCTTTGCAACGTGTCGGCCTGATTTCTCGAAGGCAATGTCCCGCTGACGCCGTACCCCATGCCAAAAAAGTTCAGGTGCTGCCAGTTTGCCGGATCGCGGTTCGTCGTGTGGACGTTGTTAACCATAGTAGGGCGCAAATCCGTCATCCAGTAATAAAGTGCAATATCGGCAAGCGACCGTTGTGCTCCAGCGCGGTCGCGAATGGGGTCCGGCCAAAAGGCGCCGGAGGTCAAGGTGCTTCCGTAAACAGAGAGACCCTGGAGGTGCGGCAAGTTTGGAACGTTCCTGTCCACGTCAGTAATACCCGTAATAGAAGCAGGAGACGAATTCCACATTCCGTCCGTAAAAAGAATATGGTAGTTCCTTTGGCATGAAAGGGTGATCGGCGCGCCCGCCCCCGCACCTCTGAACATCTCCCCGACCTCGTACAAGGACACCTGCAAGGGCGTCCCGCCCCATGTAAAACGGAAACCAAGAAGCCGGTCAAAGAAAGTGTTTCTTTGCGCCCCCTCGAAAGACGCAACCGGCAACGTAGCTATGGCAATATTTCGATTCGGATTGGCCGCAACGAGCGTACTTCCTTCGGCCAGCCTGTTGATTGATGAAAAACCGACTCTCGGAATCACGGGAGCAGCGGCGCTACTATCAATATCCGCGAACGCATGAGAAGCTGCGGCTTTTGTCGCCACAAGGCGGTTTTTGTAGTACGCTGCCCAATTCGCGTAATTGGTGGCTTCTTCGGCGAATGTCCGGGTGAACGTGTCCAGATCCCCGTCTTCGTTAATGTAAAAGTGCGTAATGGATGCTTGCCCATTAATCAGTCCATTAACAAAATCCAGAACCACCAACTCAAACGCCGGGGAGGTGGTATTGTCCGTCATGCCTCTGCGTTCACCGAATTGAGCATAATAGTAGGGAAATAGAAACGCGCCAAAACGCTCGTCCCGGCAGTTACTGAAACCCGCATTTGCTTGAGCCGAACCATCTGCCCTCAGAGCGTTGCACCACTTCACACTCGTTTTGAAGTAGTGAGGCGGCAAGCTATAACGGAGATTGGCACCAGCCCCTGTTGCGTGGCTGTCAAAAAAATTCCGTGTCGCCACATCCGTCCCTGCCATGTACCTGTTGAACAGAATATTTCGCTGTGCCAGGGTGTAAGCATAGCGTGCCGTCCTGAAATTAAAAAGCGGACGGCCCGGCCATGTCGCCCCATCCTGCCATTGCACCGTTGCCCAGTTGCCGGTATTGATTGCATTCATGTCGGGCAAAAACGTGCCGTTAGACCTTCTCGGCGGCCTGTATGTTATCAATGGGTCATAGGCCTGACCGTTGAAAGCGGGAGCCAGAAGAGGGGGGTGTCCATGATGGAAAAGACTGCTAAGCTGGTTTACATTGCTCCAGCCAGAGTCTGCATTGCCATGGCCACCCAAGAGTTGGATTACGTCTGTCTCATCGTAAGGGGTACAGAATGTTATTTGCTCAACTACAGTATCACCCCCCGCCGTAGCAAAATTATCATTAAGATTACCCCACCTCCACCAGCACGCCCGGTCAATTCCATTAGCCCTTTGAGCGAAAAACCTATTCGTAGGGCTAACACTAAGGTTGTCAGGATTGAAGCTCCTCAACATACTGGCAGAATCGTCCACCGTCATGAAGATATTCGGTGGCACACGCGTCTCTGTTCCCAGCGGTACATCCGGCAAATTGATAGGAGCAGAATGCGCCCCCCCCCCCCACAAGATCAGCGCAGGGAACAGCACACAACACAGCCGACGGGGAAAGAATAAAGTCTTCATGGCGACACCTTTACAAAAATAGTTCATGCGATGCTAATCAGATTTCGACAAAAGCCTGAGCGAAAGAACGCGTATTGAAGGGGCCGTCTATGCGAACGCTCACACGGTAGCATCCGTTAAACCCTTCTCCCGGAGGAAAGGCATGTTGAACTACATTGGTTCGCCCCCCCCCTAGACCGAGCAACGTCCCATCTTGACAGCTCTCACAATCTTGCGGGCTGGCCGGCACCCCCACAGCCGCAGCCCTGCACATTCTCTCAACCACGATCCGGTATTGAAAATCACCATCCCTGGGAAGCGTCTGAGGTGGAGGTATCACAGGGGTCTGGGGTTGCAACACCGCAGGAATTCCCTGCGCGTTTTCCCCATTCTGAATCGACGCAAAATAAGCGATGCCCGGTATGAGCGTGTTCATCACACCACCATTGTTCTGCAATGCGGGCTGATTGGCAGCCATGATCGGCACGCCCGTCCGGAAGAAGTTTTCCAGCGCCGAGGTTGTCGCCGCAACAGACGCCTGCTTGAGCGCCATGTTGCCCACCGCCATGACAGAAGAGTCCACCGAGCGCATCATGCCCACCGAGGCCAGCGTCATCGCCACCAGCACAAGCAACGTGACCACCAACACAATGCCACGCTGGCGCTTCAATACCGGAGGACGTTTTTCAAATGTTTTCATAAAACACCTGTTTAATAATCTGTCAGCACATTAACCATAGCCATCACTAGTTCAAGATGACGTTTTTCAGCGGTATCACTGTTTCGTACATGCGATAACGCCATCCGGCCGAAAAGCTCAGAGGAGGGCCAACGGGGGAACATGTTGTAGCCGCCGGACCAGAACAATCGGCGAATGGCACAAATTGCACAGCTCCTCCCCCCGCAAGGTTGATATCTTGTTCGTCCGACCGGACAATGATCGACAACCGTATCGCCCTGATCCGCCGAACTGTGTTATCTATATCCAGTGGCGTCGTGTCAAAAACCGCCGGAGTCCACGGAGCATCAGCAAACCTCCATTCGTTGACCTCCCCGATAGTGCGTCTGCCACCAGCGCCTACATCCCCGGTATTGGGGCCAATCCCATACTGCGCCCGGAAACTCATGACGCCGGAAACAATAGGATCACGGCGGTTAATAATCCACAGACCACCGGCTCCCAACACCCAGTCTTCCATCAGCAAAGTGTTGGTATCAGGATCGACATAGAAACGCGCCCGCTTCGGGGTTCCGATATCAATAAGCCAACTGTTAACCGCCGGCCCTGCACGATCAAGGGTCACCGTCGTCTGACCTGCCACATCTGCTGAGATGCGGCCTTGAGCGTCCGCGCCGGCATTCTGGATAATGTAGGCCTGACAACCACTGTCGGTCACCTCTATCAAAACATCCCCGGATCTGAAACCCAACGGCGTTCCTGCAACCGTCACCACTGGGCCTGCCACTGCCGCCACCTGAACCGGAAATGCGCGAAGCGTGGGGGCGCCGGAAAAGACAAAAATGTCATCGAAATTGTCATCGGGCGTGCGTACCCCGTCAATCACCACAGGTAAGGGGCGAAGGGTAAGTCCCGCTGGAGAGGTCACGCCGCCCATGGACCCCGCAATACAGCCGGCAAGCCGCTGACCGCTGTCCCTCATCATCCCTACGCCAGCACTGCGGATAGTGCTTTCTATAAGGTGAATCGCGTACAACCCGGAAACCTGGGCATCACCAACAGAAGCAACCGTACGCTTTGCGCGTTCCGTCCCCTCATAGACTTGATACACCGCATATATCGACAATGAAGCGATGAGCACCGCCACCATTAATTCAACGATGGTCATCCCTTTTTGTCTAATCATAGGGAAAAAAAAGCTTTTCATGAGTGCCTCTTTTGGGATAACGGTAAATACAACCCCATACAGCTTCTAATAACCTGCGGAGAAGGTCTGCCTGTACTGGCGAGGTACAGTCCCCTGATCCCCTCGATCCTGCCACTGAACGGTAATCGTCACATCAAATGAATCAACGCGCCGCACTCTGTCGAGCAGGTCAGTAACCGTCCCCGTATTATCAACGAAGTCGAAGCTCACTGTCGGCGCCAGCATCTGAACTCCGGGGATCGCCAACACCTGATTCGCGAAGACCTGATAGTCCGCCCCACCAACGCTATTCGCGCCAGCAAACCGCAACCGAATCTGATCGCCTGTTAGCCTCCCGCCACCTGCTAGCCCCCCATTTGCCGCCGCCAGTATTTTTCCCATATACGCGTTGGTAAGATGCATGGCCTCGGCACGGTGCTGAACGTCGTCAGTCACACCCAGAGAACGCCCCTGCAAGCCGACCAGCGCCACGATGCCCAGCGCGAAAAGAAGAACCGATACAAGGACTTCCAACAACATGCCGCCGCGCTGCCCGGATCGCTCTTTTCTGCCGTCCCTCTTTTCAAAAACCTTTTTCATGGTCGTTGCTCCATCAACTGTTCGCCTGGGTTTATGGGCCAAGAGGAGTACACCCCTTCGGGTCAGTCGTGGCAAGATGCGGCGCACAAACCCTGATCCCTCTTCTGAGCATGTTCACTTCTACGCGAAGCGGCATGACGCCGTCCATTGCAACCGCCCTGCTAAGGTCAAGGCGCTCCAACGGGGGAATTCCAGGCGCGATCAAGTTGGCCGCCATAACACGACCGGCTTCATTGAAAGTGATTCTTGTCGCTTGCCCGGGGGTTCTCACAATATTTGGGCTACCCTGCCAAGTGGCTCTCTTAATCTCCGTTTCCGGAGGCGTCGCTGTCAGGTTTATTTCATTGATCGTCCATCCAACAACCGCTCCGCCAGCGCCCAAAGTTAATACAAACTCGGTCGGCCGATTTGCCTTCAGCGCATGCGTTTGCGCCTCTTTCATTGCGCCTGCCAATTCGTCCCCAGGATTCCTTATCTTGGTGTTTTCGAGATAAGTTCCGATGCTGGGTGTCGCCAACGCCAGAAAAAGCGCGAGAAGAGCGACCATGACCATCAGCTCGATCAAGGTAAAACCCCGAATGCCATTTCCCGCTTTCATGATATCCCTCGCATCATCCGCAATGACCGCCTTTTTTCACCACCCAGCAGCTCGCATTCCCCGTCCATCCGTTCAAGCCAGTAACCGTTGACGCACGAACGTTTGCCTGATTTACGGTGTACACAAAACCCGCCATTCTGCCCACCCCCGTAGCGGTCACCAGATAAGCATTCGCCGTCGAAGTGCACGTCACCGTAAAATCCGCATTGCTGAACTGGGCGATCCACGTTAGGTGAGGGGGAGTTCCTCCTCCCGTGCATGGATTAACACCGCCAGGTAGTCGGTATCCCCTAAAATCTATCGCCATCTGCTCCAGTCTAACCCTTGCGTCGGACAGCGGCGCTGTTGCCTGAGGTATTCTTCCGCGCGTCACATGATCGGAATAAGCCGGATACGCAATCGCCGCCAAAATCGCGATGATCGCCACGACAACCATCGCTTCGACCAAAGTAAATCCTCTATTCATCGCCTTCATGATCCATCTCCTCTTACCCTTAATAACCGCCTCAAGCTGACGTTAACCCTTCTTTAGCCCCATCTAAACAAACCTCCGATGAGCGGGGCTTACAGTGGTATAAACGGCATAAGATAGAGACCTTTTTTACAAATCCCTTTTGAAACAACACGTTATACAACAACTCCCCACGGTCAATTCGGCTCTAAAGTCATTTCCGGTTGCCTCGCGTAAAATGCGGTTTTTCTTATCTGACGTTCTCTCATGTCCACCCCTATCCGCACCCGTTTTGCCCCCAGTCCCACCGGTTTTCTGCATCTGGGCGGCGCCCGCACGGCGCTGTTCGCCTGGGCGTATGCCCGCCGTTTTCAAGGGACGTTCGTATTGCGGATTGAGGACACGGATCGTGAGCGTTCGACGCAGGCGGCCACGCAGGCGATTCTGGACAGCATGGCCTGGCTCGGTCTGAGCTATGACGAGGGGCCGTTTTATCAGATGCAGCGGATGGCGCGTTACCGCGAGGTGATCGACGACATGTTGGCGCGCGGGCTGGCGTACCGCTGTTACATGCCGACCGAGGCATTGGACGCGCTGCGCGAAGCCCAGATGGCGCGCGGCGAGAAGCCGCGCTATGACGGGCGTTGGCGACCGGAAAATGCCGCGGGAAAGACGCCGCCTGCCGGGGTGGCGCCTGTGATCCGCTTCCGCAATCCCGACGACGGCGCGGTGGCCTGGGATGACCGCGTCAAGGGTCGCATCGAATTTGCGAACACGGAACTTGACGATCTGGTGATCGCCCGCCCCGATGGCACGCCGACGTACAATTTCTGCGTGGTGGTGGACGACATTGACATGCAGATCACGCACGTCATCCGTGGCGACGATCATGTCAACAACACGCCGCGCCAGATCAACATTTTCCGGGCGCTGGGTTTTGAGCCGCCGGTGTTCGCGCATGTGCCGACGGTGCTCGGCGAGGACGGGCAGAAGTTGTCGAAGCGGCACGGCGCGGTAAGCGTGACCGAGTACGATGCCGCCGGGTATCTGCCCGAGGCGATGATTAACTTTCTGGCGCGGCTGGGCTGGGCGCACGGCAACGATGAGGTGTTTTCGCCCCAGGCATTTTGCGACTGGTTCGATCTCGACGCGATCAGTCCGGCGCCGTCGCGCTTCAACACCGACAAGTTGCGCTGGCTCAATCAGGAGCACATGAAGCGATTGTCGCCCGAAGAATTGGGGCGGCGCTTGTTGCCGTTCCTCGAAAAAGAGGGTTTGGACGTTGCTGCCGGTCCGGCGCCGGGCGCGGTCGCCGAGTTGTTCCGCGAGCGGGTGGCAACGCTGGTCGAAATGGCGCAGGCTGTCCGTTTTTTCTACGCCGATGTCACGCCGGACGCGGCGCTGCTGGCCGAGCAGATCCAGCCCGCCAACCACGCGGCGCTGGCCGAGTTGTTCACGGCTTTCGAGACCCTGCCCTGGGACCGTGAATCGCTGAACGCGGCGCTCAAGGACGCCGCCAAACGGCACGGGCTGAAACCGCCACAGATCATGATGCCGGTTCGGGCGCTGGTCGCCGGAACGCTCTCGACGCCGGCGATCGACGCGGTGTTGGTGCTGTTGGGGCGCGAGAAAACGTTGGAGCGGGTGCGGCGTCAGGGATCAGAGGTCAGGGATTAGGAATCAAATAACGGCGTCATTGCGAGCGGCCTTTAGCCGCGAGCGAAGCGTGGCGAAAAGCCATCCAGAAGAAGAATGCCCTCTCCCCCTCCCCTCTCCCCTTGCGGGCTAGTGTATGCACACATCTCTACCTCCCTCTGAGGAACGAGCGATCATCCAGCCGTACAGGATGTTATTAAACGCTTTCAGTCCGTTGAGCAT
>WQTW01000028.1 GCA_009786085.1 Pseudomonadota bacterium | reverse complement strand
GCGTTGCTCCTCCTCGCGGGATGGCAGCCCGCGTCGTCGTCGCGCCTTGCCTGACACGGCGGGCGCAGCACTGGCGAGCACGTCCAACTGAGGTTTTTAGGATAATCCATCTAAAACACCCCATGCTCTCTAAGAATACTGATCCCGATGACGATCAGCACCAGCCCGCCGACGAGGGTGGCTTTGCTCCCCAGATTCCCCAGGGTGCATGCCCAACGTCCCAGGCGCATGCCCAACGCTGTTGCGCCGAAGCACACGACGCCGATGACCAGCGCGGGAAACCAGATGCTGACGTTAATCATTGCAAACGATAATCCCACCGCCAGCGCGTCGATGCTGGTCGCAATGCCCAGCAAAATCAAAGTGCGTCCCCGCGTCGGATCGGCGCGTTCGGGGCGCGGCGCGTCTTCGTCAAGTTTGCGATGTTCCCAGGCTTCTTTCAGCATGTGGCCGCCGACGAACACCAGCAATCCGAACGCTACCCAGTGGTCGATCGCTTCGATGTAGCGATGAACGCTGGCGCCGAGCAACCAGCCGATGATCGGCATGCCGAACTGGAAGCCGCCGAAGGTTCCGGCCATTCGCAAGGTTTGCGATGTCGTCACTCGCTTCAATTGAATGCCGGTGGTGACCGCAACGGCAAAAGCGTCGGTCGCCAATGCAAACGCCAGCGTTAAAAGCATCAGGGTAGTCATGCGTTTTCCTTCAAAAATTTAACCGCAAAGAACGCATAGAACGCAAAGATATTTCTCATGCGAATGATTTTCGAGGGAACCGCCGCATCAGGTATCAGAGGCCAGCCCCCCCCTCTCCCGCCCTTCGGGCACCCTCTCCCACGAGGGGAGAGGGCTTTCGTTCCTTCGCGGCTTCGCGTGAGACATAAACGTTGGGGTTCCCGCCACGCTTCGCTCGCGACTAAAGGCCGCTCACCACCAACCTACGCGCTGATCCCTGACATCTGACATCTGATTCCTGACAACCCCATCCCCACCCTAACCCTCCCCTTGAAGGGGAGGGAACAAAACAGCGCAACGCGAAAGTGTGCACGACCAAACAGAAAACGCTCTAGATTATGTTTTTCTGATACCTGACCTCTGACCTCTGATTCCTGGTTGCGCCTTCGCGTGAGATATTTTTTGCGTTCTTTGCGGTTAATTTACTTCTTTCCACCCGCCGCCCGCCGCTTGTTCACCGCTTCCCGATCACGTCGTCGCAACTCCGCGAGTTTTTCGCCGATTTTTGCTTCGAGTCCGCGTGATGTCGGGCGGTACCAGTTCGGTTCTTTCATATCGTCCGGCAAATACGTCTCGCCTGCCGCGTAGCCGTCCTCTTCGTCGTGGGCGTATCGGTAATCGTGACCGTAGCCCAATTCCTTCATCAGCCGCGTCGGCGCATTGCGCAAGTGCATCGGCACCGGCCTCGAACTGTCCTCACGAATGAACGCACGCGCCGCGCCATACGCCATATAACCGGCGTTGCTTTTCGGTGCGACAGACAAGTACAGTACCGCCTGCGCCAACGCCAATTCTCCTTCGGGCGAACCGAGCCGTTCATAGGTTTCGGCGGCGTTGTTGACGATTTGCGCCGCGCGCGGATCGGCCAGCCCGATATCTTCCCAGGCCATTCGGACGATGCGCCGCGCCAGATAACGCGGATCGACGCCGCCGTCGAGCATTCGGCAGAACCAGTACAACGCCGCGTCGGGATGCGAGCCGCGCACCGCTTTGTGCAACGCCGAAATTTGATCGTAAAACGCTTCACCGCCTTTGTCGAAACGCCGCAACGAACGCGCCAACGCCGATTCGACGAACGCCAGGTCGATCTCGTCCGGCTTCTCCTGCTGCGCCGCTTCTTCGAGCGCAACACTCAACTGCTCGACGAGATTGATCAGACGCCGCCCGTCGCCATCGGCGTAAGCCACCAAAATCTGCCGCACATCCTCTGACAGCGCACGTTCCGGCAACACCGCCGCCAACGCCCGATCGAGCAACTGCGCGAGTTCCTCGGAAGAAAGCGGTTGCAACACATAAACCGTCGCCCGCGACAACAACGCGCCGATCACTTCAAACGACGGGTTTTCCGTTGTCGCGCCGATAAAGGTCAACAATCCGCTTTCAACGTGCGGCAAAAACGCATCCTGCTGCGCCTTATTGAAACGGTGCACTTCGTCAACGAACAAAATCGTCGAGCGCCCCAATTGCGCCTGCGCATTCTCCGCCTGAATCACCGCATCACGAATGTCCTTGACGCCGGACAACACCGCCGACAACGCAATGAATTCCGCGTGAAACGCTTCCGCCATCAATCGCGCCAACGTCGTTTTGCCAACACCGGGCGGCCCCCACAAAATCATCGAGTGCGGTTTACCCAAATGAAACGCCGTCGCCAACGGTTTGCCCGCACCCAACAAATGCCGCTGCCCGATCACCTCGTCGAGCGTTTTCGGACGCAAGCGTTCGGCGAGCGGCTGCGACGCTTGCGGAACTTTGACGGTGAATAAGTCGCTCATGGCTTCTGCTTTTTTTCCATCGCTTCAAGCGCGGCCTGGGCGTTCTTGTTTCCCTGCTCTGCTGCTTTGCGGTACCACTTTACGGCTTCCGCATCATCCTTGACAACGCCACGGCCTTTGTCATACGCCCACCCAACGTAATACTGTGCCGCCGCGTGTCCCTGCTCTGCTGCCTTCCTGTACCACTTCGCGGCCTCCGCGTCATCCTGCTCCACGTCTAGCCCCCTGGAATACAACGTTCCGAGAATAACTTGACCCTCTGCACTTCCCCGCTCCGCTGCCTTGCGTGACCACTTCACAGCCTCGGCATCACTTTCCGCTACGCCATAACCTTCGTCGTACATCAGCCCAAGGCTGAATCGGGCTGCCGCATGCCCCTGTTCCGCTGCCTTACGAAACCATTTCACGGCTTCGGTGCCGTTTTGCGTAATACCTCGAGCGATGTACATCACCCCGAGGTTGTATTGAGCTTCCGCATCTCCGTTCTCCGCCGCACGTTTAACAACCTCAAAATCTTCCGCCTGCACCATCAAGGCAAAGCAAACGGCAAACAATCCGATGCACCAACGCGCAGCATGAAGCATTTCATTTCTCCTTTTGATCTGTCTCGAAACAATCAACGCGCTGGATTGCTTCGCTTCGCTCGCAATGACGCCAGAGGCTATGGCCGTCTCATCCCCATTCACCCTTTGCCCATTCACCCTTTGCCCCCTCTCCCCTGCCCCTGCAAGCACTGGATTCCCGCTTCCGCGGGAATGACGGGGAGAGCTATTTCGCCGACCGGAACAACCCTCGGAACCATTCCATCACTCTGGTTTTGAGCGGCTGTTTTTTCTTCAGGGCGTCAAACGCTTCCTGTGCTTCGGGGTGTTCCTGTTCCGCGGCCTTGCGATACCATTTCATCGCTTCCGCATCATCCCGCGCCACACCCCGGCCTTCGGCGTATAACGCGCCAAGAACGAATTGCGCTTCCATGTGTCCTTGTTCCGCCGCCATGCGAAGCCAGTTCGCCGCTTCGGCATCATCTCTGGGCACGCCCTGGCCTCTGGTGTACATCCTTCCAAGATTGTTCTGGGCGTGCGCATTTCCCTGTTCCGCCGCCTTGCGGTACCAGTTCGCGGCTTCGGCATCGTTTTGCGCAACGCCACGACCGCTGATGTATCTCAATCCAAGATTGTATTGGGCTATCGCATGGCCTTGTTCCGCCGCTTTTTGAGACCATTTCACCGCTTCCGCGTCATCCCTTGCAACACCCAAACCAACGGCGTACAACGCGCCAAGAACAAATTGCGCATCCTTGTGTCCCTGTTCCGCAGCCTTGTGGTGCCAATTCGCCGCCTCGACATCGTTGCGGTCAACGCCCTGACCGCTGTTATACCTCACCCCAAGATCGAATTGCGCTTGCGCATTTCCTTGTTCCGCAGCTTGTTTGAGCGCCTCAAAGTCTTCTGCCTGAACGATCAGGGAAAAACAAATAGCCAACAATCCCATGCACCAACGCGCCAGATGAAACATCTCATTTCTCCTTTTGATGTGTCTTAAAAAAGCCATTTATTAGAGGCTGTGGCTGGACCAGTACGCCACCGTCACCAGCGCCACCAGCCCCAGCCAGAACAGCAACGCCCGCCAGACCAACCCGATGGCCGATGGCAACGCGCCGGGGGTGACCGGCACGCTTTCGGGCGGCGGGCCCAGGGTTTTTTCGTTTGCCGTTTCTTCGTTGCCGGGTGTTTCTGCCAGCGTTTCGCCCGCCACTTCCGCCACGGCCTCTGCCACGGCTTCGGTGACCGCTTCCGCCGACGCCATCGTGGGCATGTCGCCGATGACTTCTGCGACGGTTTCGGCGGATGCTGCTTCGGCGGACGCGGGCACGCTTCCCGTCGGCGCCGATGCCGATGGTCGTCGCGTCCAGGTCAGCCCCAACGCGCCGAACGCCGTCGCCAGCAGCAGGTTTTCGTTGGCGTTGTTGTCGAATGCCGCGTCATCTTTGGGTCGCGCGCGCCATTGGTAGATCGCGTCCTCGAAATCGCCGACGATGGCAAACGAAAACGCCAGAAAACGTACCGGCAGCCAGTCGAGAATAAAAAGAAGCCAGCGCGCCGCTTTCCCCAGTTCGGCGCGCGCCGTCGCCAGCACAGTGATGTCCTCACCGGCGGGGTTTTCGCTCCATTCGCGCGCGACCAGCGTCAGCATCCAGTAAAACGCCGCGCCGGACGGCCCGAAGATCAGGAACCAGAATACGATGCCGAACACGCAGCGATACGCCGCCAGCGCGCCGGCTTCGATGGTGCGTTGCGCAATCTCGTCGGAACTCAGTAAGGTCAGGCTATTCCCGCCCTGCCAGTCGTAAAACGCTTTGCGCGCCGTGGGTAAATCGCCGTTTTGCAAACTTTCCGTGATTTCGGTCACGGCATGGCTGAAACGGCGGAACCCCATCAGCAGATAGAGCGCGAAAACGCTCCAGACCAGCATCAGCGCCCAGACCTGCGCCATCACGATGTCCACCACGATGACCAGCAAGACCGGCAACAGCGCCACCGCCGTCGCCGGCCAGGACCCCAGGTCGATCATTTTTTCTTCCAGCCAGCGCAGGTAGCCGGTGTACAGGCGCTCGGCGCCCCCTCGCCAGTTCGACGAATACCATTGTTCAAGCGCGAGCGCCACCAGAATAGCCAGAAATTTCATGACACACCAAAAACCTGTCATCCACAAGGCCTTTGATTATAATCGTTCCTTTTGCTTCCCATCGGTTTATCACATGACCGCGACCCAACAACGCGAATCGATGGATTATGACTTGCTGATCGTCGGCGGCGGGCCGGGGGGATTGGCGGCCGCGTTGCGCGCCAAACAAGCTGCGCTGGCCGTCGGCGCTGATATCAGCATCGCTGTGGTCGAGAAAGGCGCTTCGATCGGCGCGCACTCGCTTTCGGGCGCGTTGCTCGATTTGCGGGCGCTGGACGAGCTGCTGCCCGATTGGCGGGGGCATTCGCCGCCGTTCAAAGATACCGTTTCCGACGAATCGCTATGGCTGTTGTGCCGGAACCGCGCCCTCCGGCTACCGATGCGGGGCTTGCCGAAATTGATTCATCATCATGGCCATGCGCTCATCAGCCTCAACCGGTTGACCGCCTGGCTCGGTGAGCAGGCCGAAGCCTGCGGCATCGATTTGTTCACCGGTTATGCCGCCGCGTTACCGCTGTATGCCGACGATTCGCCGCAAAGTCCGCTGGTCGGCGTCATTACCGGCGATTTCGGCATCGACCGTCAGGGCGCGCCCAAATCCAATTACCAACCCGGCGTTGAAATACGCGCCCGCTATACGCTGCTCGCCGAAGGCTGTCGCGGACATTTGAGCCGCCTTGTCGAAGAACGCTTCCATCTGCGCGATGACGCTACGCCGCAAAAATACGGCCTCGGTTTCCGTGAACTGTGGCGAATTCCCGCCGAACAACACCGACCGGGCAAAGCCGTACATCTGATGGGCTGGCCACTCGTCGGTCGCGCCGGCGGCGGCGGTTTTGTCTATCATTTGCATGATCAGCATGTCGCTGTAGGGCTGGTGGTTCACCTCGACTACGAAAATCCATCGCTGTCGCCGTTCGACGAATTCCAGCGCTTCAAAACGCACCCGATGCTGAAATCCCTGCTCCGCGGCGGCGAACGCCTGGGTTACGGCGCCCGAACGCTGACCGGAGGCGGCGTGCAGTCACTTCCGAAACTGGTGTTCCCGGGCGGCGCCCTGATCGGCGAGGCGGCCGGGATGGTCAATCTGCCCCGGATGCAAGGCATTCACACCTCGATGAAAAGCGCGATGCTGGCGGCGGAAGCAGCGGTGAGCGCCATCACGCAGCGCCGCGCGCACGACACGTTGCACGAATACGACACTGCTTTGCACGCCTCCTGGGTTTACGACGAACTCCATGCCATGCGCAACATAAAACCCTGTTTCCGATATGGTTTTTTCAGCGGTTTGCTGTTTGCCGGTCTCCACCTCTGGGCGCAACAAGCCGGGTTAGGCCGCTTTGTGCCCTGGACGCTGCGACACAAAACACCCGACCACCAGGCATTGCGTCCCTTCGCCGAAATGCCGGTGCTTGACTACCCGCCCTACGATGGCGTCACCACGTTTGACCGCGCTTCGTCGGTTTACCTGAGCCGCACACAGTATCAGGAAAACCAGCCCTGTCACCTGCATTTGATCGACGCCGAACTGCCTGGATGTCTCCATTTGCCGCACTACGGCGGCCCGGAGCGTTTGTACTGTCCGGCCAACGTTTATGAATACCGTTGTAATAACGGCGCGCTTAATATGCCCAATGCGGCACCGCTGACCCTGCGCATTCACGCCGCCAACTGCCTGCACTGCAAAGCCTGCGACGTCAAAGACCCGGCATCCAACATCCGCTGGACGCCGCCGGAGGGCGGAAGTGGGCCACATTATGCGATGTAGTTGCCTGCCAATGCGTTGGCCGGTCCCCAAAACTGAAAAATTCCTGTTCCCGGTATTGCGTCAATCCGTTTTTACGGTATTCTTTTAAAGCTCCCTACCGGGACTGTGTGTATTAATTGTCGTCATACCCGTTTTAACAATCAGGGTATTCACGCAAGAAGCTGCTTACCCGAGGCTTCTTTGATAAAGCTGTTTCGTTATATCTATATAACTGTTTATTGCCAAGGAGGCCTTGTAATGAAAAAGTTGTCGCTGGTTGTTGCGCTCATCGGCGCATGTGTGCTGGTTCCCGCCGCGCAAGCGCAGGAACCGATTGTGATCAAATTCAGCCACGTCGTGGCAATGGATACTCCGAAAGGAAAGGCCGCCGAATTTTTCAAGAAACTCGCCGAGGAACGGACGCAGGGTCGCGTCAAGGTCGAGGTTTATCACAACAGCGCACTGTATAAAGACAGAGAGGAAATGGAAGCGTTGCAGTTGGGCGCCGTCCAGATGCTTGCCCCGTCGCTGGCCAAATTCGGCCCGCTCGGCGTCAAGGAGTTTGAAGTTTTCGACATTCCGTACATCCTTGACGGCTACGAAGCGCTGCACAAAGTCACCGAAGGTCCGGTCGGCGCCAAACTGCTGGCGTTGCTTGAGCCGAAGGGCATCATCGGTCTCGGTTACTGGGACAACGGCTTCAAGATCATGAGCGCCAACAAGCCGATCAAAACGCCTAACGACATGAGAGGGATGAAAGTCCGTATCCAGTCGTCGCGCGTGCTTGACGCGCAGATGCGCGCGCTCAAAGCGATGCCGCAAGTCATGGCGTTCTCTGAAGTGTATCAGGCGCTGCAAACCGGCGTTGTGGACGGCACCGAAAATCCGCCGTCGAACATGTTCACGCAGAAAATGCACGAAGTGCAGAAACACGCCACGCTGACCAACCACGGTTATCTCGGCTACGCAGTCATCGTCAATAAGAAATTCTGGGAAGGTCTGCCCAAAGACATCCGTGGAATTCTTGAACAGGCAATGAAAGAAACAAACGCCTACAACAACGAAATCGCCAAGAAAGACAACGACGATGCTTTGGCAGGCATCCGGGCTTCGGGTCGCACCGAAATCCACACGCCGACCGACGCCGAACGCAAAGCGTGGATTGATGCGTTGAAGCCGGTGCACAAAGAGGTTGAGTCGCGGGTCGGTAAAGAAATCATCCAGGATTTCTATAAGGCCACGGGGCAGTAACCGTTCGAGTTTTTTGATGTTGCAAAGACACACGCGCCCTCTCGGTTCCTGCTTGGCGGGTACGTGTGTCTTTTTCGTTCCCTAACATATTTATAATTAAGGGGTCCAATGTTTAGAGTGTTCAACCTCATCCTCAACCGCCTTGAGGAACTTATCGTCGCCGTGCTGATGGCAGGGGCGACGATCATCACCTTTCTTGCCGTGGCGCATCGCTACATGGCGGGTTACGAGATTCCGTATCTGCAAAACTGGCTTTTGTCGCTGAATTTTTCCTGGGCGCAAGAGCTTTGCATCTACATGTTCGTATGGATGGCCAAATTCGGCGCCGCTTATGGTGTGCGCACCGGCATCCACGTCGGTATTGACGTTGTGATCAACCGACTCAAAGAGCGCGCCCGTTACTTCTGCATCCTGTTCAGCATGGGGGCAGGCGCTCTGTTCACCGGCGTCATCGGCTACATGGGCGCCAAATTCGTCTGGGGACTGTCGCAAACCACCTCGGTATCGCCAGACCTGGAAATTCCGGTGTGGATCGTTTATTCCGCCATCCCTCTGGGTTCTTTCCTGATGTGCTACCGCTTCCTCCAGGTTGCCTGGGCCTATGCCTGGACACGCGAACTGCCGCACCACGACCATTCTCATGTCGAAGGGCTTGAAGAAGAAGTGAAAAAAGACCCCGCGTCTGACAAACCCCAGGACAAAGAGGAGAACCGCTCATGAACGGCATCATTATTTTCAGCTTACTCCTTGCCCTGATGCTGACAGGGATGCCCATCTCTATCTCGCTGGGCCTGACCGTTCTCACCTTTTTCTACTTCATGACCAACATCCCGGTCGAATCGGTGGCGATGAAGTTGTTTACCGGCATCGAAAAGTTCGAGATCATGGCGATCCCGTTCTTTGTTCTGGCGGGTAACTTCCTGACGCATGGAGGCGTCGCACGACGCATCATCAACTTCGCCACCTCCGTCGTCGGCCACATGCACGGCGGCCTCGGTCTGGCCGGCGTGGTTGCCTGCGCCTTGTTCGCAGCGATATCGGGTTCCAGTCCGGCCACCGTCGTCGCAATCGGCTCGATCCTGCTGCCGGCGATGCTCAAGCAGGGCTACCCGGCGCGCTTCGGCGCCGGCGTCATCACCACCTCGGGCGCGCTCGGCATCCTGATCCCGCCGTCGATCGTGATGGTGATGTATGCGGTTGCCACCAACACCTCCGTCGGCGCGTTGTTCATGGCCGGCGTGATTCCGGGAATCATGCTCGCTACCTGTCTTGGCGTGACCACCTGGTACCGCGCCCGCAAGTTCAACTACCCGCGCATGCCCCGCGCCAGCCTGAAACAAGTCGGCCGCACCTTCCTGGACAGCGTCTGGGGACTGATGCTGATCGTTATCATCATGGGCGGGATTTACAGCGGTATCTTCACACCGACCGAAGCGGCGGCGATGGCTGCGGTTTACGCTTTCTTCATCTGCGTCTTTGTCTATAAAGACATGAAGCTCAGAGAAATTCCGAAAGTGTTGCTGGCGTCGGCCAACATGTCGTCGATGCTGCTCTACATCATCACCAACGCGGCGCTGTTCTCGTTCCTGATGACGTCGGAAGGCATCCCGCAGGCCATGAGTAACTGGATTCTCGCGCACGGCCTCGGCGTGATCGGCTTCCTGCTCATCGTCAACGTCGTTCTGCTTGCCGCCGGCAACTTCATGGATCCCGCCTCGATCGTTCTGATCATGGCGCCGATTCTTTTCCCGATCGCGATGAAACTCGGCATCGATCCGGTTCACTTCGGCATCCTGATCATCGTCAACATGGAAATCGGCTTGTGTCACCCGCCGGTCGGTCTCAACCTCTACGTCGCTTCGGGGATAACCCGAATGGGGATCACCGAACTGACCATCGCCGTATGGCCCTGGTTGTTGACCATGCTTGGGTTCCTCGTTCTCGTGACCTACGTCCCGATCATCTCCCTGTGGCTGCCAAAGACACTCGGAATGATATAAGCAGGAATCAGAGGTCAGGAATCAGGGATCAGATACCTGAAACTTGATAACGCTCCAAAAGCGCAAGGGCACGTTACCGTGCCCTTGCGCTTTTCGTGAGTAGAAAAAACTCGCGCGAATCCACGAAGAAAACCCCTTCCCCCGCGAACGGGGGAAGAGGCTCCCGGCCTCACGCGAAGACGCGGAGCCACGAAGAAAAATGTTCCCCTCTCCCGCATGCGGGAGAGAACGCATAGGTCGCTGGTAAGCGCAGCGAACCGCGACGGGTCGGTCTCACGCGAAGACGCGAAGCCGCGAAGAAGAAAAGCCCCCTTTCCAAAGGGGGTGCCCGCCGAAGGCGGGCGGGGGTTTGTTGAAAAAAGTTAGTCGGCCTCACGCGGAGCACGTAGCCCGGATAAGCGAAGCGCCATCCGGGAATCAAAAAACATTATTTGAACGCAAAGAGCGCAAAGAAAAAAAGCCGTCATTCTGCGCGGCGCGAAGCGGCGTCGCAGAATCCATAAAACAGGGCGCGATAAATCGCGCCCCTGCGTTCTGATTCTTGACCTCTGATACCTGATCCCTGATCAACCCACCTCGTCGATCCAGGCCATCTGTATCGCTTCAAGAATCCGCTCGTTGCTGGCGTTGGGATCGTCGCCGAAATCCGGCAACTCACAAATCCAGCGATGCAAATCGGTATAGCGGATGTGTTGCGGATCAATTTCCTCGTGCGCATCGGCCAGCGCTTCAGCGATGTCGTAGGTATCCTGCCAGGTCAGTTTCGTCGCCATCGTCACACCTCATCGTTCCTCAGCGTTCCTCATTTTTCCTTCGCATGATTGATAGTATAACGCGGCAATTCGATTTCCAGCGGCTCCGTGCCGACCCGCGCCCGGCAGGAAAGCCGGGATGTTGCAGTTAATCCCCAGGCACGGTCGAGCATGTCCTCTTCCTTTTCACTGGCTTCGTTCAGCGAATCAAATCCCCTCCGAACAATCACATGACAGGTCGTACACGCGCAGGATTTTTCGCAGGCATGCTCGACATGAACGCCATGCGCCAGCAAGGCGTCCAGCAAACTTTCGCCCGGCGCCGCTTTAAACGACGCGCCTTCTTTGCACAATTCCGGGTGCGGTAATACGGTTATGGTCGGCATGGTGTGACTCCGCTGTTTATCATCCGATTTCTGTTTCGACGCGCATAAGCTTCATTAGAGCGTTTTCTGTTTGGTTTCGCACACTTTCGCGTTGTGTCGCTTTGTTCCCTCCCCTTCAAGGGGAGGGTTAGGGTGGGGATGGGGTTGCTTGCTGTGCACATTTGCTCTAGCAAGAGCGCCTGCGCTTCCTATTCCGAAAATAGTCGATCACATACCCGAGCAAACCGTAACAAAACGCCCAAGTGGCCGCATTAAATGCTTCCATTATGGCATGGGCGATCAAGCCAGAAACGACCTCTCCTTTTGGAATTAGCCCCAAATAAACGGCTACAGTAAACCCTGGTGAGCCATGAATTAGCGCCAATGGCAGCCCGATTATCCCAATCACCGCCGTAAAGGGTGACGCAAAGTACAGAACATAAAGCCCCAAGGTAAAAGGCGCAACTATTGCCCCGAACGCTACACCAGTGATGAAAAAAACATGGCGTGGATGCCTTCGACAAGCCACACGATACGCCAATATCGGCACGAAGATCAACAATAGAAGCAATAGAACATACATTCTCAAGAGCCTCTGGTCTTACGCACTTTAGTCCCGAACCACGCTGTCAACGCTTTTCCCGGTCAGCGCCTTCTGGACGCTGCGATCCATCCGCCGTCCCGCGAATTCCGCCGTCGCCTGATTCGTTTTCGCCAGCGCGAGACGCAGCGCGTTGAGTTCCTGCCCCTGTCGGCGTTGCGCCAGTTCTTCCAGCGCCGCGTCGATGGCGGCGCGTTCGGCGGTGTTCAGCAAATCGCCGTCTTCCGCCAGCGCATGTTGCGTCAATTCTATCAGTTGATCGGCCTCGACCTGGGTTTCCACCAGCGCCCGCGCCTGCATGTCATCGCGGGCATGCGCCATCGAATCTTCGAGCATCCGCGCGATTTCGTTTTCGTCCAATCCATACGACGGCTTCACGACGATCGACGCCTCGACGCCGGTGATTTGTTCACGCGCCGACACCGACAGCAAACCGTCGGCGTCGATCTGAAACGTGATGCGGATTCGCGCCGCGCCCGCCACCATCGGCGGAATGCCGCGCAACTCGAAACGCGCCAATGAGCGGCAATCGGCCACTTTCTCGCGCTCGCCCTGCACCACATGAATCGCCAGCGCGGTTTGTCCATCCTTGAACGTTGTGAAATCCTGCGCCCGCGTCAGCGGAATACCGGCGTTGCGCGGCACGATTTTTTCGACCAGCCCGCCCATCGTTTCCAATCCGAGCGACAACGGCGTCACATCGAGAAGCAGCCAATCCTCGCCGCTGTCGAGACTGCGGTTGCCAACCAGCGCATTGGCCTGAATCGCCGCGCCGAGCGCCACCACTTCGTCAGGATTCAGATTGACCAGCGGCGGCTGTTTGAAAAACGCCGCGACCGCGTGACGAATTTGCGGCATCCGCGTCGCGCCGCCGACCAGCACGACGCCTTTGATATCTTCAATCGACAATTTTGCATCACGCAGCGCGCGTTTGAGCGGCGTCAGCGTTTTCTGCACCAGATGTTCGGTGATCCCGGTAAACACTTCGGCGGTCAATTCCAGTTCGACCCGGAGACCTGTCGATAACGTGGTCACCACCGGCGCGGTTTCATGCTGCGTCAAGGTTTCCTTGGCGTTTCGCGCGATCATCAACAACAGACGAACGTCCTCCGCGGCCAGTGGCGGCAGGTTGGCGGCTTCGAGAATCCAGCAAAAAACGCGATGATCGAAATCGTCGCCGCCCAGCGCCGAATCGCCGTGCGTCGCCAACACTTCAAACACGCCGCGCGATAAGCGCAAAATGGAAACATCGAAGGTGCCGCCGCCCAGATCGTAAACGACGTAAACACCTTCGGCGCCGTGATCAAGCCCATACGCAATCGCCGCTGCCGTCGGCTCGTTCAACAAACGCAGAACGTTAAGCCCCGCCAGCCGCGCCGCTTCCTTCGTCGCCTGTCGCTGCGCATCGTCGAAATACGCCGGCACCGTCACGACGACGCCCTCAAGCGTCCCGCCCAGTTGCGTTTCGGCGCGCACGCGCAACGCCTTCAAAATTTCGGCGGAGATTTCGACCGGATTTTTTTCTCCGGCGCGCGTTTTCAAGCGCACCATTCCCGACGTTTCCGCCCAGTGATACGGAAACTGACGCGTATCGCCAAGATCGGCCAGGCCGCGCCCCATCAATCGTTTGACCGACGCAATCGTGTTGGCGGTATCGCGCGCCAGCCAGGGCAACGCGCCGTAGCCGACCGTCACGTCTCCCTGTTCGCCATACCAAACCACCGACGGCAACAACACCCGCCCCTTCTCGTCGGGCAACACCGTCGCCACCCCTTGCGGTGCGCTCGCCACCAGCGAGTGCGTCGTTCCCAGGTCGATGCCTGCGGCACGTTTGCGTTCGCGCGGCGGCGCAGGACTGTCCGGTTCAGAAATTTGCGGCAACATTTTTTCTCCGATGGCGAAGATTGTTCCCCTCTCCCGCTTGCGGGAGAGGGGTGGGGGAGAGGGCAAGCCGAATACTCTCCAACACGGCTTCTGTCTCCGCCAGACATTCATTGTTCCAGAAACGCAGCACACGGTAACCACGGCTTTCCAGATAGGCTGTCCTTGCTTGATCGTAAGCCATGCGCTTCTGGTGCTGACCACCATCGAGCTCGATCACAAGCCTTTCGTTTACCGCAACAAAATCAACAATATAAGAACCAATAGGTTTCTGGCGCTTAAACTTCACCCCATCAAATCGCTTTCCACGTAGATGGAACCAAAGCTTTTGTTCCGCATCGGTCTGGTATTTGCGTAAGGTTTTGGCTATTTGCTGCGTATTGGCCGTAGTCATGGTCGCACCTTCCCATATATTCCCTTTTCCTGCAAACACCCTCTCCCCCACCCCTCTCCCGCAAGCGGGAGAGGGGAGTTGATAAGCCGCCCCAGCCACCCTTTCCCCGCTTGAAAAAAGGGACTGGCAAAATGTGCCGAAACGTTCATTATCTCTCCCTGACTGTTTTCTTTGTGCGCTCTGGTTGTTAATCAGATGAGTCGTAGATGTTTAGGTCTGCCACACAGATTCAAGCGTCGATTTTCTCGTCGAGGTCATCGGCGAAACGGGTTAGAAACTGCAATGATAGTACCTGTTGACGGGCTTTCGCCAAGACTTTGGTCGATGGTGCTGCATCATCGGCAAAAAGCGCGCTCAATGCTTCCTGTCGCTGTTGTTGCGCGATCCGCAAAGAAGCCTGTAACGATTCCAGGCGCTCGCGGTCTCCCGCCCGCCAGGCTTCGTCGGCGGCTTCGCGCGCGTCCAGTTGTTCGCTCAGAAATTCGACAGGCAAAACGTCGTTGGAACCGAGCGGCGCTTCGCCGTAACACTGCAACAGATAATCGCCGCGCCGCACCGGGTCTTTAAGCGCGCGGTACGCCTCGTTGACATACGCCGTATCTTCCAGCGCTTGCCGCTTTGCGGTCGCGTCGGCGAGCACGGCGGTATCGGGATGCACGCGCGCCAACAGCGTGCGCCAGGATTCGTGCAAAGCACTCTCGTCCAGCGCGTAGCGTCGCGGCAAGCCGAACAACGTGAAATAATCGGTTTTACGATCCATCAGCGTTTATCGCCTCCCTCCCCTTCAAGGGGAGGGTTGGGGTGGGGATGGGGTTGCTCCGTTCCAATGGCTGTTTCAAACCTTACACACCAAACGACTCGCCGCAACCGCATTGCGATTTGACGTTCGGGTTTTCGAACTTGAATCCTTCGTTCATCCCTTCACGCCGGTAATCGAGTTGGGTGCCGTCAAGGTACGGCAAACTTTTTTTGTCCACAACGACGGTCACGCCGTCGATTTCAAAGCTAACATCTTCCGCCTGCATTTCGTCGGCGTATTCAATCTTGTACGCCAGACCGGAACAACCGGAAGTGCGCACGCCCAGACGCAAGCCGATGCCTTTGCCGCGCTTGCTCAGGCTGGCCTGAATGTGTTTGACGGCGCTCGGGGTCAGTTCTATCATCATTCATCTCTCCTCTTTATTTCGCTGCTTTCGGTGTGCCCGTCGTCGGCGCACATACGGTGGCTTCGGCGGTTTCTTCTTCGTGACCTTGAACGCTGCTCCTGGATTTGTAATCCGCGATCGCCGCCTTGATCGCGTCTTCGGCCAGAATCGAGCAGTGGATTTTCACTGGCGGCAACGCCAGTTCTTCGGCGATCTGGGTGTTCTTGATCGCCATCGCTTCGTCGAGCGTTTTGCCCTTGACCCACTCGGTGACCAGCGACGACGAAGCGATCGCCGAACCGCAGCCGTAGGTTTTGAAACGCGCGTCTTCGATCACGCCGTCTTTGCCGACCTTGATCTGCAATTTCATCACGTCGCCGCAGGCCGGCGCGCCGACCATGCCGGTGCCGACATCACGCTCCTCTTTGCCGAACGAGCCGACGTTGCGCGGGTTTTCGTAATGTTCCAATACTTTTTCACTGTAAGCCATCACGGCCTCCTGCTGCCTCATCCTGTGCCGCGCACTCAGCGCGGCTTCGGTTCAAACGCAACCACTTTCTCCCCTCCCCCCTCGCGGGGGAGGGCGCCCCGAAGGGGCGGGAGAGGGGGAAATGCGTTTGTTTCCCCCCTCTCCCCCTGCCCCTCTCCCACAAGGGGAGAGGGGTGTAAGCTCAGTGCGCCGCCCAGCGCACCTGATTGAAATCCACTTTATCGCAGTACATTTCCCACAACGGCGACAACTCGCGCAGTTTGTGCACCTTTTGTTTGACCAGCGTCACCGTATAATCGATTTCTTCCTCGGTCGTGAAACGGCCTACCGAAAAACGGATCGAACTGTGCGCCAACTCATCGCTGCGCCCCAGCGCACGCAACACATACGACGGCTCCAGCGATGCCGACGTACACGCCGAACCCGACGAGACGGCAATATCACGAACCGCCATCATCAGGCTTTCGCCTTCGACGAAGTTGAAACTCATGTTGAGGTTGTTGCACGCCCGATGTTCGAGCGAGCCGTTGATATAGACTTCCTCGATGTCCCGCAAACCTTTCAGCAGCCGATCACGCAGCCGCGCCAGACGCGGAACTTCACTGGCCATTTCCAGACGCGCCAACCGGAACGCTTCACCGATGCCGACAATCTGGTGCGTCGGCAATGTGCCCGAACGCATGCCGCGCTCGTGACCGCCGCCGTGCGTTTGCGCTTCCAGCCGGATGCGCGGTTTGCGTCGCACGAACAGCGCACCGATACCTTTCGGGCCATACGCTTTGTGCGACGATACCGACATCAGATCGATCTTCAGCGCTGCCAGATCAATCGGCAATTTACCGACCGCCTGCACGGCATCGACGTGAAAAACGATACCGCGCTCGCGGCACCATTCGCCGATGGTCGAAATGTCCTGAATGACGCCGATTTCATTGTTCACGTACATCATCGAAACCAGAATGGTGTCGGAACGCAGCGCCGCTTTGAACGCTTCGAGATCGACCATTCCGTCGCTATCAACATCGAGATAGGTCACCTCGAAACCCTGACGCTCCAACTCGCGCATGGTGTCGAGCGTCGCCTTGTGTTCGGTGCGCACCGTGATCAGGTGTTTGCCTTTGCTCTGATAAAAATGCGCCGCGCCCTTGAGCGCCAGATTGATCGACTCGGTAGCCCCCGAGGTCCAGACGATTTCTTTGGCGTCGCAGTTGAACAGCGCGGCAACTTCGCGCCGCGCATTTTCGACGGCCTCCTCGGCCGCCCAACCGAACGCATGCGAACGCGAGGCTGGATTGCCGAAATGCTCGGTCAGATAAGGAATCATTTTCTCGACAACGCGAGGATCGACGGGCGTCGTCGCCGCATAGTCGAGATAAATCGGGAGTTTCATGTTTTGCTTCGCTGTTGAAAAAACTGCGTCACGCCGCTCCGTTTGATCGGCAAAACGCGCCATCGGCGTTCATCGAACGCCGTCTCAAATCAATGTCGGTTCGCGCACACCGCTCAAATCCTGAATGATCACCGTCTTTTCGGGAGACGCGCATTTGCCCTTGTTGCGATGTTGCGACACCAACTGCTCCAGCGTCACCGAATGCATGAAATTGAAAATGTGGGTGGTCAGTCCCGACCATAAGTCATGCGTCATGCAATGTTCCTGCTCGTGCTGGCAGTTGCCGCGACCGCCGCAACGTGTCGCGTCAATCGGTTCATCCACCGCAAAAATGACATCGGCCACCGACACCTGTGCCGGCGGCTTGGTCAGGTTGTAGCCGCCGCCCGGGCCGCGCACGCTTTCGACCAGACCGCAGCGGCGCAACTTGCCGAACAACTGTTCGAGATACGACAGCGATATGTCCTGCCGTTCCGAGATGGCCGCCAGAGTGACCGGCCCTTGAGCGCCATGAAGCGCAACGTCCAAAACTGCTGTTACCGCAAAACGGCCTTTTGTCGTCAGACGCATCTTATTTTCTCCGAGTCAGTATTAACTTCCAGGATGAAAGCCGGCTACACCGCAGATCGACCGCTGCACCATGACCGTTCCGCTCAAATCAAATAATAAATAGCCGTAAGTCCGCACCATAATATATCCGACGACTTTAGTCAACTAATTTTCAGGTGTAACAATCATCATTCCAGCATCTTATCCAGAGAGGCCGCATCCAGCGGTTCTTCCGTCTTGCACGCCTCCCCGCAGTCGATTCCCTGCCCGCGCAAACGCTCGGTGACCGCCGTCAGACGTTCCTCCGTCTTGGCGACATGGTCGAACAACTGGTGCAGCGCCAGCACAATGGGATCGTTCATGTCCCGCGACACGGCGTAAGCGGAAAAATCCTTTTTCTCGGTTGACGCATCCTGCTCCGCGCTCTGTTCTACTTTCTGCTCCACTTTCTTCTTCTCTTCGCCGTCTTTGGTCAGAATGCGGGCGGGAATGCCGACCGCCGTCGTTTCCGGCGGCACTTCGCGCACCACCACGGCATTGGAACCGATTCTGGCGCCGTCCCCGACCAGAATCGGCCCGAGGATTTTGGCGCCCGCGCCCACCACCACGCCTTTCCCCAGCGTCGGATGCCGCTTGCCTTTGTTCCAGGACGTGCCGCCCAGCGTCACGCCGTGGTACAGCGTGCAATCGTCGCCGATCTCGGCGGTTTCGCCGATCACGACACCCATGCCGTGGTCGATGAACACGCGCCGACCGATGGTCGCGCCCGGATGGATTTCGATGCCGGTCATCCAGCGCGCGATCGTCGAAAACCAGCGCGCCAGCCAGCGCAAGCCCAGCCGCCAGCACGGCCCCGCCAGCAACCGGTGAAACATCAGCGCATGGACGCCCGGATAACAGGTCAGAATTTCCCAACTGCTGCGCGCCGCCGGATCGCGCTCGAAAATCGCCTTGATGTCTTCTCGCAGATATTTGAACACGTCACACCGCTCCCTCGGCCTTGAAATGACCGGATTTACCGCCTTTTTTCTCCAGCAGCCGAACTTCACCGATGCACATGCCGCGATCCGCCGCCTTGCACATATCGTAAATGGTCAGCAAGCCCACCGTCGCCGCCGTCAACGCCTCCATTTCGACACCGGTGCGCGCCAGCGTTTCGGCGGTGACTTCAATCGCCACCGCGCTCGCCGCCTCGTCGATCTCGAACGTCACCGCCACCCGCGTCAACGGCAGCGGATGACACAGCGGAATCAACTGCGCCGTCTGCTTCGATGCCTGAATCGCCGCGATCCGCGCGATGCCGAGCACGTCGCCCTTCTTTGCGCAGCCGTCGCGCACCAGCGCCAGCGTCGTCGGCAGCATCGTGATTCGTCCGCCGGCACGCGCCACGCGCAGCGTCACCTCCTTGCCCGCCACATCGACCATGTGCGCCTGCCCGCCGGCATCGAAATGGGTCAAGGGTGATTCGGTTGTCGAAGAAGTCATGGGTTTCCCTACCAAAAAAACAAAGCGTCAACGATCGTAAAATCAGAAACCGTTACGATTGCATCGACATGAAAAGCACGGGACAATACATTATCACCGTAAACAGAACAACGCGTTGTGCATCTTACCACTATTGTTTGCAACCACCCGCCATTGCGCAAAACAGATAACCGGCCGCTCCGCGTCGGGTTGTGCGCCTGCCTGTGCGCGGCGCTGACGTTCTCCCCGATCCTGCCGCTGTCGGCGGCGGCGCATAACCTTTTCAACCTGCCGGAACTCGGCGACGCTTCGCAAGACATCCTGTCGCCGTTTCAGGAGCGCAAACTCGGCGAATCCATCATCCGCGAAATTCGCGCTGCCGGCGCTTACATGGACGACCCCGAAGTCAACGATTACCTGAACACGCTCGGGCACAAACTGGTCGCCGCCGGTAACGACACACGGCAGGATTTCGAATTCTTCGCCGTCCCCGACCCGTCCATCAACGCCTTCGCGCTGCCCGGCGGCTACATCGGCGTCAACACCGGACTGATCCTGCTCGCGCAAACCGAATCGGAGTTGGCAAGTGTACTGGCGCACGAAATCACCCACGTCACCCAACGCCATCTGACGCGAATGGCCAGCGGCCAAAAAGACGCGCTGTTGCTATCGCTGGCGGCGCTCGCCGTTGCAATCGCCGCCTCCCAGTCGGGTTCGTCATCGAGCGGACAAATCATCGGCGCCGCCGTCACCTCCGCGCAAGCGCTGGCGATCCAATCGCAAATCAACTACACCCGCGAACACGAATACGAAGCCGACCGCATCGGCTTCCAGCGTTTGCGCGCCGCCGGCTTCGACGTCACCGCCGCCGCCGTTTTCATGACGCGACTGCAACGCTCCAGCCGCTTCGCCGACGGCAACATGCCGTCCTACCTGCGCACCCACCCGATCACCACCGAGCGCATCGCCGAAGCGCAAGCGCGCGCCGAAAACGTCCCGTACCGGCAAGTCGTTGACAGCATCGACTTCCATCTCGTTCGCGCGTTACTGCAAAGCTACCTCGGCACACCGAGAGAAGCCGTCGCCTTTTTTGAAGACGCGCTGCGCGAACGCAAATTCAACAACGAAAAAGCCGCACACTACGGCCTTGCCGCCGCCCTGCTGCGCGCCAAAGAGTATGATCGCGCCAAAAAAGAAATCGCCGGACTCGATAAAAAATTGCAACACCCGATGATCGACGCGATGGCCGGCCACATCAAGATGGAATCGGGCGACCTCGATGGCGCCATCGCCCGTTTCGGCAAAGCCGTCGAACGCTACCCGAACAAAAAACAATTGGTTTACGACTATCCGGAAGCGCTGATCCGCGCCGGCCAAATCCAGAAAGCCATCGACTTTCTCGAAAGGCAAATCACCCGTTTTCCCGGCGATGGCCCGCTGCACCAAAAAACCGCGAGCGCCTACGCAAAATTGAAACGCCCGTTCAAAGAACACGCCCACCAGGGCGAATACTACGCCTGGCTGGGCAGTCCCCAAGCCGCCATCGAACAATTCGATCTGGCGCTCAAACACGACAAAGACGCCTCCTTCCAGGAAAAATCGGCGCTCGAAAGCCGCAAGCGGGCGATGCAGACGGAACTGCGCGAACGCGAACGCGACAAAAAAATCTTTTAACCACGAAAGGCACGAAAAGTGAGTAGCCCGGATAAGCGAAGCGCCATCCGGGAATCAGATGTCAGAGATCAGAAAAACCTCTTCTCACGCGGAGAGCGCGGAGAAAAATGGAGCGCGGGCGTCCCGCCCGCAAATTTGCCTCACGCGAAGGCGCGAAGCCGCGAAGAAAAACTCCGTCACTCCTGCGGGAATGACAGCACATTTATGTAGCGCATTCGATTTCTTCGCGCCTTCGCGTGACATGTTTATTTTAGATTCTGCGACGCCGCTTCGCGCCGCGCAGAATGACGGAGTTCTGACCTCTGACCTCTGACCTCTGACCTCTGACCTCTGACCTCTGACCTCTGACCTCTGACCTCTGACCTCTGACCTCTGACCTCTGACCTCTGACCTC
>WQTW01000027.1 GCA_009786085.1 Pseudomonadota bacterium | reverse complement strand
GAAATCCCCCTCTCCCCCACCCCTTATCATGAACTGGATCCCCGCTTTCGCGGGAATGACAGGGAGAGGGGAACATTTTTCTCCGCGGCTTCGCGTGAACAGGTATCAGAGGTCAGGGATTAGAAAAACCATTTCACCGCAAAGAACGCAAAGAAACGCATAGAGCGCAAAGAAGAAACCGGCGTCATTGCGAGCGAAGCGAAGCGGCGTCGCAGAATCCATACGATGGTGACGGGAGGCAGATTGCCTCCCCTACGGGCAAAATGTACCGATAGAGGCGTAGGGGCGGCAATCTGCCGCCCGCAACATTACAAACCCCCGTCGGCTTCGCCGACACCCCCTTTGAAAAGGGGGCTTTTCTTCTCCGCGCTCTTGGCGCGGGGTCGTTTATTCGCGCCCCGTTCTGATACCTGACCTCTGACCGCTGATTCCTGATGTGACAAAACCTTGTGCCGAAAAGGGGTGCATGTGCTAACATCGGCCGGTAATGAAGGCGCGGCAATGATTAAGGGAAGCGTATGTATCTGCAACGCACTTTGAAAACGACGGTGGCGACGAAGGGGGCAGGTTTGCACACCGGCGCTCGCGTCGCGTTGACGTTGCGACCGGCGCCGGTCGATACGGGGATTGTTTTTCATCGCACGGATCTTCCGGGCAGCGCGCCGATTCCGGCGCTGGCGCATCAGGTCGGCGATACCCGTTTATCGACGTTGTTGCGCGTCGGCGATGCCAGTGTGTCCACGGTCGAGCATTTGATGTCGGCGCTGGCCGGGCTGGGGATCGACAATTTGTATGTGGATGTGGCGGGGCCGGAGATTCCGATTATGGACGGCAGCGCCAGTCCGTTCATTTTTCTGTTGCAGTCGGTGGGTGTTGAGGAGCAGGCGGCGCCGAAGAAGTTTTATAAGGTGATGACGCCGGTCGAGGTGTCTGACGGCGACAAGTGGGCGCGTTTTACGCCGTACGATGGTTTCCGGCTCGATTTCACGATTGATTTTTCTCATCCGGCGTTCGGTCAGGAAAACCGGCGGGTGGTGCTCGATTTCGCTGAGGACGCTTATATCAAGGATATCGCACGGGCGCGAACGTTCGGTTTCATGCAGGATGTGGAAACGATGCGCTCGATGGGGTTGGCGCTGGGCGGCAGTCTGCACAATGCGGTGGTGCTCGATGAGGTCAGTGTGTTGAACAGCGGCGGCTTGCGCTACGAGAATGAGCCGGCCAAGCATAAGGTGCTGGATGCGATCGGGGATTTGTATTTGCTCGGGCATCCGGTGATCGGTCAATACACGGCGTACAAGTCCGGGCACGCGCTGAACAATGCGTTGGCGCGGGCGTTGATCGAGCGCGAGGATGCGCGTGAAATCGTCAGTTTTCGCGCCGAGGAAGAGGTGCCGCCAGCGTTTCAGTATTGGCGTTTGCGGCATGCTTGATTCGGTCGGCGAACGGGGAGGCAGGAAATGATTTTGGTGCGTTTGCTGTTGTTTCTCGGGCTGGCTGTTATTCTGATAGCGTTTGCCGCTTTTTTGATTACGAAAGACCGCCGTTATTTACGTTTTATTGCGCAAACGCTGATCTATGCTGGTGTGTTTTTTATCGGGGTGATGCTGTTCTATGTGTTTGAGCGGCTCATCTTGTTGGCTTGATGTTGTTCGCATGATTGCTTAAAATGCCGGCAATTTGTGTTATCTTCGCTCATTTGCGCTTCATCAGACGGGAAACGGCGTCTTTCAGCGGGCCGTCCGGCAAACGCTTGACCAGGGTTTGGAGCGGCGCTGTCGCAGGCGGCGGGCGGCGCGAGGGGGGGGTGGGCGTGGTGATAAAGGCTGCAAGAGGTTGCACACGAACACGAATTCCATTAAATTCACGGGAGTGTGAAGCCAACGCCGCCAGCAGCTCAGGGATTTGCTGGCGAACAGCGGTTGCCAGAGCGCCGGAAGGAACGGTCAGTTCCAGTTGTCCGTCTCTCAAATCGGTGACGCGAACCTGACCAGCGACCAATCGCGGCAGGTGGGCGCGAACCATTCGGGTGAGCGCAGCTTCCAGTCGGTGGCGGCGCAACCAGACGGCAAGATGAGGCTCGGTTTCGATCACGTGAGCCAACGGGTTGAAGGGTTGATGGGGGGGCATACGCAGCGTTTTTGCTTCGGCTCTGTTGAAATGATAAGAAATGGAAGGATACTCCATTGAACATTCTCGTGGTTAGTTCTGATGTATCAAAGCCGGTGCGCACGATCGCCCTGGATTGGAAACACGCGATGTTGGCTGTGGCGGCGACATTGGTGCTGTTCTTGTTGTGTTCGGTGGTTCTCAATTATGCCGCGCTGAAATGGGCGGCGGCGACCGAGCATCCTTTGTTACAGAAAATTGTGCTGGCCGATCAGCGCGCCGAGGCGTCGCGGGCGCAGGAAAAATTGCAGGGGCACCTCACCGCGATGGCGGTGCGTCTGGGCGAATTGCAGGCGCAGACGGAACGACTCGATGCGCTGGGTACGCGACTGGGAAAGACGGTCGGTCTGACGACCGAGGAAATACCGCTGGCTGAGGCCGGTCAGGGCGGCGCCGAATCGGCATTGCCGACGCGGGCGTTCAGCGCCGCCGAGTTGGGAACGCTGATCGACGGGTTGACGCAGAAAATCACGATGCAAAGCGATCGGCTGAATGTGCTCGAAGGATTGTTGGTCGAGGATTCGGCCAGCCGCCGTTTTTTACCGTCGCTTTTGCCGGTGAACGCAAGCTGGCGCTCATCGGATTTCGGTTACCGGATCGACCCGTTCACCGGTCTGAGAGCTTTCCATGAAGGCATCGATTTTTCGGCGTCGCCGGGAACGCCGGTCGTGGCGGCCGCGGCGGGCAAAGTGATTCACACGGCGGAAGCGCACCCGCAATATGGTAAACTCGTCGAGATTGACCACGGCAACGGTTTGGTCACGCGCTACGCGCACAATTCGGAACTGCTGGTGAACAAGGGCGATCTGGTCGTGCGCGGACAGGCGATTGCAACCGTCGGTTCGACGGGTCGGTCAACGGGACCGCATTTGCACTTTGAAGTTCGTTTGAACGGTGTGGCGCAGAACCCGGCACGCTTTTTAAAGACAGCGGGCGAATCCCCGGTTTTGTAATCGTCGGCATGGCGTAAAATAATGGGCGAGGGGTGAGCAATCTCACCCCTTCACTTTTTCAGGCATCAGAAATTTTCAAATAGTTTTCAATATGATCGCGATCGGCAATCTTCTTACCCGAATCTTCGGCAGCCGCAATGAAAGGCTGTTAAAACAATATCAAGGGACGGTGCGGCGCATCAACGCGCTGGAGCCGACGATGGCGGCGTTGTCCGACGACGAACTGCGTGACAAAACCGCGGTGTTCAAGGAGCGGGTGGCGAACGGCGAAAGTCTGGAGGCGTTGTTGCCGGAAGCGTTTGCGGTGGTGCGCGAAGCGGCCAAGCGGGTGCTCAACATGCGGCACTTCGATGTGCAGTTGATCGGCGGCATGGCGCTGCACAACGGCAAGATCGCTGAAATGCGTACCGGTGAAGGTAAAACGCTGGTGGCGACGTTGCCGGTGTACCTCAACGCGCTGACCGGCGAAGGTGTGCATGTGATCACCGTCAACGATTATCTGGCGCAACGTGACGCCGAGTGGATGGGGCGGATTTACAGATTCCTCGGCATGACCGTCGGCGTCAATCTGTCGCAGATGCCGCACGACAAAAAGCAGGAAGCCTACGCGGCCGATGTGACTTACGGAACCAACAACGAATACGGTTTCGATTATTTGCGCGACAACATGGAGATGAGCGCCAGCAGCCGCGTTCAACGCAAACTGAAGTTTGCAGTGGTTGACGAAGTGGACTCGATCCTGATCGACGAGGCGCGTACGCCGCTGATTATTTCCGGTCAGGCCGACGACAACATCGATATGTATTACCGGCTCGATGCCATCGCGCCGAAGATGACGCGCCAGCAGGAAGAAAAGGGGCCGGGCGATTATTGGGTCGATGAGAAAGGCCGTCAGGTGTCGTTGTCGGAAGAAGGGCACGAACACGCTGAAACCCTGCTCGCTGAAGCGGGATTGATTCCTGAAGGCAGCAGCCTGTACGACAGCGGTAACATTTCGCTGATGCACCACCTGTATGCTGCGCTGCGCGCGCACTCGCTGTTCCTCCGCGATCAGCACTACGTCGTTCAGAACGGCGAAGTGATCATCGTCGATGAATTTACAGGGCGATTGATGCCGGGTCGTCGCTGGTCGGAAGGTTTGCATCAGGCGGTGGAAGCCAAAGAGGGCGTGCAGATTCAACGTGAAAACCAGACGCTGGCGTCGATCACGTTCCAGAATTATTTCAGGATGTACGAAAAGTTGGCGGGGATGACCGGTACGGCCGACACCGAAGCCTTCGAGTTCCAGCAGATTTACGGACTGGAAACGGTGGTGATTCCGACACACATGCCGATGATTCGCAAAGACATGAACGATCTGGTGTTTCGGACGTTTCAGGAAAAAGTCGATGCGGTGCTTGCCGATATCAAAGATTGTTATTCGCGCGGTCAACCGGTGCTGGTAGGAACCACGTCGATTGAAAATTCGGAATTGCTGTCGAAATACCTCGAAAAAGAAAAACTGCCGCATCAGGTGTTGAACGCCAAACACCACGCGCGCGAAGCCGAAATCGTCGCGCAGGCCGGACGTGAAAAAGCGATCACCATTGCCACCAACATGGCGGGACGCGGAACCGACATCGTGTTGGGCGGCGCTTTCGAACCGCAAATTCTGAAAATCCGCGAAGACGAAAAACTGACTGACGCGCAAAAGGAAAAAGAAATCGAAGCGCTGCGCGGTGACTGGAAAGTGCGTCACGACAAAGTGACGTCGCTCGGCGGCTTGCACATCATCGGCACCGAACGTCATGAATCGCGGCGGATCGACAATCAGTTGCGCGGTCGTTCCGGTCGTCAGGGCGATCCGGGGTCGTCACGTTTTTACCTGTCGCTTGAAGATCCGTTGTTGCGCATTTTCGGCGGCGAGCGGCTCGGCAACATCATGCAGCGGATGAAGATGCCGGCGGGTGAACCGATCGAGCATCCGATCATCAACCGTTCGATCGAAAAGGCGCAGCACCGCGTTGAAGTGCGCAACTTCGATATCCGCAAACAGTTGCTCGAATTCGACGACGTTGCCAATGATCAGCGTCGGGTGATTTACCATCAGCGTAACGAATTGCTGGAAGCGGAAGACATCTCCGACACCATCGAAAGCATGGTTCGTGATGAGGTCGGTGCGTTGATGCAGCGTTACATTCCGCTGGAGTCGGTGGAAGAACATTGGGACGTGCCCGGGCTGGAAGCGGCGCTGGTATCCGAATACCAGTTGCGGGTTGATGTCGCCGGTTGGCTCAAGGAAAAGACCGAGCACGGCGAGGAAGAATTGCGCGATCATCTGGTCGAACGGGCGTTGCAACAATGGGCGTCGCACGCCGAAGCTGTGGGCGCGCCGGTGATGCGGCAATTCGAGGGCAGCCTCATGTTGTCGATGATCGATCAGCACTGGCGCGAACATCTGGCGTCGCTCGATCATCTTCGTCAAGGAATCGGTTTGCGCGGTTATGCGCAGAAGAACCCGAAACAGGAATACAAGCGCGAAGCGTTTACGCTGTTTTCGTCAATGCTCGATCGGATCAAGCACGACGTGGTGCGAATCCTGTTGACGGTGCAGGTTCGTTCGCCGCAGGACGTTGAAAAAGTCGAAGAGCAGAAGCCGCATGTATCGAATGTGCGTTATCAGCACGCCGATTACGACGAAGCGTTGGCGGCGGAGCCCGAGGGTCCGGCGATTCCGTTTGTGCGTTCCGGCGAAAAAGTGGGGCGCAACGATCCTTGCCCCTGCGGTTCCGGGAAAAAGTACAAGCAGTGCCACGGCAGGTTGTGATCAGGGGTCAGAGGTCAGGTATCAGAAAGCCCCCCTTTTCAAAGAGCCTGTCCCCGAAGTGATTTTGATCGGGGAGGGTGGCCGCCGAAGGCGGACGGGGGGGGGGCTTACGCGGAGCCGCGTATCAAGAATCAGAGCTGAGGTTTGCTGTTCTCTGGTAGATATGTTCACTCAGCTTATCTTTCTTTGCGCTCTATGCGTTCTTTGCTGTTACATTTTTTCTTTTAATAAGGAAGTCTCATGCCGGTCTGTTATATGCCTTCCACCGTTAACGATTTGTTTCCTGTCCCCGGTGTTCGCTTGGGCGCTGTCGCGGCACAGATCAAGAAATGGCAACGGAACGATGTGCTGGTGATCGAATGTGCGCCGGGAACGACGGCGGCGGCGGTGTTCACGCAGAACCGGTTTTGCGCGGCGCCGGTGTTGCTCGATCGTGAACATCTGGTCTGGCAGCATCAACACGGCAAATCGTTGCGGGCGGTTGTCGTCAACGCCGGTAACGCCAACGCCGGAACCGGCGCTTCGGGATTGGATGATGCGCGTCGCACATGCTGCGAGGCGGCGGCGTTGCTGGGCTGCGCACCGGAAGAAGTGATGGTGTGCTCGACCGGCGTGATCATGGAGCCGTTGCCGATTGACAGATTGTTGGCGGGTTTGCCGGAAGCGTTGCGCCGTTGCCGCGAGGAAAGCGGCGCCGGTGCGGAAGCCTGGTTGATGGCAGCGCAAGCGATCATGACCACCGACACGGTTCACAAAGCAGCGTCGGCGCAAGTGATGATCGACGGTGTGTCGATCACCGTCACCGGCATCGCCAAAGGGGCAGGGATGATTCACCCGAACATGGCGACGATGTTGGGATTCATCGCGACCGACATGCCGATAGCGGCGTCGGTGTGGCAACCGTTGTTGCGCGAAGTGGCCGATGTGTCATTTAACGCAGTGACCATTGATGGCGACACATCGACGAACGACACATTGATCGGCATGGCGACGGGGCAAGCAAAAATTTCACCGTTGACGCAGAGCGACGATCCGCGCTTGCCGGTGTTCAGGAAAGCATTGTGCGACGTGGCCGTGCATCTGGCGCAAGCCATCGCGCGCGACGGCGAGGGCGCGACCAAATTCATCACGATTCAGGTGGAAGGCGGGCGCGATGTTGAAGAATGCCGCCAGGTGGCGCTGAAAGTGGCGCATTCGCCGCTGGTGAAAACGGCATTCTTTGCGTCAGACCCCAACCTGGGGCGCATCGTTTGCGCGATCGGCAACGCAGCGCCGCCGGAACTCGATGTGTCGAAAGTTCGCTTGTGGCTCGACGACGTGGCCGTGATCGTTGATGGCGGACGGGCGGCAAGTTATACGGAAGAAGCGGGACAGCGGGTGATGAACCAGGCGGAGATCACGGTGCGGATCGATCTGGGGATGAAGGGCAATGCCGCAGCAACGGTGTGGACCTGTGATTTGTCGCACGATTATGTGTCGATCAACGCGGATTACCGGAGCTGAGAAACAAACATAAACCACGAAAAACACGAAGGTCACGAAAAAGGTAGAACCGTTTTTTCTATGCGTTCTTTGTGGTTGAAATAGCCAGCAACGAGGAACGCGAAATCGACAGCGCCAAAGAAACGAAGGCGTGATGCTAAAACATTTTCGTGTTTTTTGTGTTTTTCGTGGTTAAAAAAACATTTCAACGATGAATGCGAAATCGACAACGCCAGAGACACGCTGGTTAACATTTCTTGAGCGTGCGGAGACCGCGTTAACCCGCGCCGAGTTGTTGTTGCCGGAAAATCCGGAACCGATCAACTGGCTGAAAACACCGGCGGCGCGTTGGGAGCGGCGGCACGGGGTGCGGAATGGTCGCGGCGCGTTGTACCCGGTCGCAACGCCGCACGCCGTATCGCTGGATCGTCTGGTGGGCATCGACGAACAAAAAGCGCGCATCGATCAAAACACAAAACAATTTGTTGCGGGGTATCCGGCCAACAATGTGCTGTTGACCGGCGCTCCCGGCACCGGCAAGTCGTCGCTGGTCAAAGCGATGTTGAGCCGTTACGGAAAGCGCGGTTTGCGGTTGATCGAAGTCGACAAGAGTGATCTGTTCGACTTGCCGAAAATCCTCGAAAGCCTGCAAGGCGCGACGCAACGTTTTATTCTGTTCTGCGACGATTTGGCGTTCGACGTGCAGGAGGGCGGTTATCGTGAGTTGAAAGCGGTGCTCGACGGTTCGATCACGGCGCCGCCGGAGAATGTGCTGATTTACGCAACGTCGAACCGCCGCCATTTGATGCCGACTTTCTTCCACGAAAATTTTTCGCAGAACGACGGCAAAAGCGAAATTCGTCCGGATGAAGCAAAAGAAGAAAAAACGGCGCTGGGCGAGCGCTTCGGTTTGTGGATATCGTTTTATCCGTTCAGCGAGGACGATTATCTCGCGGCGGTCGCTGGCTGGTTGGCGCATCACAAAATAGCGCCGCCGAAAACAGCGGTTGCCCGCGAAGCCTTACGCCTGGAAGCGTTGCAATGGGCGCGTTTGCGCGGTTCGGTCAGCGGGCGGACAGCATGGCAGTTTGCGCGCCACTACGCGGGCTATAAAGCGCTTCAATCATGAAGTTTGTGCAGGCGGCGGCGGCGGTATTGACGCGATCAGGCAACGAATTTTTGTTGGCGCAACGACCGCCGGGGAAAGTGTACGCCGATTATTGGGAATTTCCCGGCGGAAAAATCGAAGCGGGAGAAACGGGAGAAGCAGCGCTGATCCGTGAGTTGGAAGAAGAACTGGGGATTGTTGTTGAGCAAGCGGCGCCCTGGCAAATCGTTCACTTCACCTATCCGCACGCCGAGGTCGAACTGCATTTTTTTCATGTGACGGCATGGCGCGGCGAACCTTATGGCCGCGAAGGGCAAAACATCGGTTGGCAGACGCTGGAAACCTGTCGGAATCTGTTGCTGCTCCCAGCCAATCATGGGGTATTGAAAGCGTTGCCGGCGTTGTTGAAAGGCGGGGCCTAGAGCGTTTTTGATCTAATCGAAGGCTTGTGCATAAATTCCATTACGGCGTATGCGAGAGCGACGGCGTGCGCGGTTTTCCTTCCCCTTGAAGCCGCCGAGCATCGGAGGGCAGCGCAGAAACAGGGCGAGAGATGTTCGAGCGATCCTCTTATTTTTTCAGGATCGCGGGTTCTCGAGCCCCTGCGCTGTCCGAGAAGCGCAGGGCACCCGCGAAGCGGGCGGCGGAATGGGGACGGTTTCTTTGGTGACTTTCTTGTCCGCACAAGAAAGTCACTCGCCCGCCGGGCGAGTCCGGCGCGGTAGAGTAATCAACGAATGTGTGGCGTGGAGAGAATCCTCGCTCGAACTAAAAACACTTCAATGAGGCCGCGATGCGCCGGAGGAAAACGCCGCCAGCGCATCCTCTATCTCCGAAACGTCGGCGGTTTCAACACCGGCAACCCGGTAAGATTCATTGGCCCAGGCGCCGAGATCAAGCAGTTTGCAACGTTCCGAGCAAAACGGTTTCCAGTGCGACGCCGATGTCCAAACCACGGTTGCGCCGCATTGCGGGCAGGCAACCGTTGTGGTTGGGGCGGCTGTTGTGGCTGTTTTCTTCATAGCGAACAAAGCGTCAGATCGAAACTGATGTCGTAATCGCAAACGCTGCCGCGCGTCATCTCCTCGGCGGTTAAAAAGCGGATATTGAGCGCATATTTGTTGGCGCTGATCTCGGGAACGCAAGCGACACCGTCTGCGATCGACAGCCGCAACAACTGTGCTGCCCGTGTGTTGGCCTGCATCATCTGAAAGACACCATGCTGCGCCGTACACGCCGTGGTCTGACCGCTTTCGCGCAGGATGCGCAAAATGATGGAGATGCCGTTGCGGATCGGTTCGAGCGGCGCCAGCCATTGCTGGAGATCGTTTTGCCGACGGGCAGGCGGCTGGTGCAGCCAGAAGTGAAACGCCGGCAGATCAAACCCGCAGGCGCCGCCGGGTAACGAAGTGCGTTGTTTGATGGTCATCAGCCATTCGTTTTCACGCAGGTGCATCCCGACTTTGCCGGTGAACGCAAAAATTTTTGCAATCACACGATCAATGTCGTCGAGCAAATTGTCCAGCAGTTCCTGATCGATACTCTGGTGGTGTCGCAACGCGCTCAACACCAGTTTTTGACGCTCAAGTTCTTGTAACAAGTCGGACTTGAGATCGGCGCGCGCCGCGACTTCAAGGATCTCGAACAACGCCAGCAACGCTGCGTGATGGTCGAGAAAGGTCTCTCGCGCTGCGAAAAAACGCACCCGCGCGAAAAGATCCTCGAGCCGCATGAGAGTGCGTACCCGTTCGTTGAGGGGATGTTCGTAAAAGACAGACACCCAGAATCCATAATGGCCGAAGGGGGAAACCCCGCCATTGTGCCGCAATTTCGCCGATTTATTAAGCCTTTTGAAAAAAGGGTCGGGAAATCAGACCATTCGGGTATCCGCCAGCGTTCGGTAGAAACGATCCAGGCGCGCCACCTGGGCGGTCAGGTGTTCCGGCGATCCGCTGTTGTCGAGGATGTCATCGGCGAGCGCCAGGCGCTGGTCGCGGGAGCATTGTGTCGCCATGATGGCGCGAACTTCGTCCTCGTTCAGGCCGCGTGAGGCGGCGATTCGGGCGATTTGTTGCGCTTCAGGGCAATCGACGACCAGAACACGATCCGCTCGCTCACGCAATCCGGGTTTTTCAAGAAGCAGGGGCACGATCCACAAGCCATACGGCCCGCGCCACTGGGCGACCCGGCGGACGGTTTCTTCGCCGACGCGGGGATGGACAATGGCTTCGAGTCGGGTGCGTATCTTCGGATCGGCGAACACCTGCCGACGGATAAAGGCGCGATCCAGGGTGCCATCGGCCTGGATGGCGGTATCACCGAACAGCGCGACGATCTTCGGGTAGGCGCTGCCATCAGGCGCGCTGACGGCGCGCGCCAGATCGTCGGCATCGACCGTTTCGATACCCAGCGCCGCAAACGCCTTCGCGGCGGTCGATTTGCCGCAGCCGATACCGCCGGTGACGCCGATGATCAAGGGCATGGGGTTTTCAGGCTCAGTAGGGCAGTTGCAGCCAATGGATGATGGTCGGCCCGAAAAAAAGCGCAATGGCGCCGGCGATCGCCAGGAAGGGGCCGAACGGCATCGGGATGCGGTGGTCGCGGCCACGGAACAGGATCAGCCCCAGCCCTACCAAAGCGCCCACCAGCGAAGACAGCAGAATGATCGGCACCAGCACAGGCCAGCCGAGCCAGGCGCCGAGGGCGGCCAGCAGTTTGAAATCGCCGTAACCCATACCTTCTTTACGACACAGCAACTTGAACGCCCAGTACACCAGCCACAACGACAGGTAGCCGACCATCGCGCCGATCACGGCATGGGGCAGCGTCGTGAACACGCCGAAAAGGTTGACGAGCAGCCCACCCCACAGGAGAGGTAAGGTCAAATCGTCAGGCAATAATTGTGTATCAATGTCGATGAAGGTCAGCGCCAGCAGCGTCCACAACAGAACGCAGGCCGCCAGCGCCTGCCAGGACGGGCCGAAAAACCAGAAAGCCAGTCCGGCCAGCAAACCGCCCAGCAATTCAACCAGCGGATAACGAACCGAAATGCGCGCGCCGCACTGCGAACACTTGCCGCGTAAAAAGAGCCAGGATACGACCGGAATGTTTTCCCGTGCGGTGATCCGGTGTTGACACATTGGGCAAGTCGAGCGCGGAACGACGAGGTTGTAGGGGGCGGTGGGTTCTTCAGGGGGGGGCGTGTTGTCAGGCGTGACGATCTGGTGCTGGCATGCCGGGCAAACTTGGCACGGAGCAGAGAGATTATCGAGTGCAGCGATTTCTTCGGGGGGGGGCTCGCCGCTGTCAGGCATGGTGATTTGATGCTGGCATACTGGGCAAACCAAGCTCGGGATAGCAAGGTTATCGGAAGCGGTGGTCTCTTCAGAGGATGCTTCGTTGCGCAATTCATTGCATTGTTGTTCCCAATCCCGTTGCATCATTCTTGGCAGACGATGAATCACGACGTTCAGAAAACTGCCGACGCAAAGACCGACAACGACAGCGGTGATTGAAGCGCTTACGGGGTTATCCAGCAAGAACCAAGCGGAGAAATCAGGAGGCGGAAGAAAAGGCACAGTGCGAAATTAACAGGATGAATTGAAACGGTAAAAAAACCGAGGCACGGGAGTGCCTCGGTTGGGAGCCTTTGTAAAGGAATCAGACAACATTGCCCATCTGGAAAATCGGAAGGTAGATGGCAACTACAATACCTCCGATCACAACCCCCAAGAAAACGATGATAAGGGGTTCAAGCATCGCCGACAGGGCGGCAACGGCCTCATCGACCTCACGGTCGTAGAAGTCGGCGATCTTGGTCAGCATGCTGTCGAGTGCGCCGGATTCCTCACCGATCTGGGTCATTTGCAGCACCATCGGCGGGAACAGGTTGGCATTGATCATCGCGTGGGTCAACGAGGTGCCGGTGCTGACATCGGTTTTGATTTTTTTGGTCGCTTCGGCATAGACGCCGTTTCCGGACGCGCCGCCGACGCTGTCGAGCGCTTCGACCAACGGGACGCCGGCCGAAAACATCGTTGACAAGGTTCGCGTCCAGCGGGCGATCGCCGCTTTTTCGAGCATCGGCCCGATCACCGGCGCGCGCAATGAGGTTCGGTCGACCAGCATCCGGAAAGCGGCGGAGCGTTTGTGAAAGGCGCGGGTGCCAAGGACGATGGCGATGATCGCGAATAAAATGAATGCGCCGCTACTGACGACAAAATTGGACAGGTTGACGACAACCTGGGTCAGCAGGGGCAACGATGCACCCATCTCCTTGAACATTTCGTCGAAGACGGGTATAACTTTGTACATGATGAGCCCCACCACCCCCATGGCGACGACGACGACCACGATCGGATACGTCAATGCCGATTTGATTTTGCCTTTCAACGCCAGCGATTTTTCCTGATAGGTGGCGAGGCGCTCCAGCACGTTATCGAGAATCCCGGCGGTTTCGCCGGCTTCGACCAGGTTGCAAAACAGCGGGTTGAAATAAAGGGGGTGCGCGCGGAACGCCTGCGCCATGCTGGAGCCGGCTTCGATTTTGCCCTTGATGTCAAACAACAATCTTGAAAAACGCGGATTGGCATGACCGCGGCCGACGATGTCGAACGATTGCAGAAGCGGCACGCCGGATTTCAACATAGTTGCAAGCTGGCGGGTGAAAAATGTCAGGTCTTTTTCTTTGATCTTGCTGCCGCCCTGGAAGGTCTTTTTGCTGATTTTTTTGACCTTGATCCCTTGCCGACGCAACGACGTCGTTGCAACGGCCTGGGACGCTGCCCGGAGCTCTCCGCGGGCTTGTCGCCCGTTTTTATCGGTGCCTTCCCAGGCAAAAAGGGATTCTTTGACTTTGATGTCTTTGGTAGCAGCGGGGGTAGCGACAGCCATAGTAAACCTCGTTAAACGGAATTATTCGTTGGTGATGGCTTCGACCTCTTCAAGCGAGGTGACGCCGGCTTTGACTTTGACAAGCCCCGATTGGCGAAGGTTGTTGATGCCTTCACGTTGCGCCTGCGCAGCGATATCGAGCGCGGTGCCGTGGTTCATGATGATTTCGCGCAACGCGTCACTGATCGGCATGACCTCAAAAATCCCGACGCGCCCCTTGTAGCCGGTCTTTTTGCAGTGCGCGCAGCCGATCGGCCCGTAAGGCCGCCAACTGCCGTCGAGGTCGCTTTCCTTGAACCCTGCGGTCAGCAAAACATCTTTCGGCAGATTAACGGGTTGTTTGCATTGCGGGCACAACTTGCGACCGAGGCGTTGTGCCGTGATCAGGATCACCGAAGAAGCGATGTTGAACGCCGGGACGCCCATGTTGGCGAGCCGGGTCAGCGTCGTTGGCGCATCGTTGGTGTGCAGTGTCGATAAAACCAGGTGACCGGTTTGTGCCGCCTTGACGGCGATGTCGGCGGTTTCGAGGTCGCGGATCTCGCCGACCATCACGACGTCCGGATCCTGGCGCAGAAACGAGCGCAATGCCGTCGCGAACATCAGGCCGGCTTTTTCGTTGACGTTGACCTGATTGATGCCCGGCAACTGGATTTCCACCGGGTCTTCGACGGTCGAAATGTTGATGTCCGGCTGGTTCAGGATGTTGAGGCAGGAATAGAGCGAGACGGTCTTGCCGCTGCCGGTGGGGCCGGTGACGAGAACCATTCCATAAGGCCGGTTGACCGCGTACAGAAGCGCTGCTTTTTGCTCGGGCTCGTAACCGAGGACGTCAACATTCAGGTTGGCGCTGGATGAATCGAGGATCCGCATCACGATTTTTTCGCCGTGCAGGGTCGGCAGCGACGACACCCGAAAGTCGATCGCCTTGTTATTGATCAGTACCAGCTTCATCCGACCGTCCTGGGGAACTCGCTTCTCGGAAATGTCGAGACGGGAAATCACCTTGATCCGGGTGGCGATCGGCTCCCGCAGATTCATCGGCGGCTGAGCCACTTCCTGTAGAACGCCGTCGAGCCGGTAACGGATCCGGAAAAATTTTTCATACGGCTCGAAGTGGATATCGGAAGCGCCGGTCTGGATCGCATCGAGCAGGATTTTTTGCAGGTAGCGGACAACCGGCGAATTCTCGACCTCGGCATTGGCTTCTTCGCTGACGGCGACTGCCAATCCGAGGCTTTCCAGATTGGCCAGATCGGCTTCGGCCGTGGCGAGGTCGGCGGTCATCTCCTTGACCGTCGTGTCGCTTTCTTCGGTGCGGTAGCGCAACACCTGGGCGAGTTTGTCGTCCTCGACCAACACCGGTTCGACCTGCAGGTTGGTTTTGAAGCGGATCTCGTCAAGCGCCTTCAGGTTCGTGGGGTCGGAAACGGCGACGAACAAGCGCTTGCCGCGCATGTGCAACGGCAAGATACGGTGCGCGTTGGCCTGCTTGACATCGAAATATTCTCTGGCGAGGGCGTTGGGGTCGATGGCGGCGAGGTCGAACAGCGGAACGCCGAATTTCTCGGCGGCGAAGAGCCCCAGTTCGTTTGCCGTCATCTTCCGGGACATCAGAAACTGCTCGACGAAGGCAATACCCGTCGTCTTGGCCTGGCTGGCCATCGTTTCCATTTCCATTTGTGTCAGCACTTTTTGCTGAACCAGCGCACGCGCCAGACCGCTGACAGAGAGGGAAGAAGCCGGAGTCGCCATGGATCGAGAAATCGTTTTCTATAAAAAAGTCGCCCGGTATCTGGTCGTTGGGCTATTGGTAAAGCTGTTTGAGGCCTCGGTCATGAAACAAAGCATGTTGCTACCATACCGCTACGATGATGCCTGCTCTTCCGGCGTTTGTAAAGACAAAGCGGCGTTTTTGTGAGGCGTTGCAGGGCTGGGTCGAAGTTTTACGACACGGATGGCGTGTTGTTTCGTTTGCAGAATCTCCACAAGGTATCCGGCGATCTCGCATCGGGCGCCGGCTTCGGGAATATCGCCCAAGTGTTCAACGATCAGCCCGCTCAATGTTTTCGGGCCGTCGAGAGGGAAATGGCAGCCCAGACGGCGGTTCAATGTTCGCAGAGCGGTGCCGGCGTCGATCACGATGCCGGATTCCGGAATGGCCGGAACGGCGGGTGAGGCTTCGTTCGATCCGGAACGAAACGAGGCCAAAACAGCAGCGATTTCGTGGGTCAGATCCTCAAGGGTGACCAGTCCCTGCAATTCGCCGTATTCATCGACGACGAAGCCCAGGCGTTGTCGGTCGGCCTGAAACTGCTGAACTTGTTTCAATAGTGGCGTTCCGGCCGGGATATAGTAGGCGGGGTGCAGCAGGGCGCGCAAAGCCTCGGCGTCGGGTGTTTGCACTGAGGTTTGCGTCGAGGCGTGCACTGAAAAAAGACGCAACGCATCGCGCAGATCGAGGACGCCGACGATTTGGTCCAGCGAATCTTCATAAACCGGCAAGCGCGAATAATGCCCGATAGCGATGCCCTGGCGCAGGCAGGTCGGCGCGTCCGCCAGGTTCAACGCCTGAATTTGCGGTCGCGGCGTCATCACGTCATCGACGCTGCCGTTGAGGAGCTCCTGGAGGTGGGGCGGCATTTCCGGAAGGGGGCAGGATGTTGTTTCCACAGGGGGTGAAAATGCCGCTTGGGCGGGTTTCTGGAAGAGCGGACGGCGATGACGGAGAAAAGCGAACGCAACGAAAAAACCGCCGATGAGGCCGCCGATTACGCCGATCAGAAACCATAAAAAAGTGGTCATCGTTGCATGGATGGAAAACCGCCGCGCTTGCTCCTGCGCGGCGAATCAGCGTTGCAGGAAGACTTCCAGCACCAGCTTGGTGCCGAGATAGGCAGACACCAGAAAGAGCGCTCCCGCCAGAATCAGGTAGAGCGCCTTGCGGCCGCGCCAGCCGAAGCGCCAGCGACCGACCAGCAAAGTCCCGAAAATGAACCAGGCCAGAATCGAAAAACCGCTTTTGTGCGTCAATTCAAACGGGGTGCCGAAAACCTGTTCGGAGAAAAACGATCCGCTGATCACCGTCAGCGTCAACAGGACGAAACCCAGCAGAATCAGTTTGAACAGATAGCGTTCCAGCGTCAGCAGCGGCGGCGTGCGCTGCGCGGTGACGCCCGCATGCAGCTTTTTCTCCAGTTCGACCATCAGCAGCGCCTGAACGGCGGCGACGAAGAGCAGCGAGTAGGCGGACAATGCTATTGTAATGTGCAGCGCCGCCCAGGATTCCGTCGCGTACAGAAAGCGGTGGGCGCTGGTGAACAGCACCGGCATCAGCGCGGCAAGGGCGGCCCCGCCCATGATGACGCTGGCAAACCCCGGCAGCGCCCGCATCAGCCCGAAGGCCCAAGCCACCAGCACGCACAGGAACGCCACCAGCGAAACCGCGTTGCCCAGCGAAATGTCAATGCCATCGGGGGCGGCGATCGCGCGGGTGACGGCGCATGCGTGCAACGCCAGCACGAACAACGTGAAGCCCCAGACGTATTTCGGTACGGCGTCCGCCGCCGATGGCGAGCGGGGCATCCGCCAGTGCGCGATGGCGCCCAGCGCGTAGAGGGCGGCGACCAGAAGGTGGAAAAACGGAAGCGGTATAATCATAAGTCGATTATTCTAACCCAGATTGTCTGGTCGTTTGGTTTATAGTGAACGCACAAAAGCTTACGCAGCTCACGGCATAGACAGAAACCCCAAGAAACCCCCAGGAAACCCATGCTTGATAATTTAACCCAACGCTTGTCGCGCGTCGTCAAAACCCTCAGAGGCGAGGCGCGGCTGACCGAAACCAACATTCAGGAAGCCTTGCGCGAAGTGCGGCTGGCGCTGCTGGAAGCGGATGTCGCCTTACCGGCGGTGCGCGAATTCATCCAGCGGGTGCGCGAGCGGGCGGTCGGCGAAGAAGTCGTCGGCTCGTTGACGCCGGGGCAGGCGCTAGTCGGTGTGGTGCATCGCGAGATGGCGGCATTGATGGGCGCCGAAGCGTCGGCGCTCAATCTGGCGGTGGCGCCGCCGGCAGTGATTCTGATGGCGGGCTTGCAGGGCGTCGGCAAGACCACCAGCGTTGCCAAACTGGCGCTTTTGCTGAAACAAACGCAGAAGAAAAAAGTGCTGGTGGTCTCGGCGGACGTTTACCGACCGGCGGCCATCGACCAACTGAAAACCCTGGCGACGCAGGTGGGCGTGGATTGCTTTCCCTCGTCGCTCGAGCAGAAGCCGGTGGACATCGCGCGCGCGGCGATCGAATGGGCGCGCAAGCACCATCACGAAGTGGTGATCGTCGATACCGCCGGTCGCTTGTCGATCGACGAAGCGATGATGAAAGAAATCGCCGAGTTGCATGCGGCAGTGACGCCGGTGGAAACCCTGTTTGTTGTTGACGCGATGCAGGGGCAGGACGCGGTGAACACCGCGGCGGCGTTCCGTGAAGCGGTGCCGTTGACCGGCGTGGTGCTGACCAAGCTCGATGGTGATGCGCGCGGCGGCGCGGCGTTGTCGGTGCGCTGGGTCACCGGCGCGCCGATCAAATTCGCCGGCGTTTCGGAAAAACCGGATGGGCTGGAAGTTTTTCACCCCGAGCGGATGGCGTCGCGAATCCTCGGAATGGGCGATGTGCTGTCGCTGATCGAAGAAGCGCAGCGCACGGTCGATATCGAAAAAGCGCAGACACTCGCCAAAAAACTGAAAACCGGCAAAGGTTTCGATCTGGAAGATTTCAGGACGCAGATCAGCCAGATGCGCAACATGGGCGGCATGCAAAGCCTGCTCGAAAAACTGCCTGCGGAACTCGCGCAAGCGGCGCAGAGCGCGCCGTTGCAGGAAAAGAAAGTGGCGCGAATGGAGGGCATCATTCACTCGATGACGCTTGTCGAGCGCCGCAAACCGGAGATCATCAAAGCATCGCGCAAGCGGCGGATTGCCGCAGGCGCCGGCGTGCCGGTGCAGGAAGTCAACCAACTGTTGAAGCAGTTTGAACAGACGCAGAAAGTGATGAAAGTGATGGCGAAAGGCGGCCTGAACAAAATGATGCGCGGCATGCGCGGCATGCTGCCGGGAATGCGTTAGGAGAACGTGATGGTGAAAAAGCAAGCAACGCAAAAACCCGCGCAACAACCGGCGGACGCTGAAACGGAAACGCCGGACATCACCGACGTTCCTCCGTTGTCGTTGATGGATTTGAAAGGCTCCTTTCTGCTGGCGATGCCGGCGCTGGGTGACGAGGGGCCGTTTTCACACGCACTGATTTATATTTGCGAACACAACGCCGATGGCACCCTGGGAATCGTCGTCAATCGACAGACCAACCTCTCCGTCGCGCAGTTGTTTGACGGCGCCGGAATGTCCTTGTTCGACAAACATTGGCACGGCGTGCCGGTGTATTGGGGCGGGCCGGTGTGCGGTGATCGCGGCTTCATCCTGCACAGGCCGGTCGGCGGCTGGCAATCGACACTGGAAGTCAGCGAAGAAATCGGGATGACGACCTCGCGCGACGTGCTGGAAGCGATGGGACGCGGCGAAGGGCCGGACGAAGTGCTGGTGTCGCTCGGCTACGCGGGCTGGTCGGCGGGGCAACTGGAGCAGGAATTGGCGCAGAATGCCTGGCTGACGATTCCCGGAGAAAATGCAGAAAAATTGCTCTTTCAATGCGCGTCCGAAGCGCGAATCCATGAAGCGATGCGGCGGCTGGGCGTCGATCCGCTGCATTTCTCCGGTGACGCCGGACATGCCTGAAAGATCATCCGCGCCGAACACGCCATCGACACTGCTGGCGTTCGATTTCGGCCACAAACGCATCGGCGTGGCGATCGGCAATACGCTGACGCAAACCGCGCGACCGTTGACGACACTGCATGTCGAGCGTCGTGAAGCGCGGGAGACCGCGCTTCGTGCGTTGATGGCCGAATGGCAGCCGCAGAAGTTGGTCGTTGGATTGCCCGTGCATGTGGATGGCGCGGAACATGAGATGACGCAACGCGCCCGGAAATTCGCGCGTTGGCTGGAAGAGACGTTCCGCGTGTCGGTGGCGCTGGTGGACGAGCGCCTGACCACGCGGGCAGCGCAAAGCCTGCTCGAAGAAAGCGGGCAATATGGCGAAAAAGCACGGGCCGTGCGCGACGCGGTCGCGGCGCAAGTGATTCTTCAAGCGTATTTTGACGAGGGCGAAAGCGAATGACGGCTCCGAACGCAATGCGTTTTTTTGAAACACTGGTGACGCGCATGGAAAGCGCCCTGGCGATTGACGCATGGCTGCTGGGACTTGGCGACGAGGGCGCGTTGCTCGCCGAACGACTGGCGGCGCGGCTACCGGGACGGAACAATGTCGCAGCGCTGGAATTGGAAGCGCTGGCGCAAGGCGTGTTGCGAACAACTCCCGAAGCGGCGTTCTCCGCGATGATTTCTGAAAAAGCAACAATCGTTCTGGTCGATGCCGTACTATGGCGCGGTGAAACCGTCGTGAAAGCGGTTTCATTGCTGCGGCAACACGGCGTTCGCGCGCCGATTGAACTGGCGGTGCTGGCCAATCGCGGCGGCTATCTTGTACCGGTCGCGCCGACCTACTGCGGCGGCGACATCATCGTCGCAGAAGAGATGGTGTTGCGGTTGGTGGTAGATGGAGATATTTTGCAATTTGAAGCGTAGAGGTGTAGGTTGGAGTGAGCGAAGCGAACTCCAACAATGTTTTTTCGTTATAAACAATCGTTGGGGTTCGCTGCGCTCACCCCAACCTATGCGGGCTACCGCGCTAACGTTACAGGCGCTCGGAAAGACAGTATGGAAATGGGTCTGCTCATTTTGATTCTAATCGCGATCGCGGAATTATTCCTCGCTGGTGCGTTCATTCGGTTCTATTTCACCGTTGGCATTCCGATCTTTCGGTACCGTGTTCCTTGTAGCTTCGTTGCAAACAGTCTTCCTTCTACCGAGCGACTGGAGCAAACGACGAGCGGTGGTGCGTTTACCGCTATCGCGTTTCGCCAGCTTGATGACTCGCGCTATGCTTTTCGCGAACGCGCGATCAGCGGATTCTTTAAGCTGTACTACACTGCAATCATGCATGGCTTGCTTGAGTTCGATCGCGAGAATAGGCAGGTGCATGTTACGGGTTTCGTCAATTGGTTTCCCGTTGCATTCGTTGCTCTGTTCGTATTCATCGTTCCTGAGTCCAGCGCGGGCACTTTTCTCGTCTTTCTGGTTGGTATTCTCGTATTGATTTACGCAATACAGGCGCGAAGATTCCGAAAAATCGCTATTGCTGCGGCGACCGACTGGAGTGCGGCCAATGTGGATCTTCCGACAGCCAGCATTTCAACTTCAAAGCGCCTGCTCGAACCCGTTGAAACCGTTTGGAAAATTTTTATGTTCGCGGCAATTGGAATAGTGCTGGTGTCGATGGCGCTGGCGCTGATCGGTACGTTTACGAAAGAGTGGACATGTCGCGAGGAAACGGGTGATTGGAAGTGCGTAGGGGGGCAAGAGTGCTATGACGAAGCCTGGAGCCGCTTTGGTGCATACTGTCAAACCGTTAGTTGTGAGAGAGCGGGTCGAACCATCCGTTGTGAGAGAACGGATTGGCCGATGATACCGATCCAGCGAATGTTTGATTTTGTTTTTCCACGCCAGCCCGACGAGCCGACAGGTCGAGCGACGTTCAGGAGCGGGATAAGCCCGTAGAGAAAAAGCAACTGCTGTTTTAAGCTAGGATTGACAACAGTTACAAGTTAGACGACACTGATTCCCTCAGGATAGACATCTCCTATGGAAACTCCACTCAGCATGCAAGCCGAGCTTGGCAAATGGAACGGGGGCAAGGGCATCGACCTCGAGTCTTGGATCGGTTGCGAGGGTCGCTTCTCTCTCGCTGTCGGCTACGCAACTGTGTTCTGGCCAGAACTTGAAGAGATTGAAGGCTATATTCTCAGAAAAGGTGTCTCGGTTGACATCATTCGTGGCTTCGAAAGCTGTGAAGGAAGCTCCCGCCGGTCTGTTGAAGCGACCTTGAACCACATTCACTTGGTCGGTCTTCATTATCATGGCTGCCCCGATATCTCGCCCGACAAGTTAGTAGCGCTCGGGCAAGTCCTAAAGGAAATCTACG
>WQTW01000026.1 GCA_009786085.1 Pseudomonadota bacterium | reverse complement strand
TTGGTGTGGATACCGTAAGGATAACCCGATCACATGCGCACATCGCGTTCATCCAACTTTAATTGATTGAATTTATTGGATAATTTGTGGGGAAACATCAGCCTCTGATCCCTGCCAACCACCGCACCAACCGCTCCGCCGCGCCGCGATGTTCTTCCAAGAAGCGAAGGCCGGTGTTGCGCATGGTTTGTCTTGCTTCGTTGTCTTGCAATAAGGTTCCGACGTGAGCAACGAGTGCGTCGGCGTCGCTCACGCGCTTGACGGCGCCGATGGCGCAGGCGGCGTCGCTGATGTCTTTGAAGTTGAAGGTGTGCGGACCGATCAGCGCGGGTGTTCCCGCGGCCAGCGGTTCCAGCAAGTTTTGTCCACCGAGCGGCAGCAGGCTTCCGCCGACGAACGCAAGATCGGCGGCGGTGTAGTAGGCAAACATTTCGCCCATCGAATCGCCGAGCACGAACGAAATCTCTAGCGGCACGTCGCGTTCGTCGCTGCGTTTGATGAACGCCAGCCCGCGCGCGCGGAGTTGTTCGGCGACGTTTTCAAACCGCTCAGGATGGCGCGGCACGATCACGGTTAGCGTTCCCGGTGGCAGCGCATTCGGTTGACGAAGCAGGGCGTCGAGCAACAAGGTTTCTTCGCCATCGCGTGTCGATGCCGCGATCCAGACGGGACGCTGACCGAAACGTTGACGCAGAATCGCGCCCAGGGTTCGCGCGTTCTCCGGCATGTCGATATCGAATTTGAGATTGCCGGTGACGGTGATGTTGCTTGCGCCGAGCACCTGCAACCGTTGCGCGTCGCCTTCGGTTTGCGCGGCGACGCCGGTCAGCGCCGCAAAGAGTGGTTGGGTAAACGACGCGAAGCGCGCGTAATGCGCGGCGGATTGTTCCGACATGCGGGCGTTGACGAGAAAGCAAGGAATGCTGCGTTGCGCGCATTCGGCAATCACGTTCGGCCACACTTCGGTTTCCATCAGCAGTGCCCATTTCGGCTGAACATGGTTGAGAAACGCGCGCACGGCGAAACGGTAATCGTAGGGAAGCCACAACTGCGTAAGGTGCTTGCACCGTTTGCCGAACAGGGTTTCGCCGGTGGCGCGTCCGGTGGCGGTCATGTGCGTCAGCACAATCGGTGCATCGGGATAACGCTGTTCGAGCAACGCGATCAGCGGCGCGGCGGCGCGCGTTTCTCCGACGGAAACCGCGTGAATCCAGATCGTGTCGCGCAGTGGTGGGGTGGTGTAGCGCCCGAAACGTTCGCCGATGTTTTTTCGATAACCCGGATTTTTGCGACCGCGCCACCACAAGCGAACGAACAGCAGCGGCAAAAGCAGCGCGCCGAGCAGGGCATAACACATGCGCCAAATCATTATTTATCTTCCTGTTCTGGCTTTGCTCCCCTCTCTCCCACAAGGGAGAGAGGAGGGAAATGCCTCCCCTCTCCCGCTTTCCGCGGGAGAGGGGCAGGGGGAGAGGGTGAAATGCGCAGACGCTTGCGCAGAAACCGTGCTAACCGTTGCCAGCACGGCATCGACTTCAGGCGGCGCACCCGCTTCGCCCAGATCGACCGCGTGCGCGCCTTGAATGCCGACGCCCAACTGACGCGGCGACGTGGCGGTGAAAATCGCAACGGTTGGCGTACCCAGCGCCGCTGACCAATGGGTCAGGCCGGTGTCAACGCCGACCACCCAACGCGCTTTTTTTAGCAAGGCGCCCAACGCCGGCAGCGATGCCTTCGGCGACACACGCGCGTTATCATGTCCTGCCGCCAGCCGCTCGCTGCGTGCGCGTTCCTCCGCATTGCCCCAGGGCAGCAACGCCTGAAGCCCGCGCTCGTGACACGCATGAATCAAGTGATGCCAGCGATCCTCCGGCCACAGTTTGTCGTCGCGCGACGTGGCATGCAGCAGCATCACATAAGGTGTTTCCGGCGGCGTCAACAAAAAATCCGGCAACGCATTCGATGGCGCTTGTTCTTCCCCAGTCCATTGCCAGCGCGGCGGGCCTTCCGGCACGTAATTCAATGCAGCCGCGGTCAATCGCCGACAACGTTCGACAAAATGCAGCGTGCGCGGCACGGCATGCGTGACCTGGTACAGCGGACATGCCAGCGGTTCGCGGATCGACGCACGGTTAAAGCCGTGACGCTCGCCGAATGCCGCCTGTGCAATCAGCGCGCTTTTGACTTGTTCGTTGAGGTCGATCACGATGTCGTAGCGGGTTTCGCGCAGCGTCCGCCGAAACGCGGTCAGCTCGCGCCAGTTTTGCGGGTCGTACCAGCGCCGCCGCCAGCGCCGCAACGCAAAGGGGATCACCCGCCGCGCGCCCGCCAGTTGCGGCACCGCCGCGAACGCTTCCTCGGCCACCCAGTCGATTTGCGCGTCGGGCAGCGCCCGGCGGATGTCGTGAAGCACCGCGCTGGCGTAAACGACATCGCCCAGCGACGAAGTACGAATGATCAGAATGGAGGCGGGCATGTGAAGTAGCGTATATAACTCGTCTGACAAATAGTCGGGCGCATCAGCGGACAGTGCGCTAAATAATTTCCCTCCCCTTCAAGGGAGACAAACCCCCGTCGGCTTCGCCGACACCCCCTTTGAAAAGGGGGCGGGATGGAGTTGCTCGCTGCTGTCAGCCTCCGCGAAACACCCTCTCCCGGCCTTCGGCCACCCTCTCCCGCAAGCGGGAGAGGGGAACGGACACGACATTGTAAAACAATCGCGCCCCGAATTCCGCCGGAGGCGACGAAACCGGAAAAGCGCGCGATAATAACAGCTTCCGCGTTTTTGACGCCATTTATGCCTTCTTCTGACACAACGCTGCACCCCCTATCGCTGGTGCTCATCACCCAAAACGCCGAGGCGGAATTGGCCGCGTGTCTGGCGTCGGCGCCATTCGCGGCGGAGATCGTGATTGTCGATTCCGGCAGCACCGACAACACGCGCCGCATCGCCGAACAATTCGGCGCGCGTTTCATCGAACAGCCCTGGTTGGGCTTCGGCCCGCAAAAGAACGCGGCAGTGACCGCAGCGCGGCACGACTGGGTGTTGTGTCTGGACGCCGATGAGCGCATCAGCGATGCGTTGGCGCAAACCATCGCGACCGTTTTCGCGCAGCCGGAAAGCGAACGGGCGGCGGCGTATGCGCTGTGTCGTCGCAACCGATTTTTTGATCGCTGGCTGTCGCACGGCGAAGGGTATCCCGACTGGACGGTGCGCTTGTTCGACCGCCGTCGGGCGCGTTGGAGCGATGATGCGGTGCATGAGAAAGTGCTCATCGGTAACGCGGGAAAAACGGAACGCCTCTCCGGCGACTTGCTGCACGCTTCCGCCGAATCGCTCGACACGTATCTGGCGAAACAAAATCGCTATACGACCGTGCAGGCCGAGCGTTTGTTTGCCGTCGGTGTGCGCACCAGCGCCTGGCAAATGTTTGCTTCGCCGCTGGCGCGTTTCTTCCGCTTCTATTTCATCAAGCGCGGCTTTCTCGATGGCGCCGCCGGTTTCGCGCACATCGCTATCGGCGCGTTCGCCAGCTTTCTCAAATACGCGAAACTCTACGCACTGCAAAAACGCGCGACCGAAGATTTTCCCTCCCTCCTCGCGGGGGAGGGTGCCCCGAAGGGGCGGGAGAGGGGGGCGAAGCACTGCGCGTCCTCGCAGGAGCGTTCCTCTATAAACCAGAACCCTTCTAACGATCATTCTGCATCATGACCTCTTTTTCCGAACACGATCATGTTCTCGTCACCGGCTGCGCCGGATTCATCGGCATGCACGTCGCCGAACGTTTGTGCGACGACGGCGTGCGCGTGACCGGCATTGATAACTTTGACCCGTATTACGATCCCGCGCTGAAAGAAGCGCGGGCGGCGCGGCTGGCCGTATTGCCGAATTTCTCGTTACGCCGTCTCGATCTGGCCGATGCCGATGCGACGCGCGCACTGTTCCGCGATGGCGGCTTCACGCACGTCATTCATCTGGCGGCGCAACCGGGCGTGCGTTATTCGCTCGAACACCCGGAGGTTTATCTTCGAAACAACGTGACGGCGTTCGGTCATGTGCTCGAAGGTTGCCGTCATCACGGTGTTCGCCATCTGATTTATGCGTCGTCGTCGTCGGTGTACGGCGCGAATCACACCTTGCCGTTTTCCGAAGATCAAGCGACCGATCATCCGGTCAGCTTGTACGCGGCGACAAAGAAAGCCAACGAATTGATGGCGCACAGCTACAGCCATTTGTTCAAACTGCCGACGACCGGGCTGCGCTTCTTCACCGTTTACGGCCCCTGGGGACGACCCGACATGTCGCCGATGCTGTTTGCCGACGCGATTCTGTCCGGTCGCCCGATCAAAGTGTTCAACCACGGAAAGATGCAGCGCGATTATACGTTCATCGACGACATCGTTGAAGGTGTTGTGCGTATTGCTGTGCGTTTGCCGGATAAAAGCCCTCCCCTTCCATCCCTCTCCCCCTGCCCCTCTCCCGCGGAAAGCGGGAGAGGAGAGGCATTTCCCCCCTCTCCCCCACCCCCTCTCCCGCAAGGGGAGAGGGGGGCTGAGAGCGCGGCACCCTGCGCGATCTACAACATCGGCGGCAATCACGCCGTGGCGCTGGAAACCTTCATCGACACACTGTCGCGCATTCTCGGAAAAGAAGCGATCCGCGATTACCAGCCGATGAAGCCGGGCGATGTCGTGGCGACCTACGCCGATGTTTCGCGCCTGACGAAAGCCACCGGCTTCGCGCCGCACACGCCACTTGAAGAAGGATTGAAGCGGTTTGTCGAGTGGTATGTGGGTTGGCGTGGTTCGCAAAAGTAAGCGGCATGGCTGCCTTGGCGATGTTTTAACCAAAAGAAAAGCATTTAACCACGAAAAACACGAAGGACACGAAAGGGTCTCTCACGGAGGTGCGAAGAAGAGCGCTTTCGTGCCTTTCGTGGTTAAAGGGTTTTCTTTGTGTTCTATGCGTTCTTTGCGGTTAATTTGTTTATAAGATCAGGATCGCGCACGCAAAAAGCCGGACTCATGTTTTTGAAGTACATTTCTTTTCCGCGTTCACGTTTGCTGACAACGGCCAGCATTTGCGTCGGCTTGATGCGCCCGGACAAAATCTCGTCCTCATCGCGCGCCTGAACCCGGTCGATGAAAGCGCGATCCCATTCGTTATCGACATTGAAGTTGGGGCCGAAGCAACGATCGATAAACGGAAAAACAACGTTGGAAAAACCCAGAAAGAAATCAAACGAGAAGCGTTCGATGAGGAGCGGCAAGATGTCTTGCGACCGGATGCCCTCAAATCCCTCTGCGGAGCAGTCCCGGTTGATAAAGACGTTTTCCTGTTCGCCCAGTAGTGAAAAATGGGCGGAAGGTCGTGAACGTCGGTAACGTCTTTGTACCGCAATTTCTCCACATAACTTCGATACCAGTAATCCAACATGGCGTTACGGGAAAGCAGGCGTCTTATCGGGCGAAGAAGGCCGCGATGTTTTCTGAGGTTGCGGAACAGCCAGGGAATCATGTTCATTGGGTTAACGTACTGTTTCAGATTTCACCAAACGCCGGATAGCATGATAACCATCACCGCCGTCGCCATGTTGCTAGTATAATGGCAATTCCTGCTTCTCGGAGAACCACATGATTCTCGTCACCGGCGGCGCCGGTTTCATCGGCTCGAATTTCGTTCTGAACTGGCTGGCGCAGTCCGCCGAACCTGTGCTCAATCTCGACAAGTTGACGTATGCGGGCAATCTCGGCAATCTGGCTGCCCTCAAGGACGACGCACGCCATGTTTTCGTGCGCGGCGACATCGGCGACGGCGCGGTGCTCACGCGGCTGCTGAATGAGCATCAGCCGCGCGCCATCGTTCATTTCGCGGCGGAAAGTCATGTTGACCGTTCGATTCACGGTCCCGCCGAATTCATTCAAACAAACGTGGTTGGCACATTCGCTTTGCTGGAAGCGACGCGCGCTTACTGGAGCGCGTTGTCCGAAAACGCGCAGAAGGCGTTTCGTTTTCTGCATGTTTCGACCGATGAAGTGTATGGCTCGCTCGGCGCAGACGATCCTGCTTTTTCGGAGACCACGCCGTATGCGCCGAACAGTCCTTACTCCGCATCGAAAGCGTCGTCCGACCATCTGGTGCGTGCGTATCATCACACTTACGGTTTGCCGGTGTTGACCACCAACTGCTCGAACAATTACGGGCCTCGGCAGTTTCCGGAAAAACTCATTCCGTTGATGATCGTCAATGCGTTGGCGGGCAAGCCGTTGCCGGTGTATGGCGACGGGCAAAACGTGCGCGACTGGCTCTATGTCGGCGACCACTGCGCGGCCATTCGCGCCGTGCTCGAAAAAGGCATTTCCGGTGAGGTTTATAACATCGGCGGCAACGCCGAAATGAAAAACCTCGACGTGGTTCATACACTGTGCAATGTATTGTCAACGCTGCGACCGGGGCGCGATTACGCTTCGCAAATCACGTTCGTCAAAGACCGCCCCGGGCACGACCGCCGCTATGCGATCAACGCCGACAAGATTCGCCGCGACATCGGCTGGCAACCTGTTGAAACGTTCGAGAGCGGTTTGACCCAAACCGTGCGCTGGTATCTCGACAACGAAAGCTGGTTGACGAACATCACCAGCAAAGCGTACCAGCAGTGGATCGACTTACAATACGCCCGGCCATAAAAGGAGCCGCCATGACTTCACCACAACGCGCGCGCAAAGGTATCATTCTCGCCGGAGGGTCGGGAACGCGGCTGTATCCGGTGACGCAAGTCATCTCCAAACAGCTTTTGCCGGTTTACGACAAGCCGATGATTTATTATCCGCTGTCGGTGCTGATGCTGGCCGGCATTCGTGACATTTTGTTGATCTCGACGCCGGAGGACACGCCGCGTTTTCAGCAGTTGCTCGGCGACGGCAACGCCTGGGGATTGAATTTTTCTTACGCGGTGCAGCCATCGCCTGATGGATTAGCGCAGGCTTTCATTATCGGTCGTGATTTCATCGACGGCGGGTCTTCGGCGCTGGTGCTGGGCGACAATATTTTTTACGGTCACGATCTGCACACGCAACTGCGACGCGCTAACGCGCAACAGGAAGGCGCGACAGTTTTCGCGTATCCGGTGTCAGACCCCGAACGTTACGGCGTCGCCGAATTCGACGCGCAGGGAAAAGTCATCAGTCTCGAAGAAAAACCGAAAGCGCCGAAGTCACGCTATGCGGTGACGGGTTTGTATTTCTACGATGCGCGGGTGTGCGACATCGCGGCGAACCTGAAGCCGTCGGCGCGCGGCGAGCTGGAAATCACCGATGTCAACCGCGCTTATCTTGAGCGCGGCGAGCTGCGCTGCGAACTGATGGGGCGCGGCATGGCCTGGCTCGACACCGGCACGCACGAATCGTTGCTCGAAGCCGCGCAGTACATCGAAACCATCGAGCGTCGGCAGGGATTGAAAATCGCGTGTCCCGAAGAAATTGCGTACCACCAGCGCTGGATCAACGAAGCGCAACTGCGCGCATTGGGCAACGCGATGGCGAAAAACAGTTACGGCCAGTATCTGCTACGTCTGCTCGATGTGCCGGTGTGGAGCAGTCGGCAAACCAACGGATAGTCGCCATGAACATCATCGACACCGCCATTCCCGACGTTAAGATGCTCGAACCGCGCGTGTTTTCCGACGCGCGCGGTTTTTTCTTTGAAAGCTGGAACCGCAAAACGCTGGCCGCCGCCGGACTCGACCTCGACTTCGTGCAGGACAATCATTCGCGCTCGGCGAAAAATGTATTGCGCGGCCTGCATTACCAGATTCAGCACGCGCAGGGAAAACTGGTGCGCGCCGTCGTCGGCGAAGTGTTCGATGTTGCCGTCGATCTGCGCCGCAGCAGCCCGACGTTCGGGTGCTGGGTCGGCGTCACGCTGTCGGCGGAAAACAAACGGATGCTGTGGATTCCTCCCGGCTTCGCGCACGGCTTCGTCGTGCGTTCCGACGTTGCGGAATTTTTATACAAAACGACCGACACCTGGCACGCCGAACACGAGCGCACCTTGTTGTGGAACGATCCGGCGCTGGCGATTGACTGGGGGCTTTCCGAAGCGCCGATGCTGGCCGCGAAAGACGCCGCCGGTGTTTTGCTGAAAGATGCAGAGGTTTATAACTAACGCCCCTCTCCCCTTGCGGGAGAGGGGTTGGGGGAGAGGGGTAAAGCCCCCTCTCCCGCCCCTTCGGGGCACCCTCCCCCGCGAGGGGGGAGGGTGAAAAAAAGCGAAGAAAGTGGGGGATCATGAGCGAAATTGAAACATTCACGCGTCTTCTGTTGATCGGCGGCGAAGGCCAGATCGGCAGCGCGTTGGCGCGGCAGTTGCCGCAGGCTTTCCCGCAGGCGACGTTGCATGTGACGACGCAAGACCGCGTTGATTTTACGAAGCCCGAAACGCTGACGCGAGCGGTTCGTGAATTTGCGCCCGATCTCATCATCAATGCAGCCGCTTACACCGCCGTTGACCGCGCCGAACAGGAACCCGATCTGGCGCAACAGATCAACGGCATCGCGCCGGGCATTCTCGCCGAAGAAGCGAAACGCCTGGGCGCAACACTCATCCATTATTCGACCGACTATGTGTTCGACGGCAACAAGCGAACGCCCTATGTCGAGGACGACACCGTTCACCCGCTCAACGAATACGGCCTCAGCAAACGCGCCGGCGAAATCGCGGTTCGTCAATCGGGCGCGTGTGCGCTGATTCTGCGAACGAGTTGGGTTTACGGATTGACCGGGCACAATTTTTTGCTGACGATGCGACGGCTGGCGAGCGAACGCGAAGCGTTGCGCATCGTTGACGATCAGATCGGCGTGCCCAACGACAGCGAAGCGCTGGCGGCGGCGACGATACAGCTTGTCGCTCAAGGGAAAACGCGCTTGCGCGAAAACGCCGGTTTGTACCATCTGTCGGCGACCGGCGAAACGAGTTGGTTCGGTTTCGCGCAGGCGATTTTTGCCGCGCTGCCGGCAGATAGCAAAAGTCCCCACAAACGCCCCCGTTTGATTCCGATTACGACCGAAGAATACCCATTGCCCGCAACGCGACCTGCGTATGGCGTCTTGTCGTCGGAGCGGTTGCGGCAGACGCTCGGGATTTCGTTGCCGTCCTGGCAGGCGATGCTTCAGACGTGTTTGGCTGTCAGAGGTCAGGAATCAGGGATCAGGGATTAGAAAGAAATCTCTCTCGAAGACGCGAAGGGATGCTGAGGAGCGTCTCGCATGGGTGAATGCTTTTTCACCTGACGGCACATTAACCCGAAGCCTCAGCGCAGCAATATCACTGCTTGATTCTGTTGAACGCTCGACATGCCTATCCATCTGGAAATCGTTTCTTCGCGCCTTCGCGCCTTCGCGTGAGAATTCTCTGGATGGTTTTGCTTTGCTACCCACTTAGAATTTAAAATGGCCAACCTTTCCTTCTCCCGCAAGCGAGAGAGGGTATCTGATTTCTGACCGCTGATCTCTGACTTCTGCTACTGAAACCCCGTCTGCCGCCAGGCTTCGTAAACCGTCACGGCGACGGCATTGGAAAGATTTAAACTTCGGACATTTTCGCGCATCGGGATGCGCAACCTTGCGTCGGTCGGGAAATCGGCGAGGATGTCGTCGGGCAACCCGGCGGTTTCGCGCCCGAAGATGAGCACATCGTGCGTGCCGAAACGGGCTTCGAACAACGAACGGCTGCCTTTGGTCGTCAACACCCACCAGCGCGGCGACGGCGTCACGTCGGCAAGCGATTCGGTGATCGCCGTTCGGCAAGCCGCCCAATCGGCGTGAACGCGCACTTGCGCGTATTCGTGGTAATCCAGTCCGGCACGTCGCAACGCGCGGTCTTCCAGCGCAAAACCAAGCGGCTCGACCAGATGCAGCGCCGCGCCGGTGTTGGCTGCCAGACGAATGACGTTGCCGGTGTTCGGCGGAATTTCGGGTTGGACGAGAACGATGGAGAGCATTTTTCAGGGGCGCGGCAGCGGTAATGAAATCATTTTAACCGCAAAGAACGCAAAAATCAGGCATCAGAGGTCAGGGATCAGGAATCAGAAATCAGAAATCAGAAAACCTTCTCACGCGAAGCCGCGAAGCCGCGAAGAAAAACAAACCCCCGCCCGCCTTCGGCGGGCACCCCCTTTCAAAAGGGGGCTTGGGATTCTGCGACTTCGCGCAGAATGACGGCTACTTTTTCGTGGCTTTCGTGCTTTTTGTGGTTAAAAAAGTTTTTCTGATCTCTGACCTCTGACTACGGTACCCCCATTTCCTGTGCCACGCTTGCCCGCGCCACGACGCCGACAAAGACTTTTTCCGCGCCGGCTTTGCGCAAGGTTTTCGCGGCAGCGGCAGCGGTTGTGCCGGTGGTCATCACATCGTCGATGAGCAAAATACGATGGCCGGAGAGATCGCGGCGACACGCGAACGCATCACGAACATTTTTGTGGCGTTCGCGCCAGGGCAATGTCGCTTGCTTCGGCGCGTCTTTGATGCGCGTCAGCGCGTCGATCAGCAACGGACGTTTCAGCGCCGACGCGACGGGATGCGCGAGTTCCTGCGCCTGATTGAAGCCGCGTTCGGTCTGTCGAGTCGCCGACAGCGGCATGGCGATGACGTGTGTCGGCGGCTCCGGAAAAGCAGCGGGCGACGAGGTGATGGCCTGAAGGCAAACATCGGTCAGCAGTTGCGCCAACGGCGCCGCCAGCGCCAGCCGACGGCCGTATTTGAAATCCTGCAACAATTGGTCGAGCGGAAACGCGTAAAGGCAGGCGGCAACCGTTGCGTCGAACGGCGGCGCGCGGTGCAGACAAGCGCCGCACCACGCGCCCGCCGACGGTGGCAGCGGCGTCGCGCAACGCGCACATCCTTTTTCAATGCGCGGCAACACCGCGTAGCAAGCATGACACCAGGCGCCGCGCTGCGCCTGCTGGCCGCACGACACACAGCGCGCCGGAAAACAGGCGTCGAGCAGGGCATGCCAGAGTTTTCGTTGCATCATCCTAAAAACCTCAGTTGAACGTGCTCGCCAGTGCTGCGCCCGCTGCGCCAGGCAAGGCGCGACGACGACGCGGGCTGCCACCCCGCGAGGAGGAGCAACGCAGCATCGGAAAGAAAAAAGCGGGCGGGCGCAGTGCTGGCGAGCGCGTAGCGCAATCACCCAATGGATGAATGGTGAAAAAGGCTCCCAAGCAAGCTACTATGCGATTTTCCATAAAGTTTACAAGCGGTCAACTGAGGTTTTCAGGATCATGTGTGGTCAAAAGACAACAGCGCTGTCGGAAGCGGTCTATTGTACCGGTTGTTTCTTTGTCGGCGCAGTGTGACAAGTGTTGAACTTCCGCGTAGAATCAGCGTTTCATTGGTACAAATACAACCATTCAGGAAATCCTCATGGAGTGTCCCGTTTGTGGTCAGATGAACGCCGACGACGCATCGGTTTGTCTTTCGTGCAGCCAGCGATTGCCGTCGTATCTGGGCGGTGTTTCGATCGATACTTCGCGCGCCGAAGACAAAACCCCGATGGTGATTGCCGGCAATATCGACTTCCCGTTGCCGCCGGGCAAGACGCCTGCGCCCGCACAGCCCGCTTCTCCGCCACCACCGAAGAGCGAGAAACCCGCTTCTTTGCGGTTTCCGAAACCGTCGTTGCCGAAGATCGGAATCGGAAAGGCAACAACGCCAGCGGAGGAAGCGCCTTCGCAGACGGACGCTTTTGACGAGGACGATCCGTTTCCGACGAAACCGCCCTCTCGTCCGTCCGCGAGCTTGTCCTCTGGTTCGCCGTCGCCGTTCTCGCCCATCGCGCCGCCACCGCCGCCGGTCGATCCGTTGCCGATGGTCGCGCCGATGAGCCGTCCCGCGCACATGATTTACGCCGGCTTCTGGTACCGCTTTCTGGCCTGGCTCATCGACATCGTGATTCTTGGCATTGTGCTTGGCGCGTTGGGAACGGTCGTCATGGTGGTGTCGGCGGCTTTTGCGGTTCGCGGAAGCGATTTTTCCGCGTCGTCGCTGGCGCTTATCTTTGGCGCGTACGGTCTGGTGGTTTTCATGAACGTCGTTGCATCGCTGCTGTATTTCGCGTTGAGCGAAAGTTCGCGTTGGCAAGCGACGCTCGGGAAACTGGCGATCGGCCTGAAAGTCACCGACGCTTACGGCAAGCGCCTTTCTTTTCTGCGCGCGCTGGCGCGGTTTGTTTCGCATATCGTTTCCAATCTGACGTTCGGCATCGGCTACGTGCTCAATGTGTTCACCGCTCGTCAGCAAACGCTGCACGACTTGATCGCGGGCACGCTGGTCGTGTACAAGGAAGTGACGCCGACCGACCTGATCGACAACCAGGAAGTTCCGGCGCGCGCCTCGCAAAAAGTGTCGGTGATGCTGGTTTGGATGATGAGCGTGATGCTGGTGTTGACGGTTTTCGTGGTGGCGCGATCGTTGGTAGGAATGCCGGCGCACCAAGCCTCCGGCGTTTCCGTCAGAATACACGAAGCCGAGATGCTCGGCGCAGAAGCAACGGCAGCGGTTTCCTTCTATCAGGAAAAGCACGGGCGCTTTCCGCTGACGCTGGAGGCCGCCGATTTTTATCAGACCTCGCCGCAAGTGCGCCGGGTTTGGATCGATGCCGACAGCGGCGTCATTCGTCTGGAACTGGCGTTCGCGCCGCTCAGGAAAAAGACGCTGGAGTTCGTTCCGGAAATCGACGATGAAGGCGACCTGATCTGGGTTTGTCGAAGCAGCGACATCGATCCGAAGCATTTGCCTGAGCATTGTCGATAAACGTTTCAACGTGGTATCACCCGCTTTTTCATTTGTCCTCTGGAGAAACACCATGCCCCATTTTTCTTCACGCTTTTTGTTTCGCTCATTGATGCTTTGTCTGGCGATGGGTCTGGCTGCATCCGCTACTGCACAGGCTCCCGCCGAAACCATCAGCCGCGCCGAAGACCGCAAAGCCGTGGCGGTGACGATTTACAACGAATCACTGGCGCTGATCCGCGAAGAGCGCGAAGTCACCTTGAGCGCCGGACGCAACCTGTTGGCGCTGCGCGAAGTGTCGGGACAGATCAAACCGGAAACGGCAAGTCTGCGCAGCCTGTCCAACGCGCGACTGACCCTGTTCGAACAGAATTTCGATTTCGATTTGTTGACGCCGCAAAAACTGCTCGACAAATACGTCGGCAAAACCGTGACCGTGGTGCGGCTCAACGAGCAGACCAACACCGAAACCCGCGAGAAGGCAACCGTGCTGGCGAACAATCAAGGCGTGGTGCTGCAATACGCCGACCGGATTGAAACGAATCTGCCCGCGAACGCCCGCCTTGTTTACAGCGATGTGCCGACGACGTTGCGTGATCGACCGACGCTGGTCGTCGATCTCGACAGCGACAAAGGCGGCGCGCAACGCGCCGAATTGTCGTACCTGTCCGGCGGCTTGTCCTGGAAAGCGGATTACGTGGCGTCGCTGGCCGACGATGAAAAAACATTGGACCTCGCCGGTTGGGTGACGCTGACCAACCGAAGCGGCGCGGCTTACGAAAACGCCAAACTGCAACTCGTCGCCGGCGAAATCAACCGCGTTCGGGATGATATGTTGAGAAAAAGAGCGGACATGTTGATGGAAGCCGTGCCGATGGCGGCAGCCGCGCCGATGGCGCGCGAAGAACTGTTCGAGTACCACCTTTACACCCTGGGGCGTTCCACCACGCTGCGCGACCAGCAAACCAAACAAGTGGCGCTGCTGTCGGCGGCGCGTGTGCCGGTGAAGAAAGAATACCGGATGGAGGGCGCGCAACACTGGTACTACGAAGAAAGCAAAGCCCCGGAGCGCGGTGACAAGCGCGGCGTCGAAGTGTTCATCGAATTCGATAATAAAGGCGGCGATCTCGGTCAACCGCTGCCGAAGGGCACCGTGCGCGTGTACAAGAAAGACAAAGAAGGCCGCCCGCTTTTCATCGGCGAAGACCGGATCGACCACACGCCGAAGAACGAACAAGTGCGTTTGAAACTCGGCAAAGCCTTCGACATCACCGGCAACTGGAAACGCACCGATTTTTCGCGAATCTCCAAACGGGTGTTCGAGCAGGAAATCACGATTGAACTGTCGAACGCCAAAGACGCGCCGGTCACCGTGCGCGTTGTCGAGCCGGTGCCGGGCGACTGGAAAATGTTGAAAGAGAGTCATCCGCACATCAAATCGAGCGCCAGTTCGGCGATGTGGGATGTTCCGGTTCCCGCAGGCGGCAAAACCACGCTCAAATATCGGGTGCGCACCGAGTGGTAGAAGCGTTGCCGGAACCGACCTCCGCGCTTGCTGACGAAATCGAGCGGGCGTTGCTGGCGCGCCTGCCGTCGCTCATGAAGGCGCGCGCGCCGCGTCGAATTGCGTACTTTGGCGCTTGTTCCGGTGTTATGTGCGCAGCGTTGCGAGCGTTGTATCCCGACGCTGTGTGGATGGATGCGGTGGATGGCGCTAATACGTTTTCGACTCAAGCGCACACTTTTCTAGCCCCTTTTTCAAAGGGGGTATCGGCGAAGCCGACGGGGGTTTGCTTACCGCAAGGGGAGAGGGGGGCAAATCAAAACCGCGCTGATGCCGAACGGGCGGATTTGGTTTTGGGTATGCCTGCTGCCGCAGACCGTTTCACACCGCTTACATCCGCGATGTTCCGCGACATCAAAAACGCGCTGGCGGACAACGGCGTTTTCCTGTTTGCAACATTGGGGCCGCAAACCTTGTTGCCGTTGCAAGCGTTGTGTTCGCCGACAACGGCTTCGCACACCTTCGCATCCTGGCCGACACTGGTCGATCTGGGTAATGCGCTGGTGGCGGCGGGACTGGCGCGACCGGTGCTCGACTGCGAAACCCTGACATTCACCTACGCCTCTGCCGCCGATGCACTCGATGAATTGGCGCGAGACGGCTGGATTAATACAACACTGAGCACGACACTGCACACAACATCGTGCGCTCAGGACGCCGCGCGCGCGCTGACCGTCGCCGACGGTTCGGCAGCCGTGCCGTTCGAGATTTTCTATGGCGTTGCGTGGAACCGTTCATCCGCTGTCGGACGGTCTGTGTGGCAGCCGTTGCGCCCACAATGGCGCACGTAAATCGGAATTGACAACAGTTGCATAGGTTGTGGTGAGCGCAGCGAACCGCAACAATTGAAATTGTGTTGCTGTGTTGCTGTGTTGCGGTACTGTCTAAGCTCTTTCCTTTCCCCGTCTGCTTTCGGGAGAGGGCAATGTGGAAGAGTTCCCGGACGGCGCTTGCCGTCGCTTCTTCTATGTGGCGCTTCCGCACAGGAGAAAAGAAAATTAAAGGCCGCGGAACATGACACAAGACCTCCTTGTGCGCCATAATGCGCTTCTCTGAGCCAGCCGGACGGAGACAAAAACCAGAGCAAGGGGAAAAGTATGGGAGCAACGAAAAAAATCATCAGCGCGACTGCCCTGATCGCGGTGGTTTTCATTATTGGTGGCAGTTATTGGACGGGCAAGGGCGTTGAAAAAACGTTTCGTGCCGACGTGGAAGAAATGGCCAAGTACGGCATCTGGATAAAGCAGATTGATTACCGGCGCGGCATTTTCAGCGCGACAGCGCGCACGGAGTGGGCGCTGTCGCCCGAACGGGGGTCAATGATTCCGGGGGAAGAATCACCGACAGTATCTTATAAGCATCGCATCTGGCACGGTCCGCTGTTGTCCCCAAGAGCAGCGGCAAGCATTCGCTCCGAATTGGTGCCACCGGAGAATCCGGTCGCTTTTCTCGTCGCGTTCTTCCCGATATCGGAGGAATCGGCTGCCATGCTTGTTGATGCCTTCGGCAGCAACCCGTTTGGCGAGAAAGCGCCGATCACGATCGAAACGACCGTTGGTTGGGATGGAGGAATCCGCGCCCGCATCGCTTCGCCCGGAATGGAGTTTCCCGTCGGGAAAGATCAAAGCCGATGCTCCTGGGGTGGACTGAACGGAGAAATCAGCAGGGATTCCGCCCGCTCAAAGGTAAAAGCGAACATTGTGATGGGCGGTTTGTCCGTTGTTGGGAGCAATGAAAACCGGTTCCAGACAGGGCAAATCACATTCCGCTCCGACGTAGAGCAACTCGCAGGCTACGAGTTTACCCCTGTCGGCACATCAAGCGTTGTTCTGGACAGATTCTGGTATCGGGTTAGCGACAAGAGCAACGACACGATGAGCGAAACCGTGCTTGAAAACGCCCGAATCGAATTCAGCGCAACCATCAACAACGGTATAGCGGAATGGAAAACCCGATTCGATGCGGACAAAGTCACCGCGAAAAACGGCGCCATCACCATCGAAAAGCCCGGGGTAACACTTCTCCTTGAGAATATTGACGCACAAGCGCATGAAGCAATTCAAAAAGTTGCGCGAGAACAAAGCGGGGAAAACATGCATCACGTTTTCTTACGGGAGCAAGCAAAACTGCTCTTGCAGCGTAAGCCCGCGCTCACCATCAAAGACCTGAATGCGCGCTGGCCGGAAGGCATGATGACGGGAAATCTCCGTATTGCTTACGAGGGTGATGGCGACATTACCCGGTTTTCGCCTTCCGACCTAGCCGTCGATTTGCAGTTCAGTCTGCCGCGCGCGTTGGTCATTCGCTTGTTGGAGATGCAGGCCGCAGCCGGAGGCGATGCATCGGAAACACAAAGAAAAACAGACACGCTCCATACCATGATTAAAAGCGGTGTTCTGATAGAAAAAGATGGCATCCTAAGCATTAGCGCAAACCACAAAGACGGCACCGTAATCCTGAACGGACAATCGCCGCAGCCATTCACGACTTTGCTGGGACTGCTGGGATTTTGGTAAGGACTGGCTCTTCGGTTTTATCCACCCTACGCTTGCTGATTGTTGGGGTTCGCTTCGCTCACCGCCAACCTATGCGTTCTTTGGCTCCTCGCCTCCGCGTGAGATGATGTTTTTCTGATTTCTGATTTCTGATTTCTGATTTCTGATTTCTGATTTCTGATCTCTGCCCTCTGCCCTCTGACTACGGCGAACCGCGCTCGATCAATTCAACTTTGTAACCATCGGGATCTTCGAGGAACGCGATAATGGTTTTGCCGCCCATCACCGGCCCCGCGTCGCGCACGACTTTCGCGCCTCTGGCGCGCGCCGCGTCGCAAGCGGCTTTGGCGTCGTCAACTTCGATGGCGATGTGCCCGTAGGCGTTACCGAGGTCGTAGCGGTCGGTGCCGTAGTTGTAGGTCAGTTCCAGCACGGCCTCGTCGGCTTCGTCGCCGTAACCCAGATAGGCAAGGGTGTATTTCTGTTCCGGGCGGTCCACGGTGCGCAGAACGCGCATGCCCAGCACTTCGGTATAGAACGTTTGCGCCCGCGCGAGGTCGCCGGTACGCAGCATCGTGTGTAAAATTCGCATGATCTTTCCTCGAAAAAGTTATGGTTAAAGAATATCAGAATTTTTCTGCGTTGAAAAAATATGGGGTGCCTTTGGCGCACGCGAAGGCGCGAAGGCGCGAAGAAGAACTCCGTCATCCCCGCGAAAGCGGGGATCCAGTTGTTCCAATCGCTAACTTCTTCATCGCGGCATCGGTAAAACACGCTTTTTCCCGCGCGTTTTCCCTATCTGCGCGGCCGCTTTTCTGGATTCCCGCTTTCGCGGGAATGACGCCACGCTTGTGTAGATGTCTCTCCCGCAAGGGGAGAGGGGAGAAACAAACCCCCGTCCGTCTTCGACGGACACCCCCTTTCAAAAGGGGGCAGGGTGCGGTGATTCGTCATGACTGAATGGGCGGGACTTGCCGGGCTGTTCAGTTCGGCGTTTTTGTCGGCGACGCTGTTGCCCGGGACTTCCGAGCTGACGTTGCTGGCGTTTTTGTATTTCGCGCCGACATGGGCGGTCACCGCCATCGTTGTCGCCACGATCGGTAACACGCTGGGTGGCATGACCTCGTATTGCGTCGGTCGTTTTTTCGCGCACAAGGTCACGCGCCCGATCCCGCCGCTGGTGCAACGCTACGGCGTGTGGGCGCTGTTGTTGTCCTGGGTGCCGGTGATCGGCGACGCGCTGTGTGTGGCGTCGGGCGTCCTGCGGCATTGCTGGTGGCAGGCGGTGCTGGCGCTGGCGATCGGGAAGGGCGCGCGTTATCTGTCGATAACCTGGGTGTTTTTTGCAAGCACATGATGGAAAGATAAGCTCAAGCGGGCAAAGGGCGGCTGCGGTAAAATGTTCAGCTTTCCAACAAAATTCGTGCATCATGACTGAGCTATTGCCCACCGCCACGACCGATGAGATGCCGGAGACGGGAACGCCACGTCTCCGCGAGATTCCGTACAACTATACGTCGCTCTCCGATCGTGAAATCGTTATCCGTCTGCTCGGCGCGCCGATGTGGGACGTGCTCGATCAGTTGCGTCTGGAGCGGCGCACCGGTCGTTCGGCGCGAATGTTGTTTGAAGTGTTGGGCGACATCTGGGTGGTGTGTCGCAATCCGTATCTGCAAGACGATTTGCTCGACAACCCGAAACGTCGCGCGCTTCTGGTTGAGGCGATGCATCATCGGTTGCGCGAAATCGAGAAGCGGCGACAGGCGAGCTTTGCCGATGCGCCGGAGCGCGCCGAGAAAGTTGCGCAACTGGTGGAAGCGGCGCGCGGTGCGGTGGATGCGTTCGCCAACGGGTTTTCACAAACGCAGGAGATGCGGCGGCGCATTGTGCGCGCGTTGTCGCGCTACACGCACAAGGACAATATCGCGTTCGACGGGCTGTCGCGCGCGGCGCACGTCACCGATGCGACCGACTGGCGCGTCGAATATCCGGTCGCCGTGCTGTATCCCGACAACGAAGAAGAAATTCGCGGGCTGGTGCAGGGTTGCATCAAGCTGGGGCTGACGATCATTCCGCGCGGCGGCGGCACCGGTTACACCGGCAGCGGCATCCCGCTGACGACGAACGCGATCGTGATCAACACCGAAAAACTCGATCATCTCTCGGAGGTCGAGCCGATGGTGTTGCCGGGGCATACCGAAGCGACGCCGACCTTTGCGACCGGCGTCGGCGTGGTCACGCGGAAAGTGATGAACGCGGCGGCGGCGGCGGGGCTGGTGTTCGCCGTCGATCCGACATCCGCCGACGCTTCCTGCATCGGCGGCAACATCGCGATGAACGCGGGCGGCAAGAAAGCGGTGTTGTGGGGAACGACGCTCGACAATCTGGCGTCCTGGCGCATGGTGACGCCCGACGCGCAATGGCTGGAGGTCACGCGGATCGATCACAACCTCGGCAAAATTGACGACGCCGAAGAAGCGGTGTTCGAACTGAACTGGCTGAACCCCGGCGGCAAAACCGTGCAGCGCAGCGAAACCTTGCGCATTCCCGGCAGCGCGTTTCGCAAGGCGGGGCTTGGTAAAGATGTCACCGATAAGTATTTGCACGGGCTGCCCGGTATTCAGAAAGAAGGCTGCGACGGCATCATCACGTCGGCGCGTTTCATCCTTCACAAAATGCCGCCGGTCACGCAGACGATTTGTCTCGAATTTTTCGGACTGGCGCAGCATTCGACACCGGCCATCGTCGAGATCAAACGCTATCTCGACACGCAGCCGCGCGGTGTGCAACTGGCCGGGCTGGAGCACATGGACGAGCGTTACATCAAGGCGGTGAAATACGCGACGAAAGCATCGCATCGCGGTCGTCCGACGATGGTGTTGATCGGCGATATCGTCGGCAACGATGCCGACACGGTGTCGAGCGTTGCCGAAGAAGTGGTGCGTATCGCTCGGGCGCGTGATGGCGAAGCGTTCATCGCCACCAGCGCCGACGAGCGCCATCGTTTCTGGCTCGAGCGTTCGCGCACAGCGGCCATCGCCAAACACACCAACGCGTTCAAACTCAACGAGGACGTGGTGATTCCGCTCGAACGGCTCGGCGATTACACCGACGGTGTCGAGCGAATCAACATCGAATACTCGCTGTACAACAAACTCAAACTGTGCGATGCGCTGCTGGCATTTTTCAACGACCCGTCGTTGCCGCAGGTTTTCAGCGGTCGCGTCGATCTGAAACCGACCGACGCGGTGCTCGAAGAAAAACTCGGCGAAGCGCGTTTGCTGGTCAAGCAAGTGCGCGACCGTTGGCAAGACCTCTCCGACCGGCTGGATGAAACTTTCCTCGGCTTGCAGGATCATTCGATAACGGCGTCGTGGAAAAAAGAATTGCGCAACCCGTTGCAAGACCTTTTTGCCGGATTGATGCTGACGCCGCTGGCGACGCGCTGCAAAGAGATTCACGCGCAAGTGTTGCGAAGCCGCGTTTTCGTGGCGCTGCACATGCACGCCGGCGACGGTAACGTGCACACCAACATCCCCGTCAATTCCGACGATTACGAGATGCTGCAACAAGGCAACGCCGCCGTCGCGCGCGTCATCGCGCTGGCCAAAGCATTGGGCGGCGTTATTTCGGGCGAACACGGCATCGGGATCACCAAGCTCGAATTCTTGAGCGACGAGGAGTTGAAACCGTTTGCCGATTACAAGGCGAAAGTCGATCCCAACGGCACTTTCAACGCCGGAAAACTGCTGCGCTCCGCCGAGCTTCCCGCCGATTTGACCAACGCTTATACGCCGAGTTTTTCGCTGATCGGTCACGAAAGCCTGATTCTCGAACAAAGCGATATCGGCACCATCGCTCGCGCCATCAAGGATTGTTTGCGTTGCGGCAAATGCAAACCCGTGTGCTCGACGCATGTGCCGCGCGCCAACCTGCTTTATTCGCCGCGCAACAAAATTCTGGGCGTGTCGTTGTTGACCGAAGCGTTTCTCTACGAAGAACAAACGCGGCGCGGTGTCTCGCTGCGCCACTTTGATGAAACGTATGATCTGGCGTACCACTGCACCGTTTGCCACAAATGTTTGAACCCCTGTCCGGTCGATATCGACTTCGGCGACGTGTCGATAGCGATGCGCAATTTCCTGCGCAAGGAAAAGAAAAAACCGTTCAACCCGGGCGCAGCGTTGGGGATGATGTTCCTCAATCTGCACAAGCCGCTGGCGATCAAAATGTTCAAGCACGCAGTGATCGACCTCGGCTATCGACTGCAACGCCTCGCCAATTTGCTGGCGCGTCGTACCGGCTTGCCGCAGCGGCAAACGAAACGACCGCCGGCAACGGTCGGCAAACCGCCGATCAAAGAACAAGTCATTCATTTCATCAACAAACCGATGCCGGGCAATGTGCCCTTGCGCACTTCCCGGGCGATGCTCGGCATTGAAGATGCAACGGTGGTGCCGATTCTCCGCGACCCGCACAAAGTGAACGGCGATTCGGAAGCGGTGTTTTATTTCCCCGGCTGCGGCTCCGAACGTTTGTTCTCGCAAACCGCGCTGGCCGCGCAAGCGATGCTCTACGAACTCGGCGTATCGTGCGTGTTGCCGCCCGGCTATTTGTGCTGCGGCTATCCGCAGATCGCCGCCGGTGATGAGGACCGAGGACAGGCGATGGTGATGCGCAACCGCGTGCTCTTTCACCGGATGTCCACCACGCTGAACTATCTCGACATAAAGACCGTGCTGGTGTCGTGCGGTACGTGTTTGCACGAGTTGCAGCATTACGGTTTCGATCAAATCTTTCCGGGCAGCCGCATCCTCGACATTCACGAATACCTGTACGAAAAAGGCGTGCGGCTCGAAGGCGTTGAGGACACGCGCTATCTTTTCCATGATCCCTGCCATTCGCCGATGAAAGCGTACAAGCCGATCACCGTCGTGCGCGGACTGATGGGCAACGGCGTGATGCAGAACGATCGTTGCTGCGGCGAATCGGGAACCTTGTCGGTGGCGCGTCCCGACGTGTCAACGCAAGTGCGTTTCCGCAAGGAAGAAGAATTGCGAAAAGACGCCGCGCACGTGCGCCTCGACGATTTCAAAGGCCCTGTCAAAGTGTTGACCTCGTGTCCTTCCTGCTTGCAAGGCTTGTCACGCTTCAACCGCGACGCCAAAACCAAAGCCGATTACATCGTCGTCGAATTGGCGCGTCGCCGCCTTGGCGAACAATGGATGCGCGACCACGTGCGGAAAGTTCTTGAGAACGGCATCGAGAGTGTTTTGCTGTGAATCAGAGGTCAGATATCAGAGAAATTCACTGCAAAGAACGCATAGATCGCAAAGAAAAAACGTCTGCGCGTAGGGGTGCGATTTATCGCGCCCTGTTTTATGGATTCTGCGACGTCGCTTCGCTTCGTGCAAAATGACGGTTTTTTTATTCACGTAAAGCCGCGAAGAAGGCGAACGCACTACACAAATGTGCCGTCATTCCCGCGGGGGCAGGCCCTGAGGTTTCCCCACGAATTTCACACTATTTCTCCGCTGGGAACAAGCGCCTCTTCGGGCGGAGCGCGAAGTAACGCAATGCATTTGGAAGTCATACCTG
>WQTW01000025.1 GCA_009786085.1 Pseudomonadota bacterium | reverse complement strand
CGCGTGAGGCTCGAAGTTCCTTCCCCTTCAAGGGGAAGGTTAGGATGGGGATGGGGTTCTCTGGATTCTGCGACGCCGCTTCGCGTCGCGCAGAATGACGCAATTATTTACCGCGCTTCCGCTTGAATATAAAAAACCGTCATTGCGAGCGAAGCGAAGCAATGACGCCGGTTTTTTCTCCAAGTTCTCCGCGTTCTCCTCGCTTCCGCGTGAGAGCAAAAAGGGTCGGTTTGAAATCTGCCCCATACGCGCAGAATGACGGCTTTTTTCTTTGCGCTCTTTGCGTTCTTTGCGGTGAAATGGTTTTTCTGATTCCTGACCTCTGCCCTCTGCCCTCTCACGCCGACTTTGCCTGCCTCATCATGTCGGGAATCGGCAACGTCCGCCCCACCGCCATGGAAATCTGGCTCAGTGTTTGCATCAGCATCGTGAATTCCGATGGCGATAGCGCCTGATCGGCATCGCACCAGGCATCGACCGGCGACGGGTGGACTTCGATCAACAATCCATCCGCGCCCGCCGCTACCGCCGCGCACGACAGCGCCGGCACCATCCAGGCTTTGCCTCCGGCGTGCGATGGATCGACGATCACCGGCAAATGTGTCTCGCGTTTCAGCACCGGTACCGCCGTCACATCGAGCACGTTGCGATACGCCGTTTCAAACGTGCGAACGCCGCGTTCACAAAAAATAATTTTGTGGTTGCCGCCGGCGGCGATGTATTCGGCGGCCATCAGCCATTCGTTAATCGTCGCGCTCAATCCGCGTTTCAGGATCACCGGCACATTGACCCGTCCCAGTTCTTTCAACAGATCGAAGTTCTGCATGTTGCGCGCGCCGATTTGAATCACATCGACGCCGCGATCAAGAAAGGTGTCGAGCATGCGCACGTCCATCAATTCGGTCACGATCGGCAGACCGTGCGGCGCTGCGGCTTTCTTCAGCATGTCGAGCCCTTCCACGCCCTTCCCCTGAAACGCGTAAGGGCTGGTGCGAGGTTTGAACGCACCGCCGCGCATCATTCGCGCACCGGCGCTTGCCACCGCCGCCGCCGACTCGCGCATCTGCGGTTCGGTTTCCACCGAACACGGCCCGGCGATCACCTGTAGCTCCCGACCGCCCACTATCACACCGCCGACATCGATCACCGTGCTGGCGTGGTGCCATTCCCGCGCCACCAGTTTGTACGGTTTCAGAATGTGCAGCGAACGCTCCACACCCGGCAACGTTTCAAACGCTTCGGGTTCGAGTTTGCGTTCATCGCCGACCGCCCCGATCAGGGTACGCTCGGTGCCGCGCGAGATATGCACATCCAAACCGTTTTCACGAATTTTGGCTTCTACGCGGGCAATCGCTTCTTCACTTGCGCCAGGTTCCATAACAATAATCACTTTAAGACTCCTTATCAGCGTTAATTAAGCTCTGAAAAAAAGTCGGGCGGCCTATGAGGGCCGCCCGACTTTGCAATATGTTCAAGAAAATTTCTCTCTACTCAATGCCTTCGACAGCCCTCGCGTATGATGGGTAATAAAAATAGAAATACGCGTACACGGTTTGCGTACGCCAGTCGAACGAGCAGAAAAGAGAATGTTGCAGATCCATGAGCGGCAGTATAACCGCGCTTTTCAGAAAAAAGCCAGCCGATTCGTGCTTTGGAAAAAAAATTTAAGTGACCATGCAAGAAAAGCCACAATGCTGCCACCCCAAAGCCGAAACCTTTGCAAAAGCGAAAAACGTCGCTATCTTGTTGTTTTTAAAGGATAAGGTGGTGCCCGGAACCGGACTCGAACCGGTACAGCCTTGCGGCCGAGGGATTTTAAGTCCCTTGTGTCTACCTATTTCACCACCCGGGCGGGACATTTGGGAACAATGAATTGGCGGAGACGGAGGTATCTGGTTTTGGCTACAGAGCTTGCTTTGTTGCCGATTTACGTCCGTCCCCCGCTGATTCCCCTGCTTCTTTGTCTATCAAATACGCGGCGTTGTGCGCATTGCGTACTATACCTCAAACCCCATCAACGGGTTGATATTGAAAACCGGCTCCACATACTCGCCATCGATGTTCCGTCCCATCAGCTTGTAGCCAAGCAGCACACGCAGGCAGACGCCGGAATCGCCCCACTGCCTGACATGATAATACATCGGGATCACCTGCCCGTCGTCAAACACGAGAACGCGCCGGAAAGTCCCGGAGTACCCGCGCCCGTCAAACGCGGAATCGCGGTTGGTTGTGTACGGATCGCCGCTCTCGATCACGATAAACCGCCGACCGGCCAGCCTCACAGCACCGTATCGCTTTGTGAAGTTGTAGCACGGATTTCGAACGGCGAACCAGATAAACCGAGGCCAAAAGCCGGTATGCGCGCCGTCGTGATAATGAACCGTCCGCCAACCGTCGTCAGAATCGCCGTCCTTGTCGTTGCCCCACCACCACGCCCATCGCGGCAGATGGTTATCGGTCATGCACAGCACAGCCACCGGGACGACAACAAGCCCTACGGCGGCCACGCACAGCATGATCAGCATGTGGGCGAACGACCGCAGATACGCCAGAAAGATTTTCGTTTTCATCATAGTTTCGGTCTTCCTCCAAAAACGGCCATCGGGTTGTCTGTCTCACCCTTGATCAGCAGCAACGTCCCCTCGACCGTTTTATTGATCTGCCCAGCCGGGTAGTGGAACAGGGCTCCCGCTACATTGTTTGCCGACTTGAACATCGGAATTCCCGGTTCGCCCTCTTTCGCCACATGTTGCATAAGTTTCGTGGAGTCTCCGAAAAAGCGCAGCGCCGCCGGTCCTGAATAGCCCGCGCCGTAACCCGTTCCGGTGAGCGCCGCCGCCGCCGCGCCGAGCTCCCGTGTTACCGGATTGAGCGCCAGCAAGAAGCTCAGTTGCTCGTTAACCATTTCCGCGAACAGGTCATCGTCACTACCGACCTTGCCGAGCATGGCGTTAATCAGCAAGTCAGCCATCGCTGGCACCATGAATATCAACAGGTAGTCGTTCGCCAGCCGGAGCACGTCCATCGGGCTATGGAAATTCGTTCTGCCCGTCGCTTCCATGCCGACTTGCAGCGTCGTCGAGAAGAACGAATAAAAGTTCGTGAACAGCTTCCACATTGGATCGCCGCGCTGGATCGCCGCCAAGTCTTTCGTCATCCCGCTGGATTGCGACGTGATGACCGCCTGATCGGCCAGCGCCACGAGCTTCGCCCCATTCAACGACCCATCGCTCATCAAATTCGCTGGATCGGCGGCGGCCTTCTGGTACGCGCCAAGCCATACAGGATAGTCCACCATCGCTTGCGTTTTCTGGATCAGCCAGAAATGGCTCGCGTCAAAAATCTGTTTGGCGTCCGACTTCCCGTAATAAAGCCGATTCACGACGTCGTTGATCTCGCGGTTCATCGTGCGGGCGCGATTACGCATGAATTCGCTCTTGCCGTTCACCTCGTCCACCTTTGCGAGCATGTGCTCCGGTGTGCCGTAGAATTCGCCAAGCCCGCGCGCGATCCATTCGCCGCCCGTATAAACCGCCGCGTTCGTGATCCCGAAAGGCTGCAACAGCGCAACGCGCAAATTCCACCCAAGACCGACCACCGTCGATCCGTTGCGCAGATGCACCAGCGCTTTCTCGAACGGTGTGTTGTACGTTGCGCCATCACCTTTCGCAATATCACCCATTGCTTTTTTCATCGCCTGCAGTTTTTCAGACCCGAAGCGCTCCGATATCGTCGGCCCCAAAGACCGCATCAGCTTGTTGGCGTCGATCAGCCATTCGTGCCATGAAAGATCGTGGATCATCTCATTGACCGCCGTGGCTATCACGTCCGGCGACAGCGCCAGTTTTTGACCCCTCACCTCATGGGCGCGGGTTTTCGTATAGCTGCGCCGCGTGGTTGCTGCCGTGTAGGCGTCCTGCATCATCTCTTTGGCGCGCTGCGCCGCGTCCACCTTCAGCGCCAACGCGGACTGGTTCGGATCGTACTTTATCGGGAAATAGCCGCCGCGCATCTCCACCGTCTCTCCGGTTTCCAGCGTCACCGTGAACGGCGCCGGTTCAACCCATTCAGGTTCCTTGCCGTAAACGCGACGCTCTTTCGCAGCCACCTCTGGGCGGTAACCCTCAAAGAAATCCCACAGCGCTTGCACGTAATTAAGCTGCTCCTTCGTCAGCGAGCGCAACACCGGCGCCACCTGCTCCGGTGTCCATCCGTAGCCGTCAAGCAAACGCTGCCGGTTGCCTTCGTTTCCATAGTTCAGCGCGATAGAGATTTTCTCTCCGAGATTCAGGCTGCGCCCAAGCGTCGGAAAGAAAACCCCCTCGCCGCCCATCTTCTGCCCCATGAGCGGTTTTGCTATTTCGCGCAACCGCTTGCTCGCCTCGGCGCGCATCGTCACCTCTTTGTTGCCAGCGTCGTTCATCGTGCGCACAAAGGCGTCCCACAGAGGTCCGCCGTCTCTGTAGCCATCAAACTCGCGCACCAGACTGTAAATCGCACGATGCGACGCCGCCGCCCGCTTCTGCCAGCTTTTGAGTTTGCTCCTGAGCGTATTTCGCACAGCGTTATCGACCGGCGGCTCGCCCTTCGTCGCCTCGGCCATTCGCTCCTTGATGGTGTCAACGGTCGCTTTGAAGTCGCGGTTTTCAGCCTTCGTCAGCAGCCTGTTCTTCAGCCGCCCAAGATGCTCCACCTGCCGCACCGCGTCCCGCAACCCGAAGAACTGCTCGACCGTCAGATTCGTATAATGCGTCTTGTTGGCTTCCGCGATAAGCCACGGCGGGATGGTGGGCATCACCTTTTCCCGTTCGTACTGCGCCTCGATCCATTCTGCCAACGATTCGCGGTTGTCCACCATCCGCTGACTTTCTTTGCGGAAGCGGAAACGCTCCAGCATCTTGTCGATCTGGTCTCGGTATTCGGCGTCTATCTTCGGTGTATCGCGGTCGAACTTCCGAAAATACGCAACACCTTTTTCGACCTCGCCCTTCACGCGAAACGCCTCTTTCGCTGCGTAGCGGTGCAACGTTTCATTGCGCTTGTGTGCCGCCGCTTCGGCAGTGTTGCCTTTCCGGTAGGCTTCTGCGGCTTTTTTCGCCGCCTTGTCCGCCGCCTGAACGAAGCGCGCCGGATTCAGATTGCGAATCTTCGCCCGTTGCGTAATCTCTTTGGCGTACAGCTTCGCCGCAGCCGTCGTAACGCTTCGCCTGCCAAGCGCCTTGTCAAGCGCTGCCGCCTCGGTCGCCGCCATCTTCGCTCGCAGCTCGTTGTGGATCGCCTCATCCGCAGCGCGACTGACAGCATCCGGCGTCGCCAGATCGCCGTGCCGCTCCAGCATCAGCGCGTCGGTTCGCGCCTCGACAGCGCCCCGCGGCGGTTCAGCGTTCAATAGCGCGCGCACCATCGCGTCGCCCGAATCAAAACCCCACTCCGCCACCATCGCGTCCGCCGCCACGTTCGGATGCAGCCCGTCGGCAGCCGTCATCCGGCGCTCTTGCAACAGCGCGATTTCCGTAGCCGTGTATCCCATCTCACGCAAAGAACCGATGTCAAGCCGACCGGCGCGCAACGCCGACGGACTGACCACCTGGTCGCCCGCCCGCGCCGACATCACATTGCGGTAATCAACCGCCGTCGAAAACTGTGGGCTTCCGATCAATTCGTTCTGAAATGCCGCCTCAAAATCCGTCAGCGAATGTTTGCCGTGGATGTCCGTCGCCAAATACCCAAGATTCGCCAAAGCCTCCGCCATCGTGTCCAGCGTCAACCCGCCATTTGCACGAATCACCGGCTTGCCGAAAACAGGCTGCGCGATCTTCTCCGTCGCGTCGATACCCCATTCCGAAACCACTTGCGCGCGGTCCAGTCCGCCCAGCTTGGCAATCGCCGTGAATATCGAATCCCGCGTTTGATCCACCGCTTCGCTGGTTGGCTTCTCAATGCCCGGCAGCGTATCCTCCGGCGTCATCTTGCGCGTGAAAAACGCCCATGCCTGATACACCGGTTGCGACATCACCTCCGTCGTCGCCTCCATGTTGGCGAGACGCCGAAGCCCAGCCGCTTCCTTCTGCAAGCGCATCACCTCGCGTCCGTGCGCATTGTGAAACCAGCGCGTATTCCGCAAGCTGCGCGCCTGTAGTGCCTGAACCGCATCCTCCGTCGCATCGCGGTTCATCGCCTGATAATCGGCGAACTCCGCCGACGTCATACCGGCTTGTTCGGCCGTCTCGAACATTGGCTGCATCTGTCGCGCCTCTTGCGCGATCTGGATTTGCTGTTCGCTTGCCAGCATCCGATCCATCACGCCGCGCACCTCGTCTGAAAGCTCGACCTTCTCCAGATAATTCTTGTAAACCTCTACCAACCATGCGCGGAACCGCTGGAAAAGCCCCTGCATTTCAAGGTTTGGCGCTTTCCCTTCATACAAATACTTCTCGAACGCGCGGGCGAACTTCTCGTGATACGACCGTTTTTCCTCGAACGCCAGCGCGTTCCATGTGTCCAAATCCTGAACGCCGAAATCCTTGAGCAGCACGTTCATGTCGTTGACGATGGTCAACTCACCGGCGGTTAGAGCAACGCCGGACGCCGCTTTGGCGGCCAGAGCGTTCGCCAGCCGCGCGTGGTTTTCAAGGAAATAGTGGCCGGTCTCGTGCAGAACAGTGGACAAATTCGCGTCCTTGCCGAGCGCCGTCGTAAACGTGTTTGGATCGAACGCGCCGAGCGGGTTGGTATCGCTTTTCTGGCCGAATTTTCCAGAAAACCATTTCTTTGCTTTGTCTGTCAGCGTTGGCAAAGGGTCAGATTGATAGAATTTATCACCGTATTTCTTGACAAGATGATCGCGCAACGTTATAGTTGCTTTAGCTCTTGTCTTTGCCCCAGCGGAATTAGGCCGCACTTGGCGGAGAGCCAAAGCCCTCGCTTCGGTGAGGGCTTGTCCATTTCTAGCGTAGATTTTTGCGCCATCCGTCTCGCTTGCCTTACGCACCGCTAGGGCTACGCGCTCTTGTCCTGTGATACCTTCGTTGTTGTGTATTGGCGTTATCGTACCGATACTTCCATCACGGTTAACGCCAACAATGATTGGCTCCCCCTTCTCCGTCGTCGCATCAACGACAACCCGCAGATCCTCTCTGTACGGATAAACAAAAAGAGGGTCATGCAACAACCGCGGTATGTTCGCCACAAAGTCCGCCGTAATCTCTGGATGCGCCGCTATGTGATGAACGTCGTTCCTCGACAAAGCAAGCTTGTCGGCCACCCCGAAATACCTGAGCGCAGTCGGAGTATCCATCGTCGGCACATAGCTTCGCGGTTGGTTCTTCAACCGTCCAAGCGCCCTGTGCCAATTTTGTGTCGCCTGTTCCAGTGAAACAGGTGGTTGCTGTTGCGCGAACACATCTCCACGGACAACCTCTGCAGCTACAAACTTTTTCCCATACTCCGCGAAAAACGCCTCCGGCGTCATTCCGAGATGGTGTCCAACCACCGTTGAATAGCTTGCGAGAAAGTCCGCATACGCCGCGTTCACATCCGGCGTGAAACGCCTGAGCGCGTTCAAATCGTTCAACACCGTCTCGCGCACCTTCGCCCGCGATTCGACAATCGGATCGGGTAAATCCATTTCCGCCAGCGCGTTCTCGATCTCCGCCATGATCGTCGCCTCGGCGCCGCTTTCGCGCAACGCCCGACCTTCGGCGGCGCTCAGCCCATCAGGATCGACCTTGACAAGATCGTACAGCGGCCTCAGTTGCGGGTTCAGCGCCGCCGCCATCACCAGGTCAGCCGTGTCGCGCCGCCGTCAGCAACAAAAACTCCAGCGCTCGCGCCGACATCGCGGAACCGTCCCGTATCGCTTTGAAAAACACCGGAACATCCTGGTACGGCAACGCCCGAAAACACCCCTTCCGCTTGCTTTGGCGCAGCGACCGCCTAACCGCACTGGCCGGATTCGCGGGCGCCAAGCCGTGCAACATCGCGTAATCGAACACCGTTTCGAGCCGCTGCCGAACACGTCGGGCGGTCTCAGGAATACTCGCGTAAAGGGGCTGAAGCGCGTCCAACAAAGCACCGGCCTGCACACGGTCAATGCGCTCATTCAATAACGTCTGCGGGATGTGCTGCTCGATGCTGTTGATCCACTGTCGCGCATGCTTCGTTGTACGCACCGGTTCTACAAACCGCGCATGATAGCTCCGCACAACGGCCAGTGTCGTTCGTTGACGATCCGGGACGGCGGAGACCGTCGAGCGTCGCTCCTCACGCGCTGCGTTTTTCTCATCTAACGGATCGACGCCGGAGCGAACCTTCGCCCGCGCATCGGCGGCCAGACGGCGCGCCTCAGCAAGCCCGACCAGAGACAGCTTCCCCAGCCCGGTTTCGCGTGTCTTCCCGTGGATTGAATACCGAAACACCCAGGAGCGGTGCGCGCCGCGCACCACCAGCGACAACCCGTCACCGTCACAGTGCTTGCCGTCGCCGAGCTTTTGACACGCTGCCGCCGTCAACTTTGCCATGCCGTCCCCCGCCAATCCCCCGATTTTGTGCCGGATTAAATGATACAGCCTCGCACGTCGCCGGACAATACCGGACAATCTTTTTAATTAAATCATGGGGTTGTTTGGATTCCGGTTTACCAAACCGGACGAAAGCGGACGGTAAAAAACAATGAATTGGCGGAGACGGAGGGATTCGAACCCTCGATGCAGGTTTTGCCCGCATGCTCCCTTAGCAGGGGAGTGCCTTCGACCTCTCGGCCACGTCTCCGTGAAGAAGGCTGGATTCTACTGGCAAGCTCCGCCTGCGTCCAGCCTTTTCGGTTTTAGTTGTTTACGCCGGTGCTTTATCCAGGTCAAACGCCTTGTGCAGAACGCGCACCGCCAGTTCAAGGTATTTTTCCTCGATGACGACGGAAATTTTGATTTCCGATGTCGAGATCATCTGGATGTTGATTCCCTCGGCGGCCAGCGCTCGAAACATCTTCGACGCGATGCCCGCGTGGGTGCGCATGCCGATGCCGACGACGGACACTTTGCAGATGTTCTTGTCGCCGAGGATGGTGCGCGCCTTGAATTTTCCGGCGTCGTGTTCGCGGTTGAGAACGGCAAGCGCCTTGTCGAACTCGGTATTGTTGACGGTGAACGAGAAATCGGTGTGGCCGGATTCGCCGATGTTTTGCACGATCATGTCAACGTCGATGTTGGCGTCGGCGATCGGCCCAAGCAGCGCGTAGGCAATACCGGGACGGTCTTCGACGCCCATGATGGATATTTTGGCTTCGTCGCGCGCGTAAGCGATGCCCGAAATGATGGCTTCTTCCATTCCTTGATTCTCCTCGTAAGTAATAAGCGTACCGGGAGCGTTCGACTCGGGATCGTCGAGCGATGAGAGCACGCGCAATTTCACTTTGTATTTTCCGGCAAATTCGACGGAGCGAATCTGCAAAACTTTGGACCCCAGGCTCGCCATTTCGAGCATTTCCTCGAAGGTGATGGTGTCGAGCCGCCGCGCTTCGGAAACGATGCGCGGGTCGGTGGTATAAACGCCATCGACGTCGGTGTAAATCTGGCATTCGTCGGCTTTCAACGCCGCCGCCAGCGCTACTGCCGAGGTGTCGGAACCGCCGCGCCCGAGCGTCGTCACGTTGTCGTCTTTGTCAACGCCCTGAAAACCGGCGACGATAACGATGGTTCCATTGTCCAAATCGCGGTTGATATTGCCGCGGTCGATGTCGAGAATGCGCGCTTTGGTGAAGGCGCTGTCCGTGTGAATGCGCACCTGACCGCCGGTATAACTTCTCGCCTTGTAGCCCATTTCCTGCAACGCAATCGCCAGAAGGCCGGTCGTGACTTGTTCGCCGGTCGAAGCGATGACGTCGAGTTCGCGCGGATCGGGTTGGCCGGACAGTTCTTTGGCCAGTCCCAGCAATCGGTTGGTTTCACCGGACATGGCGGAAACGACCACCACCATCCGATGCCCTTGTTTCGCGTGGTGCGCCACGCGACGGGCTACGTTGCGGATGCGCTCCACCGAGCCCACCGAACTGCCTCCATATTTCTGGACGATTAACGCCATGATTGATTCACTCTGTGAAGTAAGTTATTAGTTTGTTCTTTGCTCTTATCGTGTCAGAGCGTTTTAAACACCAGTGTCGCATTGGTGCCGCCAAACCCGAACGAGTTTGACAGCGCCGCATGAATTGTCCTCTTGCGCGCGACATTCGGTACGAAGTCCAGATCGCATTGCGGGTCGAGGTCGGTCAGGTTGATCGTCGGCGGCGCGATCTGATCGCGCAACGCCAGAATCGTGAAGATCGACTCAATGCCTCCGGCTGCGCCCAGCAGATGGCCGGTCATCGACTTGGTCGAACTCACCACCAGATTGTTCGCATGCGCGCCGAACGCGGCTTTCACGGCACGGCATTCGGCGATATCGCCCAGCGGCGTCGAAGTGCCGTGCGCGTTGATATAGCCGATATCCTCAGGCTGGAGTTTTGCGTTTCTGATCGCGGTCAGCATGCTGCGTCGAGCGCCATCGCCGTCGTCCGGCGGCGCGGTGATGTGATGGGCGTCGGCGCTCATGCCATAGCCCGCCAGTTCACAATAAATTCGTGCGCCGCGCGCTTTGGCGTGCTCCAGTTCTTCCAGCACCAGCACACCGGCGCCCTCGCCCAGCACAAAACCGTCGCGCCCGCTGTCCCAGGGACGGCTCGCCGCTTGCGGATCGTCATTGCGCGTGGACAGCGCCCGCATCGCGCTGAAGCCGCCGATGCCCAGTTCGCTGACCGTGGATTCCGCCCCACCGGCAATCATGATGTCAGCGTCGCCGTATTCGATCAGCCGCGCCGCTTCGCCGATGCTGTGGTTGGCGCTCGAACAGGCCGTGACGATCGACAAATTCGGCCCTTTATAGCCGAACTCCATCGACACCAGACCGGAAGCCATGTTGATGATGGAGCCGGGCACAAAAAACGGCGTTACTTTGCGAACACCGCCGTTCAAAAAAGTAGCGACCGTGCTTTCGATATACGGCAAGCCACCGATTCCAGCGCCGATGCTCACGCCAGCCCGTTCTTTGTCGATGCTGTCGTTGTCCAGACCGGCGTCACGCACGGCTTCGATGGACGTCGCCAGCGCGTAATGCACGAACGTATCGTAGCGACGCGCTTCTTTGGGCGCCAGATACGGCTCCACATCGAAGCCCTTGACCTCTCCGGCGATGCGCACGGGAAATGTGGAAGCATCGAAACGGGTGATCGGAACGATACCGGAACGACCGGCAAGAATATTGCTCCATGCCGCTTCCAGGCCAATCCCCACCGGGGACACAATCCCCATCCCGGTTACGACGACACGACGCTGTGACATGAGTGAATCCTCTTGAAATCAAACAAAAGCCGCGCCCGCGCTCTGCTTGACGGCAAAAGCGAAGAACACGGCCCTGAAACGTAGCCCTCCGCAGAACGCGGAGCGTGTCTGCCCGAACGGACAGCGGCCACGTTGTTACTGCTTCAGATGAGCGTTGATGTACTCGACCGCCTGCTGAACCGTCGTGATCTTTTCGGCGTCCTCGTCGGGAATCTCCGTCTCGAACTCCTCTTCGAGCGCCATCACCAGTTCAACAACCGCCAATGAATCGGCACCCAGATCCTCGGTAAACGAAGACTCATTCTTGATGTCGTCCTCTTTGACATCCAGTTGCTCGGCGACAATTTTTTTCACACGTTGCTCAATGCTGTTCATCGATTCGCCCCTCTCGGGAATAAGAAAGTAGAGATTTTACCAGAACCTTTTAAAGTTTCGCGCTTGGTTTTTTTTACTCACCACCGCGCCCCTCAATACGCCTATGTCACACCCTCGTTTCGCATACCATCGCCCCTCAACTTGCCGTCAAAACGCGCTATTTCCGCCATACCGGGTTTTTTGACCGTTCACGCCATATACATGCCGCCGTTGACGTGAAGCGTCACGCCGGTCACATAACCCGCGCGCGGGCTTGCCAGAAAACCAACAGCATGGGCAATATCGGCCGCATCGCCCAAGCGTCCCACCGGCACCATTTTCAGCAACGCTTCCTTCTGCGCTTCCGGCAGCGATTGCGTCATGTCCGTGTCGATGAAGCCGGGCGCCACACAATTGACCGTGATCCCCCGACTGCCCACCTCCTGCGCCAGCGACTTGGAAAAACCGATCAGCGCCGCCTTCGCCGCCGCATAATTCGTTTGACCGGCGTTCCCCATCGAACCGACCACCGAACCGATCTGAATGATGCGCCCAAAACGCGCCTTCATCATCCCGCGCAACACCGCGCGCGACAAGCGGAACACCGCCTTCAAATTCGTGTCCATGATCGCGTCCCACTCCTCGTCCTTCATCCGCATCAACAGATTGTCGCGGGTGATTCCCGCATTGTTGACCAGAATAGACGGCGGCCCGCCGCACAGCTTTTCAAACTCACCCAACACCCGCTCGACGCCTGCTTCGTCCTTCACATCCAGCACCATGCCGGCGCCGGTATAGCCGCCCTCTTTCAGATACGCCGTAATTCCGGCCGCACCCGCGTCACTCGTCGCCGTACCGACCACGACAGCCCCGGCAGCCGCCAACTCCAGCGCAATCGCCCGACCAATACCGCGCGTCGCGCCGGTCACCAAAGCGCGTTGTCCCGCCAAATCCTGTGCCTGCATTCGTTTCTCCTGAATAGAAACGTTATTTTAACCGCAAAGAGCGCATGGAACGAGTAGCCCGGATAAGCGAAGCGCCATCCGGGAACCCAAAAACATGATTTAACCGCAAAGAACGCATAGAAGCATTCTCACGCGGAGGCGCGGAGATAACAAACAGGGCGCAATAAATCGCGCCCCTGCGTTCTGATTCCTGACCTCTGACCTCTGATCCCTGATATCAAACGTCGCTCAACCCCAAAACATCTTCCATCGTATAGATGCCGTTGCTTCCTTCAACGCGCCGCGCGGCGACGAACTGCGCAGCACGCAGCGCCCCGACCGCGAAGTTGCGGCGCGATCCGGCGCGGTGTGTCAGTTCCACGCGCTCGCCGTCGCCGCAGAACAACACGGTATGTTCGCCGACGACATCGCCGCCGCGCAGGGTGGCGAAACCGATGGTTCCCGTCCGACGTTCGCCGCACATGCCTTCACGCGCATAGACCGCCGCCTCCGCAAGCGTGACGCCCGCGCCTTCGGCGGCGGCTTCTCCGAGGCACAGCGCGGTTCCCGAGGGCGCATCGACTTTGTGTTTGTGGTGGATTTCGACGACTTCGATGTCGTAGCCGCTCAGGCGTTGCGCCGCCAGCCGCACGAGTTTCAGCATCACGTTGACGCCGACGCTCATGTTCGGCGCGACGACCATCGGCACACGACGCGCCAGTGACGCGAGTTCGGCTTTGTCCGCTTCGCTCAATCCTGTGGTTCCGACCACCAGCGCGCAGCGATGATCGGCGCAACAACGCGCATGCCGCAAGGTTCCTTCCGGTCGCGTGAAGTCGATCAGCACGTCCGATTGCCGCACCGCCGCTTCAATGTCGTCTGTAATCAGAACGCCCGACACTTGCCCGATCGCAGCGCCCGCGTCACGCCCCAAGAGCGGCGATGCTTCCTGCTCAAGCGCGGTGGTCAGCACGAACGACGCCGGCGACGCCAGCGCTCTTTCGAGCAACATTTGCCCCATCCGTCCGCCCGCGCCGGCAATGGCGACCCGTACTGGCGTCGATAACACCGTTCCCATTATTTTTCATCTCCAAACCAGCGAAGCATCCGGGTGAAAAATCCCTCGTCGTACGCCGACGGATCACCCGGCAAGGTTCGCGTTCCGGCGATCCGGTTCAGCTCGATCTGCGAGACGGGGGCATCATCGCCCTCCCAGCGTTCCAGTTGATCGTCTTTGAAGAAAACGACGAATTGTCGACGCTCGATTTCTTTGCCGTTCTTGGTGTAGGAATAAACATAGTCCCAGCGATCGGCGTGAAAAGCGCTCGCCATCAGCGGCGTTCCCAGCGCCGTGCGCACTTGCTGGCGCGTCTGCCCGACTTTCAGCTTTTCGACCATGTCCTGCGTCAGGTAATTGCCCTGGTTGATGTCCAGTTTATAGACGCCAAGCTGGCGAACATCCGGCAGGTAGGTGTTCATCGTCGAGCATCCGGCCAGACAGAAAAACAGGGCGACCCCGCAAGTTCGCATTAGCAACGTGAAAGAAAGAGGCAATTGTTTCATGCGGTACTCGATAGGAATTGGACGTAAGAGCGGTTATTATAGCCGTACTCTGCGCAGCATCCAGCACCTTCCAATGACGACGACACCGCAAGACCTCAACGAACGGGGACTCAAAGCCACACTGCCGAGGCTTCGCATCATTCGGCTCTTCGAGACCTCGCGCGATTGTCATATGACAGCGGAGGACGTTTATCGCCGCCTGAAAGAGGACGGGCTTGACATTGGTCTGGCGACCATCTACCGCGTGCTGACCCAGTTTGAACAGGCCGGATTGCTGCTGCGCCACCACTTCGAATCCGACAAAGCCGTTTACGAAATCAACCGCGGCCACCACCACGACCATATCGTCTGCCTGCACTGCGGCAAAGTCGAGGAATTTTTCGACGCCGAAATCGAAAAGCGGCAAAACGAAATCGCGCAGGAAAAAAACTTCGAAGTCGTCGATCACGCGCTTTACCTCTACGGCTACTGCGCTACCGGCGACTGCGCCGAGCGACGCAGGGCTGAAAGTGACGAGGGTTGACTGTCGCACAGCGCCATTGCGCGGAACGCGGGTTCCTTCCCCTTCAAGGGGAAGGCTGGGGTGGGGATGGGGTTATCAGGAATCAGAGGTCAGGTATCAGGGCGTAGGGGCGCGATTGATCGCGTCCCATTTGTTCTCACGTGGAGACGCGGAGAACGCGGAGAAAAGTGGAGCGCGGGCGTCCCGCCCGCACCCAACACCGATGACGGACAAGGGCGCGTTGGTTTCGATCAAGAAATGGCTGGAAGAAAACGGAGTGATAACGTTTGTTAAATCATGGTGTTATGGCAATTCCCGCTGTTTTTTTTAGATGAATTCCTGCCGCCCCTCAACCAACCTCCCCCAACGATTATCCGGCTGCTATCATATCCAGCTCATCACTTCTCAAAAATCGTTTTCTTAATCGGAGGCTCGTTATGAACAGGATTCGTGCTTTAGCGTTTGCATTCGTTTTTACGTTTTCGTTGGGTTGTCACGCGGCTGACGGGTTTTCCCTGAGCAGTCCCACGGTCAAGGCCGAAAGTCAGTTGACCAACGATCAGGTTTTCAATGGTTTCGGCTGCGAGGGGAAGAATATCTCTCCTGCCCTTGTCTGGAAGAATGCGCCGAAAGGCACCAGGAGTTTTGCCGTCACGGTGTATGACCCCGACGCGCCGACCGGTTCGGGATGGTGGCACTGGGTTGTCGTGAATATTCCGGCGACAGTCACCAAGCTCGACGAGGGCGCCGGTGATCGCTCCGGGAAAAGCTTGCCGGAAAAAGCGATGCACATCCGCACGGACTTCGGGTATGCCGGTTTTGGCGGCGCGTGCCCGCCCAAAGGGGACAAGCCGCATCGCTACATTTTCACTGTTTTCGCGCTGAAAACCGAGAAGCTCGATCTGCCGCCCGATGCAACCGCTGCGCTGGCGGGTTTCATGATTCACGGAGAAGTGATCGCCAAGGCCAGTTTCACGGCTTATTACGGGCGCTGAACGCGAAAGACGTGAACCACGAAAAACACGAAGGCCACGAAAAAAATCTTGCCTCTTTTTCGGACAGGCTGAAGCTTTCAAGTGCGTTATGGCACTTTTTACTTTTCGTGTCTTTCGTGGTTAAAACAAACATGGACAGCAAGCGCTTATTTGTCGCGCTCTGGCCTTCTGCCGCCGTTCAACGCGAATTGGCGGCGGTCGTGGCGGACGAACCGCGCGGGGTTCCCGTGCGGTCGGAAAACCTGCACCTGACGCTGGCGTTTCTGGGAAACAGCAACGCACAGCAAGAAGCCTGTTACCGACGTGCGCTTGCGAGTCTTGCGTTCACGCCGATCATGCTGGACATTCACCAGATGGGTTTCTGGCGGGAGCCGCGTATTCTGTGGACGGGGCCGAAGGAAACACCTGCGGCTCTGATCGCGCTGGTTGAAAACCTCCATGCGCTGTTGCAGTCCTGCGGATTTGTTCCCGACACCCGCCCTTTCCGTGCGCACATCACACTGAAACGCAAATACCCCGGCCCTGCTCCGGATTGGGGCATGCGGCCACCGGTGCGCTGGCTTGCTGACACTGTGGCGCTGGTGTGGTCACAAAGTACGCCGCGAGGCGTCAGTTACCAACCTTTGTTGAAACAGGTATCAGAGATCAGGTAAACGAAAATCTTTTAACCAGGGAAAACACGAAAATTTCATGAGCCATCATTCAACACCAGCCCCCGCTTCTCTGCTCGAAGCGCGTTACGGCAAACAGCCGCCGCTTAATGTTGCGCTTAATGCCACTTTCCCGGCGTTCAACCCAACCCTGGAAACGCTTTTGTCCCATCGCTCGGTGCGCGCGTTTCTGGAAACGCCGTTGCCGCCGGAAACATTGGAGTGGCTCATCGCCGCCGCGCAATCGGCGCCTTCCTCCTGTAATCTGCAAATGTGGAGCGTTGTTGCAGTCGAAAACCGCGAACGCAAAGCGCGGCTGGCGGATCTCGCAGGAAAGCAGCGCCACATCAAACAAGCGCCGCTGTTGCTCGTCTTTCTGGCCGATATGGCGATGCTTCACGAAACGGCAGCGGCTCAAAAAACGCCGGTGGACGGCATGGATTATCTCGACACGTTTCTGATGGCCGCCATCGATGCGACGCTCGCCGCGCAAAATGTCGCCACCGCCGCCGAATCCCTGGGATTCGGCACCGTGTACGCCGGTGCGCTCCGCAACCAACCCGAAGAGGTGATACGCGAACTCAACCTCCCGCCGCATGTTTTCCCGGTATTCGGGCTTTGCATCGGTTACCCCGATCCCGAACGTCCGGCGCAGATCAAGCCGCGTTTGCCGCAACGCGCTGTTCTGCATCGTGAACAATACTCGAATAGCGACACACAACAAGCGATTGCCGATTACGACGCAACCATGGCCGCGTTCTACAGTTCCTATCGGGACGCCGACGCCACCTGGTCAAAGCAATCGCTGGCGCGTTTACGCGAGGCAGAATCGCTGGCAGGACGCGATCGGTTGAGAGAAGCGATTCTCAAGCAGGGGATTTTGTTGAGGTGAAATAAGCGAAAACGTCAGGCGTGCACCCATTCCGGCGCATAGCGCCGGATGCACGCCAGCGTTTCGGTAAGCGCATCGCGGGCGCAGGCAGTATCGTAATCGGTCTGAAGGCCGCTCCAGAAGGCATCGCTCATGCCGAAAAAAGCGGACAGGCGCAGGCCGGTATCGACAGTAATAGCCCTTTTTCCGGAAACGATTTCACTGATGCGTCGCTGAGGCACACCGATTTCTTTTGCCAGACGGTATTGGCTGATTCCCATCGGCTTCAAAAATTCTTCCAGCAGGATTTCTCCGGGATGGGGGTAAGGAATTTCTCGCATGATGGTTCTCCTCTGATAAGTTTACAGGATTTTGGGGCAAGCGTAGGTTGATGTGAACCACTGCGTTTAGGCCTCACGCGAAGGCGCAAAGCCGCGAAGAAACAACTCCGTCATTCTGCGCGAAGCGAAGCGGAGTCGCAGAATCTAAAGAACACTCCTGGACTGCGCTTCGCTTGTCCAGGCTACGCTTGCTGTTCCTAATCGCCCCATAGCTTTAAGGTCAAAAACAGCGATTGGCATTTTGGCATTTGCGAAGGAAAATCCAAAATCAGCAGCGCACATATTATGCTCACTCCACACAAAAACGAGAAAACAGAAAAAAATAAAACTTTCCTTTTTCCAATATCTGTTACTGCGATTTTTAGGACATTAAAAAACTGACCTTTCCGTTCTATAAAAAAGCTGATAATGATCACCGAAGCAAAAACAATGAAAAGCAGCCCATGAAAAATCAACGCGCTTTTAAAAACGGAGACTGAACGACACGACAAACAAGCAAACAGAAACAACGCCCATGGAAACAAAGCCAACAAAAACGTTAACGCCTCATAAAAAACACCTCCCCCACAAAATTTCTTTTTCTTAAAAAAGTACCTCACAGTATATACATATATAAAAGCCCATACGATATCCAGCAACAGCACAGCATGATATGCGAAGGTTTCCATGTTTGTCCCCATCACGCCCTTATCCTTCTGAGCCAACGCGCGAAGTCATCCACATAGGTGAACACCACCGGCACGATGAGCAGGCTGAGGACGGTGGAGGTAAAGAGTCCGCCGATGACGGAAATGGCCATCGGTGCGCGGAAGGTCGCGTCAACATTGCCCAGCCCCAGCGCCAGAGGCGTCATGCCTGCGCTCATCGCGATGGAGGTCATCACGATGGGACGAGCGCGTTTGCGGCAGGCATCGAGCAAGGCTTCTAGTCTTTCAAGCCCGCGATTGCGCTGCGCGGTGATCGCGTATTCGACGAGCAAAATGGAGTTCTTGGTGGCCAATCCCATCAGCAGGACCAGACCGAGCAACGACGACATCGAAAAGCTTGAGCCGGTCAACAACAGGCCGACGAAAGCGCCGCCCAGCGACAGCGGCAACGCGGCCAGCAGTGCGATCGGGTGCAGGAAGTTTCTGAACAAGAGTACGAGCACGGCGTAAACGCACAGGATGCCGGCGAGGATGGCGATCAGGAAACTCAAGAAGAGTTCGTTCATGAATTCAGCTTCGGCGATATCCATGAGGTTCAAACCGGGCGGTAGATCGCGCACGGAAGGCAGCAAACGAATTTTCTCTGAAACGTCGCCCATCGGGGTGCCGCCGAGTTCGACTTCAAACCGTATGTCGCGTGAGCGGTTGTAGCGCGTGATTTGCGCAGGGCCGGCGAACATTTCCAGCGAGGCAATCTCGCTCAACATCACCGGGCCATGCGTACCCGGCAAGGTCAAGCGCCCGATCATCGCAAGATCGCTGCGCGCTTTGTCGTCCAGTTTCACGAGAATAGGAACTTGCCGCTGGGAAAGGTTGAGTTTGGCCAGCGCCACATCGTAGTCGCCGAGGGTGGCGATGCGCAGTGTGTCGGCGATGGCAAAGCTGGTGACGCCCAGATCCGACGCACGGGCAAAATCAGGCCGAACGGCGATTTCCGGACGGATGAGGCTGGCGCTGGATTTGACGTTGCCAAGTCCCGGAAGCGTTCGCAAGTCGCGTTCAATCGCGAGCGCGGCGGTGCGCAACGCCTCGGGATCGTCGCCCATAAGGGTGAACTTGTATCGATCCGAGCCATCACCCCAACCAACATCGAAGCGCGCGCCGGGTAAGGTTTCAAGCGCGGCACGAATCTTATGTTCGATGACTTGTTTGCGCGGACGTTCGCCACGCGCGGAAAGCTGAAGGGTTAGCGATGCTTTTCGCACATTGCCGCTGGATGCTGCAAAAGCGTCGCCCCCTGCGCTACCGCCGCCTATCGTGGTATAGATGCGTTCGATATGATCTAAGGTTGCGAGTCGATCGTGGACATCTTTAACAAGGTGATGCGTTTGTTCGAGCGTGGAACCCGGCGGCAGCTCAAGATAGATCTGAGTCTGTGAATTGTCGTCTGCGGCCATGAAGTCTTTGGGAAGCAACACAGCGAGCACCATGGACGCGATGAAGAAGGCCAACGCGCCAAAGAGGGTAAGCGCACGATGCTGCAAACACCATTCGGCTCTCTTCGTGTACCACTGCACCCAGCGCGGTTCGCTGTGATCCCGCATGAAGGGCTGGAACATGGTCGCGGCAAGGATCGGTGTAATCATCCGTGCAACGACCAGCGACATGGATACCGCGATCACGGCGGTCCAACCGAACTGCTTGAAGAACAGCCCGGCGATGCCATCCATGAACGCGATAGGCAAAAAGACCGCCACCAGCGTCGCTGTCGTTGCCACCACAGGCAATCCGATTTCCGCCGTGGCGTCGAGTGCCGCTTGTCTCGGCGTTTTCCCCATGCGCAGATGGCGCACAATGTTCTCGACTTCCACGATGGCATCGTCCACAAGAACGCCAACCACCAGCGAAAGTGCAATCAACGTAATGATATTGATCGTGTAACCGAACAAATACATTCCCAGGAAAGCGGAGATCGCCGACAGCGGCAGCGCCACCGCCGCCACAATCGTGGCGCGAAAGTCCCGCAGGAAAAGAAAAACGACGAACACCGCCAGAAACGCCCCTTCGTAGAGCATGCGCATAGAGACTTTGTATTCTTCCTGCGCGATATCGGCGAAGTTGAACGCCTCGACGATTTCGAGATCGGGGTGCGCCGCAAGCATCTTTTGCAATTCGACGCGTATTCCCGCGCCGGTCTCGACTTCGCCCTCACCCCGAGCGCGCGTCACTTCAAACCCGACCGCAGGCATTCCGTCCAGCAAGGCGAGTGAGCGCGTTTCGGCCACGCTGTCCTGCACCGTCGCCACATCCGAAAGACGGATACGACGACCGTCCCAAAGCGGAATTTCCATGCGCGCCAATTCTTCGGCAGACGCCACATTTGCCAGCGTGCGTATCGGTTGTTCGCCGCCACTGACTTCGGCGCGCCCCCCTGCCATTTCTATCTGCATTTGACGAATCTGGCGCGAGATTTCCGTAGCGGTCACGCCCAGCGCCTGCAAGCGAAGAGGATCGAGTGTCACCCGTATCTCACGACTGACGCCACCCACGCGGGTGACTGCCCCCACCCCTTTGACGGCCAGCAGACGTTTTGACAACTCATTGTCGATGAACCAGGACAAGGCTTCATCATCCCAGCGTGACGAGCGCACCGCATAAGCGAGAATGGGTAGCGAGGCAAAGTCCACCCGGTTGATGACCGGATCGAGCAAATCGGATGGCAAATCGGAACGGACACGCGCAACCGCAGAGCGGACATCGTCCACCGCTTCCTGCAAGGGTTTCTCCAGTTTGAACTCCAGCATGACCGTCACCATGCCGTCCTGAATCGACGAATAGGTGTGCCTCAACCCCTGTATCGTCGCGACAGAATCCTCGATGCGTCGCGCCACATCGTTTTCAAGCTGTCCCGGGGTGGCTCCCGGCAGCGCAGCGACAACCGTCACCATCGGCATGTCGAGGTCGGGGAAATTCTGGACTTGCATGCGCTGAAAGCCATAAATCCCGCCCACGCACAGCAGAATGAAAAGCATGATGGGCGGAATCGGATTGCGAATCGACCAGGCCGAAACGTTGATGTTCATGGGCGACTACCGCTCATTCTGCGACGGTTCACTTGCAACGACCCGCACCAGATCGCCATCATTGAGAAAACCCGCGCCCGCCAACACAACGCGATCCTCCGGCAGAAGACCATCGAGAATTTCCACGCGATCCCCGATACGCCGCCCTGTCGTTACCTTCACCTGCCGCACCGAAGCATCCGCCTCCACGCGAAAAACGTAACTGAACGCTTCGCGCATCGTGACCGCTTGCGAGGGCAGCGTCAGTGCCGAGCGCATACCAAGATGAAACTCGCCGCGGGCGAACATCCCCGGTCGTACCGCCGCATTTGCCGGCAGATCGACATAAGCAAGCCCCGTGCGTGTGCGCGCAGCAAGCGTCGGCGCCACCATCCGAACGGAACCATCAACAAGACGTCCGCCCGCAAGCGTCAGTTGCACCGCCACCCCGGGAGCGATGCGCTCCAGCTCGACATCCGTCAATTCCGCCCGCCATTCCAGGCGCCCTTTCCGAATCAGTCGAAAAAGCTCCCCGCCGGGACCGGGCACCGCGCCGACCGTCGCGGAGCGCGCCGAAATCACGCCGGCATCGGGCGACAACACGCGCGTGCGAACGAGACGCAGCTCCTGCGCCGCAAGCGCCGCCTGCGCAAAATCCACCTGTGCCCGCGCGGATTGTTCGGCAGACAAATATTGAACGACCTGTTGATCGCTCATGGCGCCGCTGCCCCGCAGCGCCCTTGCGCGCTTGGCGTCATCACGCGCCGTCGCCATCATACTCTCTGCCTGTGCCAGCGCCGCCTTCGCCTGCGCCACATCAATTTTGACCGGTTCGTCATCAAACACCGCAAGCACCTGCCCCGCCTTCACCGTGTCGCCCACATCCGCGAGCACCTGAGCCAAACGCAGCGCCTGCACATCGGAACCCACCACAGCTTCCTGCCAGGGCTCCACCGTGCCATTGGCCAACAGGCGAATCGGCCAGTCCTCAGACACAGGCTGCACCACGGTCACCGTCAGCGCCGGACGCGGCGCAACCTTGCCCTGTTCTTGCTCACCACACGCCGCAAGCAAGGCGACAGCGGCAAATAAAATGGCGAGGCAGCGAAAAAACGAAGTGACCGGGGACATGGCAAATGACATGGCGAATGAAAGGTCTTGGCGGAAATGAGACATTATCTACGATTTCGCCGCGATATGTCCGGTGGATAAGTAAAATTTATGCGTTCTCTGCATTTCGCGCCGGAAAAAACAACAAGCGCAAGGGAGGTGGGCAGTGTAGGGTGGATAAGCCGCGTAGCGGCGCAATCCACCATTAACTCAATCCCATGAGAAGCACCGCATGAATTACATCCTTGCGACACTTCGCGCCAAAAAGAAATGGATCGGCATAGGGGGCAGCCCTTTGGCTGCACCCCTGCCACACCACCCGGCATGCGGTTCCGCACCGGGCGGTTCGAGAAGTTGAGGTCATGAGAG
>WQTW01000024.1 GCA_009786085.1 Pseudomonadota bacterium | reverse complement strand
TACGTCCTCTCCAAAGAAGAAGGCGGACGTCACACCCCGTTCTTCAGCAACTACCGTCCGCAATTCTACTTCCGGACGACCGACGTGACTGGCAGCGTGGACCTTCCGGCGGGCACCGAAATGGTGATGCCTGGAGAGAACGTTTCGATCACCGTGAAGCTGATCTCGCCGATCGCGATGGAAGAAGGTCTGCGTTTCGCCATCCGCGAAGGTGGTCGCACCGTCGGCGCCGGTGTCGTGGCGAAGATCATCGAGTAGTGTGGTAACTGAGGTGGCAACTGAGGTGGCAACTGAGGTGGCAACTGAGGTGGCAACTGAGTGGTAACTGAGTGGTAACTGAGTGGTAACTGAGTGGTAACTGAGTAAGCGTTAACCAGGGAATAACAGCGGCGCGACCCGGCAGTTTCGGGTCGCTCGCCCCTAAAAGGTACAACATAGGGCACAACATGCAAAACCAACGTATTCGCATTCGCCTCAAGGCGTTTGACTACAAGCTGATCGACCAGTCGGCGATGGAAATCGTCGAAACGGCCAAGCGCTCCGGCGCGGTGGTCAAAGGCCCGGTGCCGCTGCCGACCAAGATCGAGCGTTATGACGTTTTGCGCTCGCCGCACGTCAACAAGACGTCGCGCGATCAGCTCGAAATTCGGACGCATCTGCGGCTGATGGATATCGTCGATCCGACCGACAAGACGGTAGACCAGTTGATGAAACTGGATTTGCCGGCGGGGGTCGATGTTGAGATCAAATTGCAGTAAAATGTCTGGCTGTCCGGAATCGGGCGGCACAGAGGCAGTAAAAAGCGGAAGTAGCGCAGTAGCGGCAGTGAACTCAGTAAACTGAGTGAGTGTGAGAGAGAGAAGCGGTAGCCGGAAGCGGACACTAGGACGCAACGGGTACCTGAAGTGAGGGGTCGGTCGATTGTAACCGGCGCCCGGGAAACCGGGTTTTTTATAAGAGGAAGACATGAGCCTTGGACTTGTGGGTCGCAAGATCGGCATGACCCGTGTCTTTACCGACGACGGCGCTGCCGTCCCGGTAACGGTGCTGGATGTTGCCAACAACCGCGTCACCCAGATCAAAACGCCTGAAACGGACGGCTATGCCGCCGTGCAGGTTGCGTTTGGTCGGCGGCGGGCGTCGCGTGTCACGAAGCCACTGGCCGGACATCTCGCCAAAGCGGGAGCCGAAGCCGGTGAGTTGATGAAAGAATTTCCGGTGACGCCGGAAGAACTCTCGAAATTCAAGCCGGGCGACGTCGTCGCCCTGGACACCTTCGCCGTCGGCCAGTTGGTCGATGTGACCGGCGTGACCAAAGGGCGCGGTTTTTCGGGAGCGATTCGTCGTCACAATTTCAGTTCCAACCGCGCTTCGCACGGTAACTCGGTGACCACCCGCGCACCCGGCTCGATCGGGATGGCGCAGGATCCCGGGCGCGTGTTTCCGGGCAAGAAGATGCCTGGGCATTACGGCAGCGAGCAGCGGACGGTGCAGACCTTGAGCGTCGTGCGTATCGACGCCGAGCGCGGCCTGTTGCTGGTCAAAGGCGCAGTGCCCGGCTCGCAAGGCGGTCACATCGTCGTGCGTCCGGCGGTCAAAACGCCGGCTGCCAAGAAAGGAGCGTGACGATGGAACTCCGACTGATTAACGAACAGGGACAGAAGACGGCCACGGTGGCTGCTTCCGATGCGCTGTTCGCGCGCGAATACAACGAGGCGCTGGTACACCAGATCGTCGTGGCCTATCAGGCCAACGGTCGGCAGGGTACACGGGCGCAGAAAGCGCGCGGCGACATCAACAAGTCGCACAAAAAACCCTGGCGGCAAAAAGGAACCGGTCGCGCACGCGCCGGACAGGCCAACAGCCCGATCTGGCGGGGCGGCGGCAAGATTTTCCCGAGCATGCCGGATGAAAATTTCACGCAGAAGGTCAACCGCAAGATGTACCGCGCCGGTATGGCGGCGATTCTCTCGCAGTTGGTGCGTGACGAGCGGCTGAATGTGGTCGAAACGATGGCGCTCGATACGCCCAAGACCAAGCAGCTCAACGGAAAAATGAAAGACCTGGGGCTTCCCGGCAAGATTCTGCTGGTGGTCGATCAGTTCGATGAAAACCTGTATCTGGCGTCGCGCAATCTGGAGAATGTGCTGGTGCTGATGCCGCACGAAGTCGATCCGGTCAGCCTGCTGCGCTTTAACCATGTGGTGATGACCAAAGCGGCCGTTGCCCAATTCGAGGAGATGCTGGGATGAGCGCCGCAACTGTAAGTACGCCCAAATTCAATCCTGAACGGTTGATGACGCTGATTCTGGCGCCGGTGATTTCCGAAAAGAGCACTCGCGTCGGAGACACCCACGAACAGGTGATTCTCCGCGTCGTCAATGACGCGACCAAGCCGGAAATCAAAGCGGCGGTCGAATACCTGTTCAAGGTTCAAGTCGAAAGCGTGTCGGTACTCAATGTACACGGCAAAGAGAAGCGTTTTGGCCGGACGATCGGTCGGCGGCAGGGCTGGAAGAAAGCCTATGTCAGCCTGAAACCGGGTCAGGAAATCAACTTCGCGCAGGAGGCCTGATCATGGCAGTGATTAAAATGAAGCCGACTTCGGCAGGACGCCGCGGTCAGATCAAAGTGGTGACGCCGGGCTTGCACAAAGGCCGTCCGGAAGCGTCGCTGGTCGAAAGCCAGAAGCGCGGTTCGGGACGCAACCACCACGGCCGGATCACCTCGCGCCATAAAGGCGGTGGTCACAAACAACATTATCGCGTTGTCGATTTTCGTCGCAACAAAGACGGCATCGCCGGCAAAGTGGAACGGCTCGAATACGATCCGAACCGCAGCGCCCATCTGGCGTTGCTGTGCTACGCCGATGGCGAGCGTCGCTACATCATTGCGCCGCGCGGCGTCGCGGTCGGGCAGACCTTGTTCTCCGGCCCCGATGCACCGATCAAGGCGGGCAACACGTTGCCGGTTCGCAACATTCCGGTCGGTACGACGATTCACTGCATCGAAATGCAGCCCGGCGGCGGCGCCAAAATGGCGCGTTCGGCGGGAACGTCGGTGCAACTGCTGGCGCGCGAAGGCAACTACGCGCAACTGCGCTTGCGCTCCGGCGAAATCCGCAAAGTGCATGTGAATTGCCGCGCGACGATCGGTGAAGTCGGCAACGGCGAACACAGCTTGCGGCAGATCGGCAAGGCCGGCGCCAATCGCTGGCGCGGCATCCGTCCGCAGACCCGCGCGATTGCGATGAACCCGGTCGATCACCCGATGGGCGGTCGTGGTAATGGCGGCGGTGGCCGTCACCATCCGAGATCGCCGTGGGGTCAACCGGCCAAAGGCTATAAGACACGCAGCAACAAACGCACCGATACGATGATCGTACGTCGTCGGCACGCGGCGAAGGGGTAATCACACATGGCACGCTCAATCAAAAAAGGACCGTTTGTTGACGAGCATCTGATCAGAAAGGTCGATGCTGCGCGTGATAAGAACGACAAGCGGCCGATCAAAACCTGGTCGCGCCGTTCGACGGTGACGCCGGACTTCGTCGGTTTGACCATTGCGGTACACAACGGGCGGCAGCATGTGCCGGTGTATGTGACCGAAAACATGGTCGGCCACAAGCTGGGCGAATTCGCGCTGACGCGGACATTCAAAGGTCATGCTGCCGACAAGAAGGCAGCACCGACCGGTAAGAAGTAAAGGAACGGGAACCATGGGAACCACAGCAGTTTTGTACAGTGTTCGCCTGTCGGCCCAGAAGGGACGGCTGGTTGCCGATCAAATCCGGGGTTTGCCGGTGGCGCGGGCGCTCGATATTCTGGCGTTCAGCACCAAGAAAGGTGCGCGCATCATCAAGAAAGTGCTGGAGTCGGCGATTGCCAACGCCGAGCACAATGATGGCGCGGACATCGACGAGCTTCGCGTTGAAACGATTTACGTTGACAGAGCCGAGACCTTGAAGCGCAGCAGTGCGCGCGCCAAAGGCCGCGGCAACGTGATCGGCAAACAGACCTGCCATATCCGCGTGATCGTCGGTGACGGCAACGGAAAAGGCGCATAAGGAACCGATATGGGACAGAAGATTCATCCGACCGGATTTCGTCTGGCAGTGACACGGGACTGGGCATCGAGCTGGTACGCCAACAGCAAGACCTTCGCTCCGACGCTGATTCAGGACATCAAGATTCGGGAATACCTGAAGAAGAAACTGGCGCATGCCTCGGTTTCAAAAATAGCGATCAAGCGCACCGCCAAGAGCGCCAAGATCACCATTCACAGCGCCCGTCCGGGCGTCGTGATCGGCAGAAAAGGCGAGGACATCGACGTTTTGCGCGCCGACATGCGCCGCGTCGTCGGCGACCAGACCGTGGAAGTCGGCATCGAGGAAGTGCGCAAGCCGGAAGTTGACGCGACGTTGATCGCCGCGTCGATCGCCCAGCAGTTGGAAAAGCGGATCATGTTCCGTCGCGCGATGAAGCGGGCGATGCAGAACGCGATGCGTCTGGGCGCGCAAGGCATCAAGGCGATGAGCGCCGGCCGATTGAACGGCGCCGAAATCGCGCGCAGCGAGTGGTACCGCGAAGGCCGCGTGCCGCTGCACACGTTGCGCGCCAACATTGATTACGGCGTTGCCGAAGCGAAAACGACTTACGGCATCATCGGGATCAAAGTTTGGGTATTCAAGGGCGAAATGATGGCGCACAACGCCGAACCGGCCGCGGCCCCCGCGCCGGCACCGGAAGCGCCGACGAAGCGGCCACCACGTCGTTCAGGAGCAAAGAGCCATGCTGCAGCCAGCTAGAAGAAAATACCGTAAAGAACAAAAGGGACGCAACCGCGGTCTGGCGACCGTCGGCGCCAAAGTCAGCTTCGGCACCTTTGGTCTGAAAGCGACGACGCGCGGACGTTTGACCGCGCGCCAGATCGAAGCGGCGCGGCGGGCGATGACCCGTCACATCAAGCGCGGCGGTCGTATCTGGATTCGGGTGTTCCCGGACAAGCCGATTTCGACCAAACCGGCGGAAGTGCGGATGGGAAGCGGTAAAGGTAACCCCGAGTACTATGTGGCGGAAATTCAGCCGGGCAAAGTGCTCTACGAAATGGACGGCGTGGATGAGACGCTGGCGCGGGAAGCGTTTGCGCTGGCGGCTGCCAAGTTGCCGTTTCGGACGGTTTTCGTTCATCGTCTGATCGGTTGACGAGAGAGGGTTTCAATGAAAAAAGACGCAAAGAAAACGCTGCGGGAGAAAGCCCCGGAAGCGTTGCAAAAAGAACTACATGCACTGTTGAAGGAACAGTTCAACCTGCGCATGCAGTTGGCGACCCAGCAGCTTCAGAACAACCAGAAGCTGAAATTCGTGCGCCGTAACATCGCGCGCGTGCGCACTTACCTGAGCCAGAAAGCGGAGCAAGCATGACGCAGACAGATCAACAAGACGTGATCGCCAGGAAACCGCTGATAGCGACATTGAGCGGTCGGGTGGTGAGCGACAAACGGGACAAAACCGTGACCGTGCTGGTCGAGCGGCGGGTGAAACATCCGCTGTACGGCAAAGTGGTGATCCGGTCGTCGAAATATCAGGCTCATGATGAGGGTAACGAGTGCAAGCTCGGCGACCTCGTGGAAATCAAAGCGTCTCGCAAGATTTCCAAGACGAAAGCATGGGCGGTATCGGCGGTGCTCGAAAAAGCGCCGGCGGTCTGAAGAAAAAGTGTTGGCGGGGCTTGTCTTTATCAGCAAGTCCTGCCATAATCCATAACTTACCTTTTTTCGCGGTGCTGCTGTAACGCGCCGCAGTTCCCCTGACGGGGTCCAAGACTGGCTGTCGCCGAGCGGCAGGTTAAGTTGGAGAGAGTGGATCATGATTCAAATGCAAACGGTGCTGGATGTGGCCGACAATACAGGCGCGCGTTCGGTGATGTGTATCAAGGTGCTGGGCGGCAGCAAGCGTCGCTACGCCGGTGTCGGCGACATCATCAAGGTGAGCATCAAAGATGCGGCGCCGCGTGGTCGCGTCAAAAAGGGCGAGATTTATAGCGCGGTCGTCGTGCGGACGGCCGCTGGCGTTCGCCGCGATGACGGCGCGCGGGTGCGTTTTGATTCCAACGCCGCCGTGCTGTTGAACGCCAAGCTGGAGCCGATCGGGACCCGTATCTTCGGGCCGGTGACGCGCGAACTGAGAACCGAGCGCTTCATGAAGATCGTGTCGCTGGCGCCGGAAGTGATTTAAAGAGGCAGACATGCTCAAAATTCGCAAAGGTGATCAGGTGGTGGTAACCACCGGTCGTGACAAAGGAAAGCGGGGCGAAGTCGCTCAAGTGCTCAACGCCGAATACCTGTTGGTCAACGGCGTGAACCAGTTCAAGCGGCACACGCGCCCGAACCCGATGAAAAATCAGCCGGGAGGCATCCTGCTCAAAGAGATGCCGATTCATGTTTCCAATGTGGCGATCTGGAATGCTCAGACCAAAAAAGCCGACCGTATCGGTTTTCGGGTGATTGAAGTCCCGGGAGAAACGCCCCGCAAGGTGCGTTATTTCAAATCGAACGGCGAGCAGTTGAGCAGCTAAGGAATAGAGGATAACGATGGCTCGTTTGCAGGAATATTATCGGAAAGAAGTCGTGCCCGCACTGATCAAGCAGTTCGGCTACAAGTCGGTGATGGAAGTGCCGCGCTTGACAAAAGTCGTGTTGAACATCGGCGTGGGCGAGGCAGTGGCGGACAAGAAAATTCTGGAAAACGCCCTGGGCGATTTGCAGAAGATTGCCGGACAAAAGCCGGTGATCACCAAAGCGCGCAAGGCGATTGCAGGCTTCAAGATTCGGGAAGGTTATCCGATCGGCTGCATGGTGACCTTGCGTCGTGAAAGAATGTTCGAGTTCTTTGATCGTCTGGTGACCGTCGCGTTGCCGCGGGTGCGCGACTTTCGCGGCGTCGGCGGCAAAGGTTTTGACGGTCGCGGCAACTTCAACATGGGTGTCAAGGAACAGATCATTTTTCCGGAAATCGAGTACGACAAGATCGACGCGTTGCGCGGGATGAACATCACCCTGGCGACGACGGCGAAGACCGATGCCGAAGCGAAAGCGCTGTTGGCAGCGTTCAAATTCCCGTTCAAGGGTTAAAGAATTATGGCGAAATTGTCTTTGATCAACCGCGACCAGAAGCGACTGAAGCTGGTGGCAAAATACCAAAAAAAGCGTGCAGCCCTGATGGCAATCATTCAGGATAGCAAGGTTTCCGAAGAGGAGCGTTTTGATGCGCGCCTGAAACTGCAAAGGCTGCCGCGTAACGCCAACCCGACCCGTTTGCGGAACCGTTGCGCGTTGACCGGGCGTCCGCGTGGCGTGTTTCGTAAATTCGGACTGGGTCGCAGCAAGTTGCGCGAGTACGCGATGAAGGGAGAAATTCCCGGCATCGTCAAGGCCAGTTGGTAACGAGGTGATGCATGAGCATGACTGATCCAATCGCGGATATGTTGACCCGTATCCGCAACGCACAAATGATAGAGCGGGCAACGGTGGAAATGCCTTCTTCGAAGGTCAAAATCGCTATCGCCGAAGTGCTGAAAGATGAAGGTTATATCGAAGATTTCCGGGTGACCGGCGAATCGGTACAACCTGTTCTGGAAATTGCGCTGAAGTATTACGCGGGACGCCCGGTGATCGAAAAGATCGAGCGGGTATCGCGTCCCGGCTTGCGCATTTATCGCGGCAAGGGAGACATTCCGCCGGTGATGAACGGACTGGGCATCGCGGTGGTTTCGACCTCGCGGGGCGTGATGACGGATCGCAAAGCGCGCGCTGCCGGTATCGGCGGCGAAGTGCTGTGCATCGTGGCTTAAGGAGAGCGCATCATGTCACGTATTGCGAACAGCCCGGTCGCCCTGCCCGATAAAGTCGAGGTGACGCTGGGCGCCGAACAGATTACCGTCAAAGGCCCGCTGGGCACGTTGACACAGTCGCTTGCCGACGGCGTGTCCGTCGAAAAAGACGGCAACAAATTGCTCTTCAAGCTGTTGAAACCGGAAGCACACGCGATGTCAGGAACCTTGCGCGCGCTGGTGGCGAACATGGTCAAAGGGGTGACGCAGGGCTTTGAGCGCAAGCTGACGCTGGTTGGCGTCGGTTTCCGTGCGCAACTGGCCGGCGATGCGCTGAACCTGTCGCTCGGTTTTTCGCATCCGGTGATTCACAAGCTGCCGGAAGGCGTCAAAGCCGAAACGCCGCAGCCGACGGAAATCATCCTCAAGGGCATTGATAAACAAAAAGTGGGTTTATGCGCTGCGAACATCCGCGCGTATCGCCCGCCTGAGCCGTACAAGGGCAAAGGTGTGCGCTATGCCGAAGAGCGCGTGAGCTTGAAAGAAACGAAGAAGAAGTAACCGGCAAGCTAAGCCTTGCGTGTTGAACGAGGTCAGGTATGGATAAAAGAGAAGCTCGATTGCGCCGCGCCCGCAAAACCCGGGTTCGTATCGCCGAGCAGTGCATGACACGGTTGGTGGTGTATCGCTCCAATGCGCACATTTACGCGCAGATTATTGCGCCGACCGGCGATCGCGTTCTGGCGAGCGCCTCGACGGCGGAAGTGGACGCGCGCAAGTCGCTGAAAAACGGCGGCAACCGTGCGGCGGCGACGGAAATCGGCAAGCGTATTGCCGAGCGGGCGAAAGCTGTCGGTGTGGACGCGGTGGCGTTTGATCGTGCCGGTTATCGTTTTCATGGCCGCGTGAAGGCGCTGGCTGAGGCGGCTCGTGAGGCCGGTCTCAAGTTCTAAAGGCAACGGATATGGCGAAGCAACAACAACAGCAGCAGCAACAGGTGGCGGACGACCGCGGCGATGGCTTGCGCGAGAAAATGATCGGCATCAATCGCGTCACCAAAGTGGTCAAGGGCGGACGCATCATGGCGTTTGCGGCGTTGACCGTGGTTGGTGACGGCGATGGCCGGATCGGTATCGGCAAAGGCAAATCGAAAGAAGTGCCGGTCGCCGTGCAGAAAGCGATGGAACAGGCGCGTCGCAATATGGTCAAGGTCAACCTGAAAAAAGGAACGTTGTACCATCCGGTCGAAGGTCGGCACGGCGCAACGCGCGTCTATATGCAGCCGGCTGCCGAAGGTACCGGCATCATCGCCGGCGGCGCGATGCGCGCGGTGTTCGATGTGGTCGGCGTGACCAACGTGTTGGCGAAGTGCCACGGTTCCACCAATCCGTACAACATCGTGCGGGCGACGCTGGATGCGTTGATGTCCTGCAACACGCCGGCGGAAATCGCTTCCAAGCGCGGCAAGACGGTTCAAGAAATTCTGGGAGCGTAATCATGGCGGCGGCGAAGAAAGTAAAAGTGACGCTGGTGAAAGGTATCGCCAGAACGCGGAAAGACCATCGGGAAACCGTGCGCGGGTTGGGACTGAAGTGGACCAACCACACCGTTGAGCTGGTGGACACGCCGGCGGTGCGCGGCATGATCAACAAAGTGGGCTATCTGCTCAAAGTGGCGGAGTAAACACCATGCAATTAAATACCATTCAACCGGCGGAAGGCTCGAAAAAACCGCGTCGTCGCGTCGGTCGCGGCATCGGTTCGGGGCTGGGCAAAACCTGCGGTCGCGGCCACAAAGGACAGAAATCGCGTTCGGGCGGTTTCCACAAAGTGGGTTTTGAAGGCGGGCAAATGCCGTTGCAACGCCGTTTGCCGAAGCGCGGCTTCGTGTCGATGGCGCGCGGCGATGTTGCCGAAGTTCGCTTGAGCGATCTGGCGTGTCTGCCGGTCGAAGAAATCGATTTTTTGACGCTGAAAGCGGCAGGCTTGCTCACGTCGTCGGCGAAAACGGCCAAAGTGATCAAGACCGGAACGATTGACAAAGCGATCAAGTTGTCGGGCGTTCTGGTGACGAAGGGTGCGAAGGAAGCGATTGAAGCGGCAGGCGGTAGCGTGACGCTGATCGAAGCGCCTGCGGAATCGCCGAAAAAGGCGAAGAAGAAATAACGCGCTAGGCGCAGCAAACCGGTTCAGGAGTTTTCTTGGCTACACTTAATCCGGCCGCAAAAATCGGCGGCAAATACGGTGATCTGGCAAAGCGCCTGTGGTTTCTGCTGGGCGCAATGATCGTGTACCGGATCGGGACGCACATCCCGGTGCCCGGTGTAAACGCGGCAGTGATCGAAGAAATGCTCCAGGGCGGCGGTGGCGGCTTGCTGGGGATGATGGATCTCTTCTCGGGCGGCGCTTTGCAGCGCGTCTCGATTTTGACACTGGGCGTGATGCCGTACATCACGGCGTCGATTATCATGCAACTGTGTTCGGCGATGATGCCGTCGCTGGAAGCGATAAAGAAAGAAGGCGAGGCAGGCCGACGCAAAATCACCCAGTACACCCGCTACCTCACCGTCTTGCTGGCGTTCATTCAGGGAATGGGCGTGGCCGTGGCGTTTGAAGGAATGCAGGGAATGGTGCTGGCGCCCGGTTTTGCTTTCAAGATGATGTGTGCCATCACGCTGGTGACCGGAACGATGTTCCTGATGTGGCTGGGTGAGCAGATCACCGAGCGCGGTTTGGGCAACGGTATTTCGTTGATCATCTGTGCCGGTATCGTCGCCGGATTGCCGAGCGCGATTGGATTGACGTTGGAAAACGTGAACACCGGCGCTTACTCGATTCCGTTGGCGCTGGGCGTGGCGGTGTTGGTGGTCGTCGTGACCGGCGTGGTGGTGTTCTTCGAGCGGGCGCAACGCAGAGTGCTTGTGCAATACGCCAAGCGTCAGGTCGGCAACCGGATCGCGCCGGCACAAAGCTCGTACCTGCCGTTCAAGCTCAACATGGCGGGTGTGATTCCGGCGATTTTCGCGTCGGCGATCATCATGTTCCCGGCGACGATGGCACAGTTGGCCGGCGGCAGCGAAGGGCCGTTTGCGTTCTTCCTGAAAGACGTGTCGGCGATGCTGGCGATGGGTCAGCCGTTGCACGAAATGTTGTACGCGGCAGCGATCATCTTCTTCTGCTTTTTCTACACGGCGTTGCAGTACAAGCCGACAGACACAGCGGATAACCTGAAGAAGAGCGGCGCGCTGATTCCGGGCTACCGTCCGGGCAAGCATACGGCCGATTATCTCGAAAAAATTATGTTGCGCCTGACCTTGTTGGGGTCGTTGTACCTGGTGGTCGTTTGTTTCATTCCGAACTTCCTGATCGCCTGGAAGAACGTGCCGTTTTATTTTGGCGGCACCTCGTTGTTGATCGTGGTCGTGGTGACCATCGACTTCATGTCGCAGGTACAGGCGTACATGATGTCGCAGCAGTACGAGAGTTTGTTGAAGAAGGCCAACTTTAAAGGCGGAGCTTTGCGCTGATGGCCAAAGAAGACACCATCCAGATGCAAGGTGAGGTTATCGAAATGTTGCCGAACGCAACATTTCGGGTGAAGTTGGAGAATGGGCATGTGGTGTTGGCACATATCTCCGGCAAGATGCGGATGCACTACATTCGGATTCTGCCGGGCGATAAAGTGACCGTGGACATGACGCCGTACGATTTGACGCGGGCCAGAATTACCTTCCGGACCAAGTGAGATCGTGCTAGGCAGCCCGCCGGAGAAGCAAACCGCAAACCGGCGGATAACTAAAAATGAGGTAGAGAGTCAACCATGAAAGTCGTCGCTTCAGTGAAAAGAATTTGCCGGAAGTGCAAAATCATTCGGCGTAACCGCGTTGTGCGTGTTATTTGTGAAGATCCGCGCCACAAGCAGCGGCAAGGTTAATGAATTTCGATCGGATAGGTTAAAAAGATGGCCCGTATAGCAGGCGTTAACATCCCCAACCACCAACACGCGGAAATCGCGTTGACGGCGATTTACGGCATTGGCCGTTCGCGCGCCAAACACATCTGCGTGGCAGCGGGAATCAACGGCGCGACCAAGATCAAGGATCTGGGCGACGCTGAAATGGACAAATTGCGCGAACTGATTACCCAGTTTGCGGTAGAAGGCGATCTGCGTCGTGAAGTCACGATGAGCATCAAGCGGCTGATGGATCTCGGCTGCTACCGTGGTGTTCGTCACCGTCGCGGCCTGCCGGTGCGCGGTCAGCGGACACGGACCAATGCGCGCACGCGCAAGGGCCCGAAAAAAGGCCGCGCGGTTGCCGGTAAAAAGTAATTCGATATAGAGGAACCTCTGATGGCACAACCCTCCAAGAATACCGCGAAGAACACAGCGCGCGCCCGCAAGAAAGTCAAGAAGAACATTTCTGAAGGCATCGTGCACGTTCACGCTTCGTTCAACAACACGATCATCACCATCACCGATCGTCAGGGCAACACCTTGTCCTGGGCGACCTCAGGTGGCGCCGGTTTCAAAGGCTCGCGTAAATCGACGCCGTTTGCGGCGCAGGTTGCGGCCGAAGCCGCAGGTCGCGCGGCGCAGGAATGCGGCGTGAAAAACCTTGAAGTGCGAATCAAAGGACCAGGCCCTGGCCGCGAATCGTCGGTGCGCGCGTTGAACGCGCTCGGCTTGAAGGTGACTTCGATTTCGGACGTGACGCCGATACCGCATAACGGCTGCCGTCCACCCAAGCGTCGTCGCGTTTAATGTGACGCGGCGGAATTTTTTAGTTTTTATTTTTGCATAGGATAGCACGTGGCTCGTTACCTCGGACCCAAATGTAAGCTGGCGCGACGGGAAGGCACCGACCTTTTCCTGAAAAGCGCGCGTCGCTCGCTCGACTCCAAGTGCAAGCTCGAAGTCAAACCCGGACAACACGGCCAGAAATCTGGCGCGCGTACCTCCGACTATGGCACGCAGCTTCGCGAAAAACAGAAAGTGCGCCGTATCTACGGCCTGCTCGAACGTCAGTTTCGGTTATGCTTTGCCGAAGCCGCGCGTCGTCAAGGCTCGACCGGCGAAAACCTTTTGAAATTGCTCGAATCCCGTCTGGACAACGTTGTCTATCGGATGGGTTTCGGCTCCACCCGTGCCGAAGCGCGCCAACTGGTCACGCACGGCGCCATACAGGTCAACGGCAAACGTCTGAATGTGCCCTCGGCTCGCATCAAAGCGGGAGACACCATTTCGGTGACCGACAAGAGCAAATCGCAATTGCGGATTCAGGATGGTTTGCAGCTTGCAGAGAAAATGGGATTCCCTTCATGGGTCGAAGTTGACGTCAAGAAAATGACGGGTCTCTTCAAGAGCGCGCCGGATCGCTCCGAGTTTGGACAAGACATTAACGAGAACTTAATCGTCGAGCTTTACTCGAAGTAATCGGGTTTTTTGCCATACCGTTTTGAATAAAGGTATCCCCATGCAGAGCAACGCTTTGTTAAAACCACGCATTATCGACGTACAGAATATGTCGCCCTTTCACGCGCGCGTGGTGATGGAACCGTTTGAGCGCGGGTACGGCCACACACTGGGAAATGCATTGCGCCGCGTCCTGTTATCTTCGATGTCGGGATTTGCGCCGACCGAAGTCAGGATCGAAGGCGTCTTGCACGAGTATTCGGCGCTGGACGGCGTGCAGGAAGACGTCGTCGATATCCTGCTCAACCTGAAAGGTGTCGCGTTCAAATTGCACGGTCGTAGCAGCGTCACCTTGCGTCTCGCCAAAGAAGGCGAGGGCGCAGTGACCGCGGGCGACATCCAACTGCCGCACGACGTTGAGATCATCAACCCCGAACACGTGATTGCGAACCTGACCCAGGGCGGCAAAATCGAGATGGACATCCGCGTTGACAAAGGGCGCGGCTACCAGCCGGTGATCGCCCGCGAAAAACCGGAGAGTGGCCGGATGATCGGCAACATCCTGCTCGATGCGTCGTTCTCGCCGGTGCGTCGGGTCAGCTATGCCGTTGAGAGCGCCCGCGTCGAACAGCGCACCGACCTCGACAAACTGATCCTCGAAATCGAAACCAACGGCGTGATCGAACCCGAACAAGCCGTGCGAGAAGCCGCCAGCGTACTGGTGGATCAACTGTCGTCGTTCGCCGAGCTTAACGGCACCGACAAACCGGTTGACGAACACGGCATGCCGCAAGTCGATCCGGTGCTGTGCCTGCCGGTGGACGATCTCGAGCTCACCGTGCGTTCGGCCAATTGCCTCAAGGCCGAAAACATCAACTACATCGGCGACCTGATACAGCGTACCGAAACCGAGCTTCTCAAGACGCCGAACCTGGGACGCAAGTCGCTTAACGAAATCAAGGAAGTCCTCGCCACACGCGGACTTTCGCTGGGGATGAAGCTGGAAAACTGGCCGCCGGCCGGTTTGAGCCGTCCGTAACCAGAGCCACGATAAAAAAGGAAACAGATCATGCGCCACCGTCACGGCCTGCGAAAACTGAACCGTACCAGCGCACATCGCTTGGCGATGCTGCGCAACATGACCAACTCGCTCTTTCTGCACGAAGCAATACGGACGACCTTGCCCAAAGCGAAGGAACTGCGCCGCGTTGCCGAGCGGCTGATCACACTCGGCAAAACGCCGACACTGGCGAACCGCCGTCTGGCGTTTTCCCGTATGCGTGATCGCGCGATGGTCACCAAACTCTTTAACGAACTGGGGCCGCGTTACCAGGCGCGTCCGGGCGGCTACCTGCGAATCCTGAAATTCGGTTTTCGCCCGGGCGACGCTGCGCCGATGGCGCTCGTCGAACTCGTCGATCGTCCGCAGTCGCAGGAAAACATCGGAAAAGAAGAAGCGGCGGCGTAACGTTTCAGCTTCAAAGCGGTAAAGATAAAAAAGGCGCGAGACATCGCGCCTTTTTTGTGTTTCTTTTTCTTATTGATGACTGACAAGTCGGTCTCACGCGGAGGCGCGGAATGCGCGGAGAAAATCTTTCAACCACGAAAGATACGGAAGCCCCTTCCTTCGCGCCTTCGCGTGAGAACAAACAGGGCGGGTTTGAAACCCGCCCCTACACGCGCAGAATGACAATTATTTTTTCGTAGTTAAAAGGTTTTCTTTGCGTTCTTTGCGGTTAAATTGTTGTTGCTTTCCGTGGTTAAACGCTTTTCCCTGCGTGAGCGTTCAACTCAACGGTTGAAAATCAGCGCGATTCCGGCAATGGCGATCGCTGCGCCGATCCAGGCGCCGAGCGCCGGACGTTCGCGGGTGCGCAGCCAGAGCAGCGGCAGTATCATGATCGGGGAGGTTGACGACAGTGTGGCGACCAGGCCGGTTTGACCCTGGGCGAGCGCGAAGAGCAGGGTCGTCATGCCGAGCACCATGCCGCAGAGGCCGCTGGCGGCGCTTTGGAAAAACAAGCGCGGCGTGATGGGCGCGGGAGAGCGTAGTTGCGGAAGAATGCCGAGCAGTGTGAAAAAGAACACCGCCGCACTGACCCGCACTACGGAAGCGGCAATCGGGTCCACGCCGCTGGCCATCACCGGCTTGGCGATCAACGCGCTGACCGCTTGGCACAAGGCGGCGAACAGCGCAATGCCGACGCCGATGGCCAACGATCCTTTGACGCTTTCCCATTGGTGTTTTTGTCCGGCGCTGTGGCCGAAGGCGATGGCCAGCATTACGCCGATGATGACGAAGGTGATGCCGCCTACTGCGATCGGGCTTAAGCGTTCATCGAGCACCAGAAAACTCAGAATCGCTGTGATCGGCGCGTGGGTCGAAAACAGGATGGAGTTGCGGCGCGGGCCGATTCGTTGCAGTGAGGCATAGAGCAATGAATCGCCAAGCAGAATGCCGATGAAGCCGGAGATCGCCAGCGCGACGATGTGTTCGCTGCCGAGGGTGCGCCAGCCGCCGGTGATCAGCACCAGCACGCACAGCAGGACGAAGATGGTTTGCAGCCGGATGCGGTTGAAGGTGAACGGGCCCAGTTGCTGAACGGGATAGACCGCCAACAAGCCGCTGCATGTCCAGAAGAAGGCAGTGCCCAAAGCAGCGATGTTGGAAATGTCCATGAGACGGAAAGGGCGCGCGATTTTTCCGGTGATTGTACCGCGTTGGTATGGTCTTGTTGCGTGTTGTGTTAGAGTGGTTATTATTTTTGTGGAGGCGTTTTATGACTTACGTTTGGCTTCCCGAATCGCAGGATACCGCCGCCCGCAACATAACGACCATCATCTACGCGCTGTATGCGCTGGCGCCGCTGATTCCGTTGACCGTGATCGTGGCGATCGTGATGAATTACGTCAAAAAAGACGACATGAAGGGAACGCTCTATGAGAGCCATTTCCGCTGGCAGATCAACACATTCTGGTTTGCGCTGCTGTGGTCGCTCCTGAGCATTCTCCTCGCGCTTCCGCTTATCGTGCTGTTCCTGCTGGGTATGGTCTTTTTGTACTGGCCGGCGTTTTTCTTTTTGATCGTGGTGTTCATCTGGTACGTTTACCGGATCGTCAAAGGCTGGCTGCGATTGACGGAAAAGAAGGCGATGTATGAGTGAATGGGGGGCGCGCTTTGCTTATCCTACACTTGTTGCAAAAAGCCGGCTGCCGACAGGATTTTGAGCCCGTCTATTTTGGTTTCCAGAAAATCTTTATCGCCTGTAATGAGTGCGTCAACTTTTGCTGCGAGCGCCGCCCGCAGGATAGGCCGATCATTCACATCGCGGATTTGGCTTTCGCTTTCTTCTCGCGCTTCTTCCGGCGGTGTAAAAACGATTTCGACCGACAGCGCCATCATTGAAACAAAACGGTCATGATCCGGCACCCGATGCGGGAACTTTTCGTTGAACACCCTGCGAAACTCCTCCATCGAATAATCGCATACGACGCTTCTATGTGGTGGAGCGACGGCTTTCATGTATGCTTCGGCGGAAACGCTTTTCGGAAAGAGCGCAGCCGAGACGAGGATGTTTGTATCCAACATACATTTCATTCGTTCTCTCCGGCGCGCATATCCATAATCATGGCCGCTACGCTTTCGTCGGAATCAAGGCCGACTTTTTCCGCTTCGCCTTGCATGGCTTGTTGCAACATTTTCATGGCATAAATGGCGGAGTTCATCATGATGACTTGATCGGCCTGCCTGATGAGTGTCACACGGTCGCCGGTGCTGACGCCAAGTGCCGCGCGGATGTCTTTTGGCAAGGTGATCTGCCCCTTTGCCATTACTTTTGCGTTATCCACTAAGACTTCTTTCACTTGAAACCTCCGGTAGGTTATGGATCTCCCTATTTACCCTACTCTTATTGTATATGTTTCAGGTTGCGGTTGCCAGTGTTGGGGTTTGTTTTCGCAGGAATGATGATTTTGGGAGCGCGGGCCGAATTGCCTTCTTCTCGCCCGCATCCCCCCATCCCGACCTTTCCCTGCACGCGGGGGAAGGGGCAAACCCCCGCCCGCCTTCGGCGGACACCCCCTTTACAAAAGGGGGCTTTCCTTTCTTCGCGGCTTCGCGTGGAAACAAAAAGAGCGCGATAAATCGCGCCCCCACACCCTCTCCCCCACCCCTCTCCCGCAAGCGGGAGAGGGGATCGCTCCTTCGCGGCTTCGCGTCTTCGCGTGAGGTTATTTTTTCGTGTCTTTCGTGTATTTCGTGGTTAAAAAACAAAAAGGGCGGGTTTGAAACCCGCCCCTTGTACACGCGCTCTGACCTCTGATCCCTGACTACGCCACCAACGCCCGCACGAAATTCGGCAAGGCCAGCGCGGCGCTGTGCATCGCGCCGTTGTAGTACTGAAGGTCGCGGATACTGCGTTCCTGCAAGCGCGTTTCGACGGCATCGACGGTCAGTCGGCGCGGGTCGGCGCGCTGCGAGCAAAACGCCATCATCCACAGTCCGCCGTAGAGCGGCACCGATGTGAGGTAAGGAATGACGTTGCCGAAAGCTTCGCGCAGCCGCAGCAGGGTTTCTCGGATGCGTTCCGGGTTCGCCAGCGGGCTGGCGATGTGCAGCGTCATGATGCCGTTGTCGCCCAGACGGGCGGCGCAGGCGCGATAAAACGCCGGGGTGTAGAGCAGCGTTGAGGGGCCGCCCGGGTCGGTCAGGTCGAGTACGATCAGATCGAAGGATTCGGTGCTGGTTTTGACGTAGGCGAAGCCGTCCTCGATTTTCAGCGTCAGACGCGGATCGTCGAGGCTGCCGCGATGCACATGCGCCAGGTGGCGGCGGGAAATATCGACGACGGACTGGTCGATCTCGACCAACGTGATGTGTTCGATGCTCGGATGTTTGAACAGTTCTTCCGCCGAACCGCCGTCGCCGCCGCCGACGATGAGCGCACGACGCGGTTGATCGTGCGTGACGGCGGCCATGTGGATGAGGTTTTCGTGATAGAAAAACTCGTCTTTTTCCGAAGTCATGAAATGACCGTCGAGCCGGAACAAGGTGCCGAACGATTCGGAATCGTGTACTTCGACTTCCTGTAGTCCCGAATGGAAAGCTTCATGCCGTTTCGACGAGCGGATGAAGAAGCCCCAATCGGGCGTCAGCGATTCCGTCAGGGCGTCTCCGGTCACGTTCGGAGACACCAGTTCAGCCATCCTTACCGCCGCGCAGAATTTTTTGGGAATGTGCGCGCGCCGGTTTGAAAACGGCTTCGATCATATCGTAGAGCTTTTGCGCTTTGGCGGTATTGTCGGTGGTGTAATTACAGACGTACACATCGACGGTCACGAAACCGGATTCCGGCCAGGTGTGAATCGCCAGATGCGATTCGGCCAGAACCACGGCGCCTGTCACGCCGTGCGGTTCAAATTGATAAAAACGTTCTCCGACAGTGGTCAGGCCGGAAGCCTCGACGGCTTTCAGACACACCTCGCGCAATGCCTCGGCACGGTTGAATTCCGGCGTGTGGGCAGGGCAGCCATACCACTCTCCTAACAGATGGACACCATCCATAAGTTTTCCCCTCCTGTAAAGGAAAAGCCCCACCCCCGTACACAGAACTCCCTGACATGCGGCGTTCGCGCGGACGAGTAGAAGGGCACCCACAAACCTCCGGCGAGCCGAAGGAGCCTGCTATTATCTTACAAAACGCGGAAATTTGCAGCTTTTTTTGTGAATCCTCTGAAAAAACGGTGAAGTTTGATGCGAGATGGGTGCGGGAAAATCCCGACGGGAAAATATCGGTCGATAGGCTGCCGAAAGTCGCTTGCCATAGAGCGAAATTGCCGTGACGCGGCGACATCTTCGCTCGGGTCTTGTAAAATTAAGAACATTTTGCGTTTCGCCTGATTCTTATTTTCATCCATAACATGCCAACACCGAACTCTGCTCCCATTTCCGATCTGGCCAACGCGCTGCGCTTTCTTTCTATCGACGCTGTTGAGGTCGCCAAAAGCGGTCATCCCGGCATGCCGATGGGGATGGCCGAGATTGCGGTGGCGCTCTGGCAGCGACACTTGAAACACTACCCCGGCCATCCACGCTGGCACGACCGCGACCGCTTCGTTCTTTCCAATGGTCACGGCTCCATGCTGCAATACGCGCTGCTGCATCTGACCGGCTACGATCTGCCGATGGAGGAACTCAAAAATTTCCGGCAAATGCATTCCAGGACGCCGGGGCATCCTGAAGTGGATGTGACGCCCGGTGTCGAGACGACCACCGGCCCGCTCGGTCAGGGCATTGCCAACGCGGTCGGAATGGCGCTGGCCGAAAAGATGCTTGCAGTACGCTTCAATCGTTCCGGCCATACGATCGTCGATCATCACACCTATGTGTTTCTCGGTGACGGCTGCCTGATGGAAGGCGTGTCGCACGAAGTCTGTTCGCTGGCAGGCACCTGGAAACTCGGCAAATTGATTGCGCTGTACGACGATAACGGAATCTCGATCGACGGCGATGTGCGCGGCTGGATGACCGACGACACGCCCAAACGCTTCGAGGCGTATGGCTGGCAAGTGATCGGCGATGTTGATGGCCACGATGTTGATGCCGTCGATGCGGCGATTCGTGCGGCGCAACGTGAAACGGAAAAGCCGACGCTGATTTGCTGCAAGACCGTGATCGGAAAAGGTGCGCCGACCAAAGGCGGTACGGCGGACACGCACGGTGCGCCGCTCGGCGAAAAAGAAATTGCCGCGACCCGTGCGGCGCTCGGTTGGGCGCATGCGCCGTTCGAAATTCCGCCATCGGTGTATCAAGCCTGGGACGCGCGGGCGCAGGGCGCCAAGCGCGAAGCCGAATGGACGCAGCGTTTCGAGGCGTACCGCGCGGCGTATCCCGATCTCGCTTACGAATTCATCCGGCGGATGGAGAAAGAACTACCGGCAGACTTCGAGCAAGTGACCGCGGCGTTCATCGCGGCGCAGAACAGCAAAGCTGAAACCGTCTCGACGCGCAAAGCATCGCAGCAGGCGATAGAAGCCATCGCGCCGCACTTGCCGGAATTTCTCGGCGGCTCGGCGGATTTGACCGGCTCGGTGTTCACCAACTGGTCGGGCAGTCGGGCCTTGACGCCGGACGGACAAGGCGATCACATTCATTACGGCGTGCGCGAATTCGCAATGCTGGCGATAGCGAACGGCGTGGCGCTTCACGGCGGCTTCATTCCGTACGGCGGCACCTTCCTGACCTTTTCCGATTACGCGCGTAACGCGCTTCGAATGGCGGCGCTGATGAAGCAGCGCGTGATTTCCGTCTTCACGCACGACTCCATCGGTCTCGGTGAGGACGGGCCGACGCACCAATCCATCGAACACGCTTCCAGCTTGCGGCTGATCCCGAACATGGATGTCTGGCGGCCTTGCGACACCGTTGAAACAGCGGTGGCCTGGCAGCAGGCGTTGTTGCGTGGCGATGGGCCGAGTTGTCTTCTTTTCACGCGGCAGAACGTGCCGTTCGCGGCGCGTGACGACAAAGCGCTCTCAGCGATTTCGCGCGGCGGTTATGTGCTCGCTGATTTTCCGGTCGAAGGAAAAACCGAAGGAAAAAAAGTCGTGATGATTGCGACCGGCTCGGAAGTGGCGCTGGCGTTGCAAGCGCGTGAAGCGCTGGCGAAAGAGGGCGTCGCCGTGCGCGTGGTGTCGATGCCCTGTACCTCGCGCTTCGATCAACAGGACGCGGCGTACCGTGCGCAGGTTTTGCCGCCCGGTGTTTCGCGTATGGCGATGGAAGCGGGAACGACGCATTTCTGGCATCGCTATGTCGGTGCTTTGGATGATACGCAAAGTGCAGTGATCGGCATCGACACGTTCGGCGAATCAGCGCCGGCGCCGGTGCTGTTCAAACACTTTGGTTTTTCGGTTGAAAACGTGGTGAAGAAGGCTAAATCTCTTTTAAACTAGGTAATACTATGGAAATACCATCATTAGAAACAAAACTTTGTCGGCACTGTTACCAGCCGATCCACGCGAAAGCGCGGATGTGCCACCACTGCGCGAGTCGTCAATCATGGATTGCGAGTCAGCAGGATCCGCGGATGGGTATTGCGATTTTTGGTGGGATCGGACTGATTGTAGTGTTCATGTTTGTTTTCGTATATGCGCTTGAAAGAAGCTCAAAAGGAGAAGAAAAGAGAACGGCCTGGGAATCATCATTGACAATTTCAAATGTTAAAACCCGATCCGTTTCTCTTAATGGAGGAAACGAAATTTATGTTATGGGCGAAGTTCACAATACGTCAGAGATACCATTGAACTGTATTGTTTTTGAAGTTCGGCTATCTACAAAAAAAGAGGATTTAGCAGATTATCTTTTGCTCGAACAAAGCAAATTGCTGGTTTCGGGTAATGAAACATCCATTTTCCGTATTAAAGGAAGCACCATGCTTAATGCTGACGAGATTGAGGATGTGCAGGTTAAAGCGTTAAGCGCAAAAAAAGCAAACAAATGTTATTGAAGTTCTTATAAAGGAGAAAACATCATGGAAAATATCAAAGTCGCAATCAACGGTTATGGTCGCATTGGCCGCAATATTTTACGGGCGCTTTATGAGAGCGATCAAAGAGCGCCCATCGACATCGTTGCCATCAACGATTTGGGCAGCCCGGAAACCAACGCGCATCTGACGCGCTACGACACGACGCACGGAAAATTCCCGGGCAAAATCGAAGTGGACGGCGACACGATGATCGTCAACGGCGATCGCATCAAAGTGTTTGCGCAACGCGACCCGGCGCAATTGCCCTGGGGCGAATTGGGCGTCGATGTGGTGCTGGAATGCACGGGGCTTTTCACCAGCAAAGAGAAAGCGGGCGCACACCTCAAAGCCGGTGCCAAAAAAGTTATCATCTCGGCGCCGGGCGGAAAAGATGTCGATGCGACGATTGTTTACGGCGTCAACCATCAGGTTTTGAAAGCGTCGGACACCGTGATTTCCAATGCGTCCTGCACCACCAACTGTCTGGCGCCGATCGTGCAACCGCTGCATGAAAAGATTGGCCTCGTCAGCGGCCTGATGACCACGATTCACGCTTACACCAACGATCAGGTGTTGACCGACGTTTACCACAGCGACTTGCGTCGCGCCCGTTCGGCGACGATGAGCATGATCCCGACCAAAACCGGCGCAGCCGCGGCGGTGGGATTGGTGTTGCCGGAACTCAACGGCAAGCTGGACGGCTTTGCAATGCGCGTGCCGACGATCAACGTTTCCGTCGTCGATCTGTCGTTCATCGCGGCGCGTGACACCACCGTTGACGAAGTGAACGCGATCCTCAAGGCCGCGTCCGAACAAGGGCCGCTCGTCGGTATCCTCGGCTACAACACCGCGCCGCTGGTGTCGATGGACTTCAACCACGACCCACGTTCGTCGATCTTCGACGCCACGTTGACCAAAGTCAGTGGTCGCCTGGTGAAAGTATCGAGCTGGTACGACAACGAATGGGGCTTCTCATGCCGGATGCTCGACACGACCCAGGCGCTGATGCGGGCGAAGTAACTCTTTCCCCTCTCCCGCTTGCGGGAGAGGGGTGGGGGAGAGGGGAAAAAGAATTGCCCTCTCCCGCCCCTTCGGGGCACCCTCTCCC
>WQTW01000023.1 GCA_009786085.1 Pseudomonadota bacterium | reverse complement strand
GTGACCACGCTGGTGCTTGAATTGCTGTAGGTGGCCGTGATGACAAGCCCCGCAAGGTCAAGATTCTCGCCGACGGTGTACGTCGTCTTTGTCGGCATGGTGGTGACGGCGATGCTGTCCAGCGTCGCCGCATACACGATCAACGCATTCGTCACCGCCGTTTCGCCGCTGGCAGTATGCGTGACGATCACCTGCGTGGCGTTGTGCGCCAAAGTCAACGTCGTGCCATGCGTCGGATGGGTTGTGATGCCTTCTGCGACGAAATCGGCAAACGGTACAGTTGCAGAGGAGCCATCGCTGTAGGTCAATTTCACGACCAAACCGGCCAGATTGAGAATGTGGCCTTCCGTGTAGCTCAACGTGGTCGGTTGCGAGAGGACGGCGATACCGGTCACCGTCGCTGCCGGTACCGTGAAGTTGACTTGCGCGCCTGACGTCATCAGATGGCTGCCCGTTGCCGGATCGGGATTGGCGTTGTAGCCGTTCAACGCAAACGCTATATTGTCGGTTGCTCCAAACGTCGTGATGACCGACAGGGTTTTTCCGACCTGATCGAGGCCGGTCAGCAATTCATACTCGCCGCCCACAGTGAACGGTGCTGCATTAAACGGAGAGGGCAGTGTTACCGTGACGACATCAGCCGATGTCGGCGTCGCTGTGAACAGCACAGGGTTACCGATTTCCAGATCACCGGTTCCCAACAGATTGCCTTGCGGCAGCGCGACGAACACATTGGCAATGGCTGAGGCATTGCCGCCGTGACCGATATCCTGTGTGTTGGCGATTGTTCCGCTGCGTTTCGCGGTGACACGGGTGTTTTCGCCATAGATCAGGATGTTGCCGACGCTGCTACTGCTAGTGCCGCTGCCGATGCCTGCGCCACCGCCAGAGCCGCTGGTACCGGCATTGGCCGTGACCGTGCCGCCGCTGATGGTGATGTTGCCGCCGCTGTTGGTAGTGTGGGAACCGCCGCCGATGCCTGCGCCACCGCCAGTGCCGCCGGTGCCGGCAGTTGCCGTGACCATGCCCCCGGTGATGGTGATCGTTCCGCTCACACCCTGGTAACCGCCGCCGATACCCGCGCCATTGCCGGTACCCGCGCTGGCCGTGACCGTGCCGCCGTTGATGGTAATCGTGCCGCCTGCGCCCCCCCCGGAACCGCCGCCCATGCCTGCGGAATGCGCGCCGCCTTTGGCGATGACCGTTCCGCCGTTGATCGTGATGTTGCCGCCTGCGTAACCAGCGCTGCCGCCTATACCGGCGCCACCAGAAGAGGTGCCGCCACCGGTGGCGTTCAGAACGCCCGTATCGTCGGTTTCACCTTCAATCGTCAGCGTTGCGCCGATGGTCTGGATGCCTGCTCCGTTAAGACCCGCGGTCAGGGTGTTGGTCGTGCCGTCTGCCAGAATGAGAGTGACCTCTGCGCCCGCGTTCAGCAGCAGAGCGCTTTGGTTAGCGGCAAGTCCGGTGATGGACATGTCGTTCAGCGTGATGGTGGCTACCGCGTCGGCTGCGACCACAAGACGGCGCTGGCTGCCTGCATTGCTGTTGATAACGATGACGTCGGCGCCATCAAGGATGGTGTAAACGCCATTCGTACCACCCGAATACGTCCAGCCGATACCCGTTGAAGGCGGATTGGCGATGCTCAGGTCGATGGTGTTCGAGCCGATGAGATTGAAGTTCACCGTGATTGCAGCAACAGCGCTCGTTGCCGTGGCGGTCGGTGTACCACTTACGCCACTGTTCGTGTTGGTTACCACGGCGTAGTAATAGAGGGTTCCGGGTGGGCCAGACGTGTCGGGCGTGTAACTGTTGCTGTTCGTGCCGACCAGCGTGCCGCCACTGGTGCTGCTCGTTAGGTTGCGGTACCACTGATACGAGAGCGTGCCGCCATCCGAGACGCTGGCCGCAACCGTCAGCGGGGTTGCCACTGCATTCAGGATGTAGGTTGCGTCAACCGGCTGAGTGGTGATGGTCGGCGTTTCCGCATCCACCACCGCGTTCACCGTCACCGTCGCTACGCCACTGGCGACCGAGGTCGCGCCCGTCGCGCTGACAACGCAGTAGTAGAAATACGTGCCTGTCGTTGCAGTCGGGATCGGGAAGCTCTCGTTGGTTGCGCCGGGAATCAGCGTGCCGCCCGTGTTGCTGTTCGTCGTATTGCTGTACCACTGGTATTCCAGCGTACCCGTCGGGCTGACCGTTGCTGCAATGGTCAGGTTGGCGGTCGCGCCTTGCGTCAGCACGGTCGAGCCTGCTGGTTGGGTATTGATGGTGATGAGCGCGGTCGACGCTTGCGTGAAATTAACCTGCGCGTTCGCTGTCCTCAGATAGCTGCCCGTGGCCGGATCGGGGTTGACGTTGTAGCCGCTCAACGCAAACGCGATCTCGTCGGCTGCGCCAAACGTCGTGATCACCGACAGGGTTTTTCCGACCTGATCGAGGCCGGTCAGCAATTCATATTCACCGCCCACAGTGAACGGCGCTGCGTCAAACGGAGAGGGCAGTGTTGCTGTGACGACATCGGACGATGTCGGCGTCGCTGTGAACAGCACCGCATTTGGCGTCGGTGACGGCGTTGTCGAAAGCGTCAGCTTACCTTGCGGCAGCGCGACGAACACATTGCCTGCCGGATTGTGGACGCTGGAGGTGCCTGTTGTTCCCGCGCCGATGTCTTGCGCAACGGCGCTCTTCGCTTTCGCGGTGACTCGGGTGTCTTCACCGTAGATCAGGATGTTGCCACCATCACCGCCGCCGCCACCGCCGCCGATACCGGCGCCGAACCCCCAAATGGAGCCGTTAGCGCCACCACCGTTAGCGGTAATCGTGCCGCCGCTGATCGTGATGTTGCCGCCCGCGCCGCCAAAACCTCCGCCGATACCTGCGCCCATCTCAGTGCTGGCATGGATGATGCCGCCGCTGATCGTGATGTCGCCGCCTGCAGCATTGGCGCCGCCGCCGATGCCTGCGCCAGTGAAACCAGTCTTGGCAGTGATTGTGCCGCCGCTGATGGTGATGTTGCCGCCATCGCTGCCGGCAGCGCCGCCGATACCCGCGCCTCCGAAGGAGGTGGCGGTGATGTCGCCGCCGTTGATCGTGATGCTGCCGCCGCTGCTGGCGAAGTAGCTGTTGCCGCCGCCAATACCGGCGCCAAATGTGCTGGTGGCGTCGATGGTGCCGCCGTTGATGGTGATGTTGCTGCCGTTGCTGCCGAGGTAGGTGCTGCCATCGCCAATGCCTGCGCCTGCGTAGTCGCTAACCGCAGTGATCCTGCCGCTATTGATGGTGATATTACCGCCGTTACCGCTTAAGCCACTGCCACCGATGCCCGCGCCGCCGTATTCGCCGTTTGCGTACAGGATGCCTGTGCCATTGGTTTCGCCCTCGATGGTCAAGGTTGCGTCGGTTGTCTGGATGCCGGCGCTGCTGTTACCCGCCGTCAGCGTATTGGTCGTGTTGTCCGCCAGAATCAGTCTGACGTTTGCGCCTGCGTTTAACAATAACGCGCTCTGCCCCCATTCAAGTCCGGTGATGGACATGCCGTCCAGCGTGATGGTTGCTGTCGCGTCGGCTTCGACTTCAAGACGGCGTCGATTGCCTGTGTTGCTGTTTCTTACGATGACGTCGGCGGCATCAAGGATGAGGTAAACGTTATCAAAATGCTGGCCGCTTAAATACACGTCTCTTAAATAGACCCAACCGATACCCGTTGAAGGCGGGGTAGCGTTGTTCAGATCGATGATGTTGGTTCCGGCTGCGGTGGCGGCAACCACAATCGCTTGCTGCTCTTGCGCGGAAGGAGCGTAATGGGCGTTGCCGGCCTGATCGGCGTTGATGATGCAGGTGCCTGCGCCAGTGAATCTTACCGTCGCTCTCGTGGAATTGTATTCCTGCGATATGTCAAAAATCGTGCAGACGCTTGCCGAAGCCGGGTCAATCGAAAGCGTTATCGGTAAACCAGACCAGGAGTCTGAAGAAACATACACCCCGTAAACGCCGCCCACGGCTGCATCCGATGGTGGTGTCGTGGAGAAAGTAAGTGTCTGGCTGGCTTTACAAAGGTCGGGCGCGGTGGCGCTGCCCGCGCTTTCGGGATCAAAGACGGTGACGGTGTAGCAGTAGTACGAGTAGTACGGTGTGCCTGCGTCGATGACGTTAAACACCTCTATCTTGTAAGAGGTGTCGGTCATGCCTGCGCCAAAACTCGGCAGGCCGGTTGGTTCGAAGCGCAGCGTGTTGTCGCCTAATATGAAACCCGGATCGGCAGAAATATCTTCTACAGAAGATAAAGTAACGGAGGCTCCATCACTTGTGGTCATCATCACCGAAGCATTGCTAAAGTCAGCGCCTGGATAGGAAATCGACCAGCGATTCGACGAAGGGATCAACTCGTAAGGGACGAAATGGGGGCTGGGCCAGGCAATCCAATCTGCGCCTGAAACCGGGGCATTGGCGGAAAATAGGTTGGATGGCTCGACGAGAGCGCCTCCTGGAGGGGAATTGCGAGCCGGAAGAACGCGCAGGGCGTTGGACGACTGGCCTGCCGGATTGAAGATATCGCCGGTTGCAAGACCGACTTGGTGCGAATAGAGAATCCAGCGACGGTGTCCCAATTCTTCGTTGTGGTCTCCACTGTCATTTATATAACCGTCGATGGCGCTTGGGCCAGTGGCATTGGCAGCGGAAGCGGGACCGCCCCATCCCAGAGAAAGATTGGAGGCGGCAGCGCCTTGAAGTCCTTCTAGGGTGTAGCACGTGTAAGTATTGTCAGGGTAATGTGTGAAGCGGTTGGGAGGATTTGCGCTGGAGATCAACGCCGCCTGCCTCGCACGGTTGACGACTTCGGCATTGTTGACGACCACTGGAACGGACGAAGAATCAGCGGGGGAGTCGCTAATCAGATACACCGGAGGAAGCCCCGCCAAAGCGCGGTAAAAATTCGCCGTGTTGATGGTCGCCTTCTGATGCGCCAAAGAGGTGGTTCCGGCGTTGCAGTTTCCTACATTGCCGTTCCAGCCGGAGGAAATACTGCGGGCGGCAAGATAGATGTTGTTGTAGGCGTCGGTCACCGCCGCGCGGCTGGTGGTATCAATCGAGAGAGCCGACAGGTTTGTCGAGAACAAAGCCAGCAAACCGGCACAAAGAAATCCTAAACGACGAATCATTACGTCCTCCTGCGAAAAATGATCGAGAAACTGCGAACGCGAGCGATGTGTGATTCTCCCCATGACCGCCGCGTTACCTATTGTGGATTACATTTATAACATCTGCGACTTTGCGATTATCTCAAAAACAGCCTGTTTTTTGTGTGGATATAGAAATATTTTTTTATGATGATAAGAAACTTTAATCGTTATTTGTTTAATTGTTGCTTGGGGGGCAGAGCTTTCATGTGGACAAGTCTTTTGTCATTGATGAGAACGCGGCGCACAGGCCTGCGGAAGCGTAGTAAAGCCTAACCTTTTCATCTCTTCTATTCTTTTCGCAAACGGGAGAGGCGGCATTTCGCGCGGCCCGGACAAGCGGAGCGCGGGCATTTCGCGTAGCCCGGACAAGCGAAGCGCCGTCCGGGAATCAGGTATCAGAGGTCAGAAGCGCCCCTTCCACCGCTTGCGGGGGAAGGAAGGGATGGGGGCGGCGGACGTCTCGCCCGCAATTTTGCCTCACGCGGAGACGCGGAGAACGCGGAGAAAAGCATTCGTCATTCTGCGCGGCGCAAAGCAGCCCGCATAGGTTGGGGTGCGCGAAGCAAACCCCAACGGGCGAACGCCGCGGAAGGTTGTTGGGGNTCGCAAGCTCACCCCAACCTATGAACTATGAACTGCGCTTGCTCCAAAAACAATTCGTCCGCAAAGAACGCAAAGAAATTTTTCGTGTTTTTCGTGGTTAAAAAAGGGCGTGTAAAATTCCCCGATGAAGAAAAAGATTTCCGCCCTCACGCTTTCCGGTCTTGCCGAATCACTCGACAGGCAATTGCCGCAGTATCAATGCGGGCGTTGCGGCCAGCCGGATTGTGCGCATTACGCGCAGGCGTTGGCGACGCGGCAGGATACGCCCGACCGTTGCGCGCCGGGGGGCAGGGCGCTGGCGGAGCGGCTGGCGGCGATGAGCGGGATGCCGCTGTCGCCGGATGCGACGTTCGACGGGGGGGTGCAATGTGCGCGTGTTGTCGAGGAGGCGTGTATCGGTTGTACGCTTTGTTTGAAAGCGTGTCCGCTCGATGCGCTGATCGGCGCACCGAAGTTTTTGCATGCGGTGCTGCCGATGCTGTGTTCGGGGTGTGGGGTGTGCATTCCGGCGTGCCCGGTTGACTGCATTGTGCTGGAGCCGGCGGGTAGAGAATGGACGGACGACGATGCGGCGGCGGCGCGGAGCCGTTATCATGCGCGTTTGAAACGGTTGGCGGAAGCAGTGCCGGTGAAGCAACGGCGGACGGAGAAAAAAGTGGGGGCTGTCGAAACGCCGGATGAAGTGCGCAAGCGAGCGATTGCCGATGCGTTGGCGGCGGCGCGGGCGAGAAGATCGGGAAGCACAAAGAAAAGCGTTTAACCACGAAAAAAAGCGCATAGGCCGCTCACCGGCGACCTATGCGTTCTTTGTGATTAAAAAGAAAAGGGCGCGATAAATCGCGCCCCTTCGTCTGACCCCTGACTCAGGCCAACGGTTTAGGCCAACGACGCTTTCGCTTGTTCGGCGATTTTGGCAAACGCCGCTTTGTCGTAAACGGCGAGGTCGGCCAGCACTTTGCGGTCGATTTCGACGGCGGCTTTTTTGAGGCCGTTCATGAACACGCTGTAGGTCATTCCCAGTTCACGCGCGGCGGCGTTGATTCGGGCGATCCACAGGCAGCGGAATTCGCGTTTTTTCTGGCGACGGTCGCGGTATTGATATTGACCGGCTTTCATCACCGCTTGTTTGGCGATGCGGTAAACGTTTTTGCGGCGACCGCGAAAACCTTTGGCTTGCTCCAGAACTTTTTTGTGCCGCGCGCGGGCGGTCACACCACGTTTAACTCGGGGCATGGTTCCTCCTTAGGCGTAAGGCATCATCGCTCTGACGGAAGCGATGTTGGTTGAATGGATTTCCGCCGGACCGCGCAACTGGCGCTTGGTCTTGGTGGACTTCTTGGTCAGGATGTGACTTCTGAACGCTTGCGAGCGTTTGATCGAGCCGCTGTTGCGGACACGAAAACGCTTTTTGGCGCTCGATTTGGTTTTCATTTTGGGCATTGCATTAACTCCTTTTAGCTGCCTTCGGCGGTGCTCAGGGCGGTGGCCTCTGGGACTTTGGTACCGGCTTCGGGCTTATTGGGGTGATGTTTTACGGGTGCTACTTTCTTGGGGGCCAGCATCATCACCATCTGCCGACCTTCAAGTTTGGGGTACTGCTCAACGGTTGCCGCGTTTTCGGTGTCTTCCTTGATCCGGTCGATCAGACGGATACCGAATTCCTGATGCGCCATTTCACGGCCACGGAAACGCAGTGTCACTTTCACTTTGTCGCCATCGCCTAAAAAACGCATCATGCTGCGCATTTTGATCTGGTAATCGCCTTCGTCCGTTCCGGGACGGAATTTGATTTCCTTGATCTGTATTTGTTTCTGTTTCTGTTTCGCTTCGTGCTGCTTTTTGGCTTCATGGTACTTGAACTTGCCATAGTCCATGATCCGGCAGACCGGCGGTTTCGCCAACGGCGCGATCTCGACCAAATCAAGATCGGCGGCTTCCGCTTCGGCAAGTGCCTTGGCTAACGAAACGACGCCACGTTGCTCACCGTCATTGCCGATGAGCCGAATTTCGGATGCGGTAATCTCGTGATTGATCCGCTGTTCTTTTTCCAGAGCGATTGTCCTATCTCCTCAAAAATACAAAAAAGCCATGCATTCACTCAAGCGGGCGTCGGAAAGTATCACCGACGCGCTGCCCGTTCTTCTTCAAAACGAGCCAGCAAGGCATCAAGGGACATTGCGCCCAAGTCCTCGCCGCTGCGAGTCCGCACGGCTACCGTATGCGCCTGTGCTTCCTTATCGCCGACAATGAGCTGATAAGGCAGCTTTTGCAGGCTGTGCTCGCGGATTTTATAAGTAATTTTTTCATTGCGCAAATCGGCATGGGCACGGAAGCCATGTTTTTTTAGTAACTGTTGGATTTCTTTCGCATAGGCGGCCTGTCGGTCGGTGATGCTCATGACGACAGCCTGAATCGGCGCCAACCACAACGGCATGGCTCCGGCGTGATTTTCGATCAAAATGCCGATAAAACGCTCTAACGAGCCGACAATGGCGCGATGCAGCATCACCGGCGTCTTGCGACCGTTGTCCTCATCGACATATTCGGCGCCAAGACGTCCCGGCATGAAAAAATCCACTTGCATCGTTCCGCATTGCCAGGAGCGGCCAATCGAATCCTTCATGTGGTATTCGACCTTCGGGCCGTAAAAAGCGCCTTCGCCGGGCAGTTCTTCCCATTCGGTGCCGCATGCTCGAAGTCCGTCGCGCAGCGCGTTTTCGGCGAGATCCCAGGCGTCGTCGGCGCCGATCCGGTGTTCGGGACGTAGCGCGATTTTGATTGCGATGTCTTTGAAGCCGAAATCTTCGTAAACCTTTAGCGCCTGCGAATGAAAGGCGATGACTTCCGGCTGAATTTGCGCTTCGGTGCAAAAGACGTGGCCGTCGTCCTGCGTGAAAGCGCGCACGCGCATGATGCCGTGCAGCGCGCCGGACGGTTCGTTGCGATGGCAGGCGCCGAATTCGCCATAACGCAGCGGCAGGTCGCGGTAACTGCGCAGATCGGAATTGAAAATCTGCACATGGCCGGGACAATTCATCGGCTTGATCGCAAAATCGCGCTTCTCCGATTCGGTGGTGAACATGTTGTCCTTGTAGTTTTCCCAGTGCCCCGATTTTTCCCAGAGGGAACGGTCAAGGATTTGCGGACAGCGCACCTCGAGATAACCGCTGTCTTTATAGACTTGCCGCATGTACTGCTCGACTTCCTGCCAGAGCGACCAGCCCTTCGGATGCCAGAACACCATGCCCGGCGCTTCATCCTGCAAATGGAAAAGATCGAGATGGCGACCGAGTTTGCGGTGATCGCGCTTTTCGGCTTCCTCGATGCGGTGCAGATAAGCGTCGAGGTCTTCCTTCTTCGTCCAGGCCGTGCCGTACACGCGCTGCAACATCTCGTTTTTCGAATCGCCGCGCCAGTACGCGCCGGCCAGCTTCATCAGCTTGAACACCTTCAAATGGCCGGTCGAAGGGACGTGCGGACCGCGACACAAGTCGATGAACGAACCTTCGCGGTACAGCGAAATGTCCTCATTGGTTGGAATCGACGCGATGATTTCCGCCTTGTAATGCTCGCCCAGACCCTTGAAAAATGCGACTGCATCGTCGCGCGGCGTCACACTGCGAACGACAGGCTCGTCCTTCTTCGCCAACTCGACCATCTTGGCCTCGATGGCCGCGAGATCGTCCGGCGTGAACGGGCGCTTGTATGAAAAATCATAGTAGAAACCGTCCTCGACCGTAGGGCCGATCGTCACCTGCGCGTCGGGGAACAATTCCTTCACGGCGTAAGCGAGCAAGTGCGCGGCAGAGTGACGGATCAAGTCCAGCCCTTCGGCGTCTTTGGCGGTGATGATGGACAAGCGGGCGTCGCGGTCGATCAGAAACGACGTATCGACCAACGTGTCGTCCAGCTTGCCTGCCAGCGCGGCGCGGGCAAGACCGGCGCCAATGGAGGCGGCGACATCGGCGACCGTGACAGGTGTTGCAAACGTTCTGACAGAACCATCGGGCAGTTGAATGTTGGGCATTGTGAAAAACTCTCTCGAAAAATAAAAAAGCGCGGACGGGCCGCACTTTTCTGGATTCGGTTGCCGGAGAAAAACAGTCGGCAAGCGGGGGAACAGGCACGCGAACTCGTCAGGAGTTATCTTTTTTCAACAAAAACGTTCGCGGTGTCATAACCTGACCCTTTCAAGAAAGCTGCAACGCAGTCAACTTCAACGATCTGATAAACCAACAGCGCTGGTTTGCACGGGATTTGCTTGGAGTTTGCAACTACACGGGCAAAACAACCGACGCGGGGGAATCTGGTAGGCGGTATTGGAATCGAACCAACGACCTCCACGATGTCAACGTGGCGCTCTAACCAGCTGAGCTAACCGCCTGATAATCTAATAGTATAGCAGGGAAAAGGGCGGGAGGAAATAGAAATCAGGAAAGCCCCCCTTGGAAACAGCCGTTTCCAGGATTACTCCCCCACATCAGCGAGCACTGCCGCAATCACGGCCTGTCCGAGGTAATAGCCAGACTGCGCCAGCCGCTCCAGCAATGGTCTGGCAGCGGAAATCAACCCTTCCGTTCTGGCCAGCCCGATCACCGCCGCAGTGCCAATCAGGGCGATGCCCCGGCTCCTCGCTTCCAGTCTTCCGGCACGATCATCCATCACCAGCAGCACGCTGTCGCCCGTATCGCGCCAATGGCAAGCGGCATGAATGGCGCTGGCTTCGCCGGGATCAACGCCAGGGTTGAGCGGTTGCCAGTTACCCAGCGGCATGCTGACAACATCGATCCAGCCTTCAAGCAGCACATCAGCCAGCAAATCGGCATCGGGAAAAGCGGGAGCGGCAGGCAGTATTTCGTCCCGCACCGTCTCGGTAATACATACGCGCCCGAACAACTTTCGGAGCAGGGCAATTGAATCAATCCGGGCCAGCGCGATCAGCGGCCCTGCATCGGCGATAACGACGCGGCGGCTCATGTGGTGTGTTTTACCAGCCAGTCACGCGCCAGACGCATTTCCTCACGCGCTTCATCGGCAGCGGCCTTGCTCGTGCCGGTGAGCGGAATCCCCTGACTGGAGAGCAGCGTCAGCATTTCCGGCAGGGGTTTGCCCGCCATGCGTGCCGCAAAACCTGCCGACACCGAGCCGCTACGGAAGAGCGATACCGCCAGCGCCACCCGCACGGCAGACAGATCGGGCACACCAAGCTGCTCCAGGTCAACCAGCAGCGCCTGCGGGTGGTCGCGATTCATCACCACCACCATATCGTCTGCGCGCGCTGCGGCCAGCGCTGTGCTGGGATTGGTCTTGAGCTGGCGAATATTGACGGTCTGCATGATTGTCATCCGTAAAGGGCTACGAAATGTAGGAACATTGCCAGTCTAGCAAACTTGGCAGGAAATGGCTACTCTCTCTCTTTCTCAGCTTCCAAGCGCAGCTTATGGACGCAGGGTGGTGGGGCTTGAATCATTGTGACCGTGAGCGGCTTGTCGGGCACGTCGCGACAAAAATCGAATGACCCGTTTGGCCTCTGGTACATTGGCTTTCGAAGCTTGCTCGATGAGCGCATACGCCCACTTCTGATCTTTCGCAACTCCTAGTCCCCTCCAGAGCAACCTGGCCATCCAGTAAAGAGACCTGCTGTGCCCCAATCTGATAGCTCTGGAAAACCAGGTTTTCGCTTGGACGTGGTCACCATCAATGTAGCAAAGGTATCCCAAGCTGAACATTGCTTTAGGTTCTCCCTGACGGGCAGACTTTCTATACCAATGCCACGCCTTTTCACGGTCTTCCTCGACGCCCACTCCGTTCAAATAGAACCAACCCATCGCCAATACCGCGTCATGATGCCCTTGTTCGGCTGCTTGCGCATTGAGCAAAAACGCAGCCGTGTGGTCTTGTTTGACGCCCTGCCCATCCAGCAGCATGAGTGATCGGTTGTAAAGCCGATCCTCTCGATAGGAGGTAGATATCCAGCGCTGTACCGCATAGGACGCACGAGCAATGAATTTTTCATGGTCATGAGCGACGGGGTTGTACTTGAGGTTAGTCATTTTGTAGCTCCTTGCCCCGTCATCTGATAAACGGAGCACCCGCTTGTGGGGCTAATCATGCCAACTCTTTACAGCCCGCCGTAGGCTAGGATGGAGCGAAGTGGAATCACAGCATTCGCCGCTCATTTTGCTTCACCCCATTCCGGCTTATGAGTTGTTCCTTAGCTCCGAAGACAACCACTGCTCTGCGACTGACTTTGGTGAACCTGTTAGTGTTTGGATAAAGCCCGGAGATTGAAAGCAAATCTCACCATTGGGCCAGTCAATCTCGATAACCCACTGATATGACTTATATCCGGTAGGGAATTCAATCTGCTCACGTCTAATGCGATTTATCGAAAACGGGCACATCCCGGCGGTCGGCTTTGCGTAGTCAAGAGAGAACTGCAAATCAAAGGCGTCCTTGAAACACAGCGTCGCTGGGCACACCACGAAGGTGAACACGCAGCCATCTTGCTTCCATTCGAGAATGTAGTCGATGTCGAAAACGAGATCCGCGGTGCTTTCAGCTTCGTTGAAGGAAGCGAGGCGGAATCCATGTACATGGACGTCGTGCCATGACATGGATTCAAAGTCTTCAGTGGTACAAGAGTCGCGATTCTTCATGGACCCAAGCAGGACAGCAGGAGGAGTGAGGGGCTAATTGCCATACTCGTCATGCCAACTCTTTACAGTGAGGCGTTCAACGGCTTCGGCGTAGGCGGCTGCGGAGGGCTTTTCATCGTCAGAAGCGTTGAGAAGATTGTGGATGTGTCCGAGGAGAACCGAACCTATGGCGTGAATGGATTCATGCCGTGACAAGCCTTCCGCCGCAAGGCGATCCATCGCGCGAACGACGGGGCCGAGGTTCTCAGCAATTTGGCTCTCAACGAGTGAATGAAACATCGCATGTACTTCGACGCTCGGCAGTTTGATTCGTTGGGCGCGATGGTATTTCTTGGCAAGAGTAATTCGCGTCTGTTCGTCAAGCGCGAGCCATTGCTCTGGATCGGGAGCTTTGTCAGGATCGTAGTGATTCATCGGGTGGCCTCCGGGTGTGTGTGGCTTCCTTTTGCGTGATTTTACACGTGATGCGCTTATTGTCACCGAAACCCAGCCTCCTATCTACTGCCATGCTGCATACTTCACCCCCGCTTTGGTACACTGTCGCATCTGGGGAAACAACAACAATCGAGGCTGAAATGATGGCGAAAACGACAGAAGAGGATCGGCGTTTGCTGCAACGCGCGGTTGAACTGGCGGCGGAAAACGCCAGGGAAGGGAGCAAAAACCCGGAGGGTGGGCCGTTTGGCGCCGTCGTTGCGCGGGACGGCGAAATCCTTGCCGAAGGAAAAAATCGGGTGTTGGTGAGCCATGATCCAACGGCGCACGCTGAGATTGAGGCGATCCGTGCGGCTTGCCGGCAAATGCGCCAGTGGCATCTGCCGGGTGCAACGCTTTACGCTTCCTCCGAACCTTGTCCGATGTGTCTCGCCGCCGCTTATTGGGCGCGGATTGAGCGGATTGTTTACGCCAACTCACGCGCCGAGGCGGAAGCCATCGGTTTTGGCGACGCGGAGTTTTATAGGGAATTGTCGTTGCCCGAGGAGCAGCGCCGTCTGGTCATGGTTCATCTCTCTCTGCCCGATGCATCGCTTCCGCTCGTTACCTGGAAGCGGTTGGGGCGGACGATGTATTGACGGCAGCAATCGGGGTTTATCAAACCCGACGAGCAATTCAAAAGTCCAACTCAGAGTGAGAACCCATCCGTGCCAGCACCAAGGCATTGTCGCCATACTGCTTATGAGGTGCTTTCTTGTCGTATCTGCGATAGATAAGCACCAGATCATTGAAAATGTGGCAATCACGAAAGCCGGCCCAGTTCCCCGTCAGGCCGTGATCTTTGTGCCGCTGTTCCAATGGCAGATCAAATAACAGACGCCCCAGCACAAGAGCCAATTCTTCCCGCAGGGCTTTATTCCTGGTTGTTTCAGCCCTGGTTGAATATTCTCGGTGGAGGTCTTTCCTGAATTGGTTCGAGAGGTAAAAGTCTCTCATCGCTTGAGACCTCTCTGCTTACCGAAAGGGTGGCCTGTAGGCAGTTCCATATCGACGTCGTGGCTTGCTTTCGTCGCACGCCCTTCTTCAATCTCACGGATGACCGCTTGGTTGACAGGGCTTAAGCCAAGCTCGAATGGGATTTGCTTGGTCTTGGCCGTCTTGATAACGACGATGCGAAGCAGATCCGAGATGGTCAACCCCATTTCCCGCAGCACTTCGGCAGCCGCTACCTTGTCAGCTTCAGCCACTCTTGCCCTGACGACTGTATCCATGGAACACCTCCGATTTTAAGGCTCAATTGTAGCCACAAACGGCCACAAAGTACAGCGTTACCTGAGAAGGGTTGAATCGGGAAGCTATTGCGGCTATCTTCTTTGTCTCTTTCCTTACGAAGGCTTTGCAATGAACCCCATTTACGATCAACCCTTTTCCTTCGCCAACGGCGCGACGCTGCGCAACCGCATTGTGATGGCGCCGATGACGACCTGGTCTGCGCAGGACGATGGCTGGCAATCGCCCGAAGAACTGGCGTATTACGAAGCGCGTGCCAAAGGTGTCGGCATGCTGATTACCGGCACGACGTACACCGTGCCGAACGGCAGGGGTTTTCCGGGGCAGTTTTGCGGCAGCGACGACCGTTTCATTCCCGGTCTGACCGAACTGGCCCACCGGATCAAGCGCAACGGCGCCAAGTCGGTGCTGCAAATTTTTCACGCTGGCCGGATGAGCCAACCGGCGCTGGTTGACAACGATGTTGTCAGCGCCTCGGATGTTCCTGCCGAACGTCCCAACGCCGCCAAACCTCGCGCGCTGACAGATGCCGAGATCGAGACGATCATCGCTTCGTTTGCCGACGTGACGCGACGCGCGATTGCCGCCGGTTTCGATGGCGTCGAAATTCACGGCGCAAACACCTATCTGATCCAACAATTCTTTTCGCCGCACTCGAACCGCCGCACCGACCGTTGGGGTGGTTCGCTGGAAGCGCGGGCGCGTTTTCCATTGGCGGTGGTCGATGCGGTGCTGGAAGCCGCAAAACATGCCGATAAAACGTTCATCGTCGGTTATCGTTTGTCGCCTGAAGAAATCGAAAATCCGGGGATCACGCTTGACGACACGCTTTATCTGGTCGATCGGCTGGCGGGAAAAGCGCTGACGTATCTGCACGTCTCGCTCGGGCGCTACGATCAGACGTCGCAACGCGATAAGAACGATCAACGCATCATCGGTCAGGCGATTCATCAGCAGTTGAAAGGACGCATGCCGCTGATCGGCGCCGGTGGCGTCAAAGTCGCGGACGATTTACAGCGGGCGTTTGACACCGGCTATGAACTCGTTGCCGTTGGTCGTGCATTGGTCGCCGAACCGCAATGGGTGCAGAAAGCGCGCGCCGGTGAAGAAATCGTGTCGGTGATTGCGAAGGAAGATTGCGCTAAACAATGCGTGCCGGAAAAGATGTTTGCTGTGATGAAGATGTTTTTCCCGGATGCGGTGAAGGGGTGAGGCAAGCCGGCTGGGATTGGAGGAAATGATGTTTTATCCGGCATACGTACACAAGGACACTGACAGCGCTTGGAGCGTCACGCTCCCGGATTTCCCCGGATGCTTTTCGGCGGCGGACGAATTGGAAGGGTTGCCGACGGCGATTCAGGAGGCTGTGGAAGTTTATTTCGACGACGAGGACGCTGATCTTCCTGCGCCCTCATCACCTGAGCAGTGGATGGATGATGAGCGTTTCCAGGGCGGGTATTGGATGCTTGTTGATCTGGACACTTCGAAAATCAACACACGCGCTGTTCGTCTTAACATCAGTTTGCCGGAACGGCTGGTTAAAGAGATTGATGTCTTTGCGCAATCGCAACACTTGAGCCGGTCAGCTTTTTTGGCGCGTGCTGCCGAGCGTGAAATGAGGCAAGGAAAGTAATCTTTTTCTTTGTGCCCTATGCGTTGTTCTTTGCAGTTAAAACAAGAAGCGTGAGAATCAAGACGCGCCGTCCATCGTAAACCGCGCTCCCTCATCACGCCCCAGCCGTTTCACCAGAAAAGCCAGATTTTTCTGCAACAAAACATCCAACTGCCAGGGCGGGTTGATGATGAACATTCCGCTGCCGTGCATTCCGAAGCCGTCGGCGGAAGGGTGTTGGATGTTCAGCGTCACGTCGAGCCATTTGACCGGCAACGTGCGCAGTTTTCGGCGCAGGGTGTCGATGTCCTGTCGTTGCAGGCAGGGGTACCAGATGGCGAAGATGCCGGTGGCGAAACGCTTCAAGCCTTCCTGCACGGCGGCGATGATTTGGCGGCAGTCGTCCTTGTTTTCGTAGGAGGGGTCGATCAGGACGAGTCCGCGCCGTGACGGTGGTGGCAGCACGGCTTTGAGTCCGGAAAAACCGTCCAGTTTTTGAATCTGCGCCTGACGTTTCATAGGCCGACAATGTTCGACGAGCAACTGATGGTCGTTTGGGTGCAATTCGAAAAGACGCAGTTTGTCGCCTGGCCTCATGATGCGTTGCGCAATCAGCGGCGAGCCGGGGTAGAAACGGAGCTTTACACCCCTCTCTCCTTGTGGGAGAGGGGCAGGGGGAGAGGGGGGAATGGGAACCCCATCCCCACCCAAACCCTCCCCTTGAAGGGGAGGGCTTCCTGCTCCAGGGGCGCCGGTGTTGAAGCTGCGAACGAGATCACGGTAATCGGCAAGCGCTTCGGGCAAATCGGTGTGCTCCCAGAGACGGGCGATGCCGCCGAGAAATTCGGCGTTCCGGGTGGCGTAGCCTTCGGTCAGCGAATACAATCCGGCGCCGGCGTGGGTGTCGATGTAGGCGTAGGGCGTTTCTTTCTGGTTGAGATGGCGCAGCAGCGCGATCAAAACGCAGTGCTTGAGAACATCGGCGTGGTTGCCGGCGTGAAAGGCGTGGCGGTAGCTGAGCATGATATGGGTTTATTTTAGAGCAGTTTTGGTTTTGTCGTGTACTTTACTGTTCGGTCGCCCCCACCCAAACCATCCCCAGTAAGCATGGGAGGGAACGGCATTCCCTCTACCCGACTGTGATATTTCGTGTATCGGAAGGAAGATCGCACTACTATGCTAGAATCACATATTCACTTTTACTTCTAGTGAGTCTTGGGCACTACGATGAATGAACTCTTCAAAAAGATGGTAGCAAGCCACCTGTCTCCGTTGGTCTTTAAAGGTCGCCAGTTGTTGCCTGTGGTTCAGGGTGGCATGGGCATTGGCATCTCGGCGCATCGGCTGGCGGGAACGGTGGCCAGTTTGGGCGCGGTGGGAACGATCGCCAGCATTGATCTGCGGCGTCACCACGAAGATTTGATGGCCATCAGCAACCACGCCGAAAAGAAGATCGTGGACGAGGCCAATCTGACCGCACTCGACCGCGAGATCAAAGCCGCGCAGGTGATCGCGCAAGGGGCGGGAATGATCGCGGTCAACGTGATGCGGGCGGTGTCCGATTACGCAAACTATGTTCGTCAGGCGTGCCGCAGCGGCGCCGACGCGATTGTGATGGGCGCGGGGTTGCCGCTCGATTTGCCTGACCTGATCGACGAGAAGCCGAGCATCGGCCTGATTCCGATTCTGTCGGACGCTCGCGGCATTCAGTTGGTCATCAAAAAATGGATGCGCAAAGGGCGGCTGCCCGATGCGGTGGTGATCGAACATCCGCGTTACGCTGCCGGACATTTGGGCGCGGCCAGGGTCGAGGATATCAACGATTCGCGTTTCGATTTCGAGCGGGTCTTGCCGGCGATGCACGACTATTTCCGCGCCGAAGGCATCGGCGAGAAAGACGTTCCGATGATCGTGGCCGGCGGGATCAACTCGCACGAGCGGGTTCGGCAACTGATCGACATGGGCGCTTCCGGCGTGCAGTTGGGGACGGCGTTTGCCGTGACGCAGGAGGGTGACGCGGCGGAAGGGTTCAAGCGGGTGTTGCTCGACGCCAGACCGGACGAGATGGTGGAATTCATCAGCGTGGCTGGATTGCCCGCGCGGGCGGTGCGCACGCCCTGGCTCGATAATTACCTCAAATTCCTGCCGAAACTGACGGCGGTGGCGCATAAAAAGCCGCGTTGCTCGGTGAAGTTCGATTGCCTGGCGCAATGCGGATTGCGCGATGGCATCGCCAAGATCGGCCAGTTTTGCATCGACGTGCAGTTGGCGGCGGCGTTGCGCGGCGACCGGATGAAAGGACTGTTCTTCCGAGGGGCGTCGTCGCTACCGTTCGGTTCCGAAATGCGACCGGTGAAAGACCTGGTGGAATACCTGCTGACAGGGATCAAGCCCGAAGCGCCGGAGGCGACGAAGGCGTAATTGTCAGGGATCAGGGTTTTTGCGGGCGAGACGCCCGCACTCCTCTGGTCAGCGAAACCTGTTCCTCATTGGGATCGTCGCGTTTTTTCTGATTCCTGAATCAAGGGCATGGTGTAGAAGTGTTTTCGATGCGTGTGCGCCCGGTCGCGGCCATTACAACGTTGATGGCGTTCTGCCCCGGTGCGCAGACCGTGATCGTGCCCGCCTGAAAAGCGCCGCTTAACAGATGCGGCCTGCCGGTGCTGAGGAACGAAAGATACCTCCTGACAGGTTGGTTGCCGGTGGCTGTGAGGTTGAAAAAAGTGCCGGACGATTCGTGATGGATAATCGTATCGTCAACCTCCAGTGTGGAACTGATGGGGCCGGGAAAAATAATCCACCCCTGTTCCCAGCCGCCGCTTTGCGTACAGGTCTGCTGATTGGCGGAAATACAAATCGTAACGCGAGTGTTACGCTTGATCGCTTCGGTGCGGGCAATGGTGATGGCGTGGGCGATGGCTTTGGCCAAGTTGCGCTGACGGCTTTTGGTCAGCCAGTCGCCCATCGCCGGAGCGGCCATCGCCAAAGCTCCGCTGATCAGGGCAAGGACGATGATCAGCTCGATCAGGTTGAACCCACGGGAATGCAAACGTAGCATCGGTTTGTTCTCTTTTCATAAAAAGCCCCCGAAACAATGGATGCAGGGTATCCCTGTCAAAATAGGTTTGCAAAATAGCAAAAGGATTGGATTATGTCAACATCTTTGGCAGTAGGGTTTTTATGCGGGATATCATGGCGTGGCGAGTGCCGCGCCGGAGAGCGCGCAGCGCACTCATCCAATGAGTGAATGGTGAAAAAGGCGTCAGAGCACGCCACCGTGCGGTTTTTCATGGTTTATAAGCGGTTAACTGAGGTTTTTAGGGTCATGGTACTAGCGCGAGCCCGCATGCAGTGTGTACAATACTCAGTTTGCTGAAACCGGAGCGCTGGATGGCGACTGCCAAATACATTGTCGGTAACTGGAAACTGCATGGCAATGCGCAGGAGAATGCCGCGCGCCTTGCCGCGCTGAAGGAGCGTTGTCGGCCTGACGATGCGTTGGCGGTGTGCGTACCGTTCCCGTATCTGGCGCAGGCGCAACAGGCGTTGCAGGGCAGCACTATCGGTTGGGGCGCCCAGAACGTCAGCGAACACGCGAAGGGCGCGTTCACCGGGGAAGTATCGGCGGCGATGCTGGCCGATTTCGGCTGCGGTTGCGCCATTGTCGGCCATTCCGAGCGGCGCAGCCTTTACGGCGAGGACGATGCGACTGTCGCTCGCAAGGCGCAGGCCGTGGCGGAAGCGGGAATGACGCCGATCGTTTGCGTTGGAGAGACACTGGCCGAGCGTGAGCGCGGCGAGACGGCGCAAGTGGTGACGCGACAATTGGCAGCGGTGCTGGCGCATGTGTCGGCGGAAACGAAGCGCAGATTGGTCATCGCTTACGAGCCGGTTTGGGCGATCGGTAGCGGTCGAGCGGCCAGTGAAGAAGATGTGCACGAAGTTCACGCCATGCTGCGTGGGCAATTGGAACAGGCGGGCGTGACCGGCACCCGTTTGCTGTATGGTGGAAGCGTCAAGGCAAGCAACGCCGGCGCTCTGTTGAATATTGCCGATGTCGATGGTGCGCTGGTGGGAGGCGCATCGCTCGATGCCGAAGAATTTTTAGCGATTGCTCAGGCCGCACGGGTCTGATAGTGGAGTGAAAGATGGGATTTCTTGAAAATATTTTGTGGGTTGCTCATATACTGGTTGCCATAGCGATTTGCGGCTTTGTTCTGCTGCAACATGGCAAAGGCGCTGATATGGGCGCGGCGTTCGGAAGCGGCGCTTCCGGTAGCATTTTCGGCTCGGCGGGATCGGCCAACTTTCTGTCGCGGACGACTGCGGCTTTGGCAACCGTTTTCTTCGTGACGAGCCTCGGTCTGACCTATTACAGCGCGCAACGCTCAGGGTCGACGATCGGCGGCAGCATCATGGATCGCGCCGTCACACAGCCGGCGGACACCAGACCTGCGCAACCCGCCGACGTGCCTTTGGCGCCGTTCGATAACGTTGCGCCTGGCGCTCCCGATATTCCCGTCGCGCCGACCACCTCGACGCCGCAAGAAAATTCTGCCGGAGATACAGCACCGAATCCTTAAAAGACGCTACAATCGCGCACTTGAAAATGCACGACCTGCCGACGTGGTGAAATTGGTAGACACGCTGTCTTGAGGGGGCAGTGGCGAAAGCCGTATGAGTTCGAGTCTCATCGTCGGCACCATTTGAAGGTCTAGCAACATCCAAAGAAGTCCATTAAAGCCCGTTAATTCAAACAGTTAGCGGGCTTTTTTGTTATCTATTGTCCATAGCCGTACATAGCCATCCAGTAAAATCCATTGATTTTCTACATACGAAAGTGCATACTTCCATACATACGGCGAATCCTCTGATTTTCCACTGTACATACCGTGCGTTGTAGTTAAGTCTTTCTTGCCGCCGCATGTACAAGGAAGCCCGGAGCCGCCCCCCGCCGTGGAATGGACGAAATGGCAACCAACATACTGACGGACAAATTCTGTAAAACCGCCCTGCCGGGGTGTCATTACGATTGCGACGGCAAAGACCGGAACGGGTTTCACTTGTTGGTAACTCACGACGGTAAGCGTTATTGGCGCTTGGCCTGTCGCCTGAACGGCAAGCGTAAGCTCATGGGTTTTGGGCAATACCCAAAGGTGAGCCTTCAACTGGCAAGGGAGAAGGCTGCGGTGGCGATAGCTGCGGTGGGGAAGGGCGTTGATCCCGTTGAGAAGGCGCGCCGCCTGAGAGAAGCGGCGGAACAAGCGAAAGAGGAAGCGAAGCGGGAAGCGGCGCGGGCAAGAGAAGAAGCCGAACGGGAGAAGCGGCGGCAAGCCGTCGAGGCTGGCAACACCTTTGAACAGATCGCCCGTCGCCTGCACGCTGGCAAAAAGGGAAAAACCACAGACGAATACCGGGACAAGATGCTTCGGCAGCTTGAAATTCACATGTTCCCCGCCATTGGGCAAAAAAACATAAAAGACATTGAGGGGAAGGAATTGCTTGGGCTGTTCCGGTGTGTGGCGGAAAAGACCAATCACGGGCGCAAGATGACCTATATGGCGAAAAAGCTTTGTGAGTGGACGGCGGAAGTTTACGACTTGGCGCATGTGGAAGACGCCAGCTTTTCGGTCAATCCGTGCCGCGCCATTATTAAGCACCTGCCCGATCATGATACCAGGCATATGGAGCGTATCCGCTTTCAGGAAATACCAAGATTCATTCAAGCGCTGGAACAAGATAGCGGGCATCCATTCACGAAGGCGGCAATCTGGATGCTGCTTTATACCGGAATGAGGCAGGCCAGCGTCCGGCGGGCGGTATGGGGAGATTTTGATCTGGATAACGCGGTATGGCGCCGCCGCCCGGAAAAGGCCGATAAGGAAGCGCATGATCTACCGCTACCGACGCAAGCGGTGTCGCTGCTTCTTAATATCCGCTCCCTGACCGGACAAGGTGCGGATGATCTGGTTTTTCCAAGTCCCCGCTCGAACTACTCCCCCATGAGTGAGGCCGCTATCGGGCAAGCGATCGAGCGCATGGGGTTTCAAATGGTGGGGCATGGCTTGCGCGGGGTTGTCGATACCGGATTGAATGAGTTGGGCTACAACCATCGGATGGTTGATGTCCAGATAGGGCACAAGATAAAAAATTCTGTCGAGGCAGCCTATAACGATGCAAAGCACTTTGAGGCGCGGCGGGAGATGATGCAGGCTTGGGCGGATTATTTGGAACGGGCGGCGGCGTTGAAGGTGCTGCCGATGAAGAAGCAGGCGTGATTGTTTAACAAAATAACAGGAGAAGAGGACATGAGAGCGAATGAAATGGAAAACGATATTACCAATCTACCTATCTGGCAGGCCGTGATTATTGAAGATGTAGAAGTTGATCACGATTGCCGTGGGCGCTTCGTTTCCATCGGGGGTTTAACCGACCAAAAAACGGCTTGGCTCAGAGCAAGAGACGAGGCGAACGCTCGTCTCGAAGCGAAAACTGACACAAGGATAATAGGCTTCACCGTGAAACTATCGCGTGATGACATTCCTGCGCGCAAAAGAAACCATTTCGACGGGACATATTGTCGATTTTGTTAAGTGATAACGGACTCGCTACGCCTAGCCCGACGGGGCGAACACGGTGCCACCTCACACCGCCGGCGTAGCGATTTACTTTGAGGGCGTGGAGGTGGGCGAAATGAGAACCTTTTTGGAGCTTTATATAGACGAAGTTGAGACCTACCAGCCGGAAAAAGATATGCTAAGGCGCCTTCTTTTTGAAGGCGGCAACGCTAAAATAATACGAGATTGGGTAAAGAAAAACGTACCTTCAGGCTTTGGCACAGCCTTCCGAGAGCATTATATAAACGCAGAATGCGCCCCCTGCGAAGATTGGGAGTCCGCTTTGATATCGCTGGCGTCATCTCTTGCGTCATCCTCCTACCAAATGACTGAATGGGAGAAGGCCGACTCAAAAGAACGAAAAAAGCACGCAGATGATGTAGCAAAATACGCCAGAAAACTAGCTGATGTCCTTGAAGAAAAGGTGCGCCCGAATTACCCCTCCGCATTAAAGTTTTTCGATACGGATGTTTTGGAGGATATTTTTTCGCGCTTCTCAGACGAAAAAAAAGAACGGAGTTACTTTGGCGCAAAGATAAAGTTTCCAAAGTGAACTTCCCCCGAAATTTCGTCCACCAAGTCGTGGTGGGTTAATCTATACGACATGGAAGGAGAGATGCAATGAGAATACCGAGGAAGGAATACACG
>WQTW01000022.1 GCA_009786085.1 Pseudomonadota bacterium | reverse complement strand
CTCTCATGACCTCAACTTCTCGAACCGCCCGGTGCGGAACCGCATGCCGGGTGGTGTGGCAGGGGTGCAGCCAAAGGGCTGCCCCCTATGCCGATCCATTTGGACACACGCCACCGATAACCCTATCCCCACTGCCCTCTCCCCTACCCCTCTCCCGAGAGCGGGAGAGGGGAGAATATTGGGTTGAAGGGGAGGGCACTTTCGTCCCTTCGCGGCTTCGCGCCTTCGCGTGAACAGGAATCAGGTTGCTCCCGCGCCTTTTGCGCTTTTCGTGGTTAAACGCATTTCTTCGCCCGCTCCCCAACGAATAACCTATCCTAATGGGCTGCATAAATTCGTTTGCATGCCACTTGCTTGGCCTTTACGTTCCCGGATGGGTTATGGTATTACAATCGCGGACGGCCAACATTGGCGCCGGAGGGTTTATCCCTGTTCAGGGTCTTGCTGCATCGCAAGCATTTTCACTTTTAAACGATTTTTTAGGGGACGGATTGCCTCATGACTCCAACGCATTTTTCTCTTACACATCGATTTCTACACTGGACGATCGCGCTGAGTATCTTGCTGGCGCTTGCCACCGCGTTTTTGAACCACACCTGGATGAATGTTCCCGAGAACGGAAAAGTCATCGCCTCCGCGCTGGCGGAAAACGGTGTTTCGATTTCGACGCAAGAAGCGAACAGTATCGCCAGAAAAATCAGAACGCCGATGTTTGACTGGCATTTTTATGCGGGCTATGTGCTGATCGGTTTGTTGCTTTTGAGGTTTTTGGACTTCCTGGTGAACAAGCCCAAATTCAATCCGCCGTGTTGCAAAGGGGCGACCGCGAATGAGCGATTGCGGGGCGGTTTGTATATTTTGCTCTACATGTCTTTGGTCGTGATTCTCGCCATCGGGTTGTTCCTGAAATTCGGCCCGCGCGGGGACGACGTGCGCGAATTGCGCGCCCTCTTGAGAGACATACACATTTACTGCGGATACTTTGTCGGCGTGTATGTGTTCGTGCATCTCGCCGGTGTTTTCATCGGAGAAAACACGACCGAGAAAGGCATTGTCTCCAGGATGATCAACGGCGGAAAATAGTCAGCAGGGTTTTGTATAGGGTGGGCAAAGCGTAGTGTGCCCACCATCCGCCTGAACGGTGGGCACGGCTTGTCAGCCTTTGCCCACCCTACGGCGATGTCCCAAAAATCAGTGAGGCGAATCATGAAGTCCTTTCGAAAAGAATTGCACGTTCACACCAAGACCCGTCGCGCTTTCATCAACATCACGCCGCAGGTCAGCGCCGCGCTTGCCGAGAGCGGCATACGCGAGGGCTTGTGTCTGGTGAACGCGATGCACATCACGGCGAGCGTGTTCATCAACGACGATGAGAGTGGCCTGCACCGCGATTTTGAACGTTGGCTGGAAAAACTGGCGCCGGAAAAACCGCATGATCAGTACGACCACAACGGCTACGAAGACAACGCCGACGCGCATCTGAAGCGCACCGTGATGGGGCGTGAGGTGATCGCCGCGGTGACCAGCGGCGAACTCGACTTCGGAACTTGGGAACAGATTTTTTACGGCGAGTTTGACGGTATGCGCGACAAGCGGGTGCTGGTGAAAATTATAGGGGAGTGAGCATCAGGGATCAGAGGTCAGGGATTAGGAATCAGAAAGGCTTCATCTCACGCGAAGGCGCGAAGAAAAACAAACCCCCTCCCGCCTTCAGCGGGTTTCCCCTTTCAAAAGGGGGCTTTTCTTCTTCGCGGCTTCGCGCCTTCGCGTGAAATGTTTCCCGGACTGCGCTTCGCTTGTCCAGGCTACACGCTTCGGTTTTTTTCTTTGCGTTCTTTGCGGTTAATTTTTTCTGGATTGCTTCGTCGCTTTCGCTCCTCGCAATGACGCCGCCCCAAGCCCCCTTTTCAAAGGGGGTGCCGCCGCAGGCGGCGGGGGTTTGCTCTTTGCTCGCTATGTGTTCTTTGCGGTTAAACCCATTCGCTCCAACACCGCTTCCAACACCGCGTCCACCGGAATCGCGCCCAGATAGCGTGTCGTTGTCGCGGTGTCGATACTGTCGGGGTGCGGCAAGGTTGTCCAGTCGGACGCTTTCAACACGGTGATCGGCGCTTGCCAGGGCGACCATTCGTGTACTTTGCTCGGTCCGAACAACACCACGCCCGGAATTTGCAGCGCCGCCGCCATGTGCATCGGCACCGAATCGACGCCGATGAAGAACTGCGCCGCGCTGATCGCCGCCGCCAATTCGGCAAGCGATAATTGCCCGACCAGCGAATGCACCCGCGTTTTGTCTTTGAGACGTTCCAGAATGTTGGCGGTCATCGCTTTTTCGCGCGCGTCCGGCGCACCCGTCAACACGATCGTATGGCCGCGCGCCACCAGCGCATCGATCAGGGCGGCGAAGGAAGCGTCCTCCCAGCATTTGAAAAACCAGCGCGCGCCCGGATGAATCAACAGATAAGGTTCGCCTTGCCAGCCGGTGCGTCGTAGCACGTCGAGGAAAGCGGCGCGCGCCGCATCATCGATGGTCAGCGACAACGAAAAATCTTCGGCGTTCGGCGTCAACCCCAACGCGGTCAACGCCGACAGTTGTAAAGCGACGTTATGGCACGGCCTCTCGGGCAACGGAACCCGATTTGTAAAACTGTTCCGCCAAAACAGATTTTCGCGGCGCGGATACGCGAAGGCAATGCTGCGCGCCACACCCAAGCCGCGTGCCAACGCCGCGCCGCGCCAGCTTTCGGTCAGATGAATCAGCAGATCGTAACGCCGCGCTTTCAGCGCCCGCCACAAGCGCCATTCGTGTTTGATCTGCGCCCGCACACCTTCTTTTTTCCAGTTGCGATCAATCGTCCAGCGATGAGCAACCTGCGGGTTGTAACGCAGCATGTCTTCGGTTTCGCGGTAGATCAGCACATCCACTTCAACGCCCGGGTAGTAATGATGCAACGCGCGAATGAGCGGCGTCGTGAGCAACACGTCGCCGTGATGGCGAAACTTGGTGATCAAGACGCGCTGCGGTATGAGCGAATTCCCGGCAGACATGGTGGCTGTGGTTCCCTATGCAATGATTACAAAAAATCGCGGATTAAAAAAGATCGCGTTACGCTTGCGCTCCCGACTTCCGCTTGAACCGAAAACCGATCCACAGAAGCAGCACCCAGAACGGAATGGCGATGACGGACATGCTGATATTTTGAACCAGCATCAAGATTCCCGTTCCCACCTCACCAGCGGCGATTTTCTGATACGGTTCCATGCCCGGCATCAGCATGATAATGACCAGAATGAAAACGACGAAAGCAACACACAGGTAATTGCCGAACGGATACCAAAACGCCTTGAACGTCGTGACAACACCGGCACGTTCCTGCGCCGCGCGGAATTTGAGATGCGCCAGACTGATCATCGCCCAGTTGATGACCAGCGCCGCAACGACCAGCGACATCAGAATGAGCATCGCTTCTTTCGGAACCAGATAGTTGACGGCGACGCAAACGAGTGTCGCCGACGACGACAAAAACAACGCCACAATCGGCACGCCGCGACGATCCACTTTCATCAACACCTTCGGGCCGTTGCCCTGAAGCGCCAACCCGTAAAGCATTCGACTGTTACAGTAAACGCAACTGTTGTACACCGACAACGCCGCTGTCAGGACCACGATGTTCAGAATATGCGCGGCGCTCGGAATGCCGATTTGCGAAAAGATCAGCACGAACGGGCTGTTGCTGTAATCGTGGCCGCCTTGTCCGATGATTTCGACCAGCGTGTTCCAGGGATACAGCGCCAGCAAAACGGTCAACGCGCCGATGTAAAAAATCAGGATGCGATAAAGCACTTGATTGATCGCGCGCGGAATGGTTTTCGACGGTTCGCTGGCTTCCGCTGCCGCGATGCCGACGAGTTCCAGTCCGCCGAATGAAAACATGATCACCGCCATCGCCATCAACATGCCGGTCACGCCCATCGGGAAAAAGCCGCCATGCGCCCACAAGTTGCTGACGCTTGCCTGCTCGCCGCCGGTGTTGGTCAACAGCAAATACGCGCCGAGCAGAATCATGCCGATCACCGCCGCCACCTTGATGATCGCAAACCAGAATTCCATTTCGCCGAACAAGCGCACGTTGGCGAGATTGATCGCGTTGATCAACAGGAAGAACACCGCGACCGAAACCCAGGCCGGAATCTCCGGCCACCAGAATTGCACATAGATGGCAACGGCCGTCAGCTCGGCCATGCTCACCAAAACATAGAGCGCCCAGTAATTCCAACCGGAAAAGAAACCGGCGAAGTCGCCCCAGTATTTGTGCGCGAAGTGGCTGAACGATCCGGCGACCGGCTCATGCACAATCATTTCGCCCAACTGGCGCATGATCAGAAAAGCGATAAAGCCGCCGATCGCGTAACCCAACACCATCGACGGCCCGGCGGTTTTCATCACGCCCGCCGATCCGAGGAACAAACCGGTGCCGATTGCGCCGCCCAGCGCAATCAGTTGAATGTGCCGATTTTTCAATCCCCGCTGCAACTGTCCGTAATGCCCTGTTTCCATCACGCTTTCTTTACAGGATGGTTTTTATGGTAAACACTACAACAAGACAGCGCACAAACGCAAGAGATATAAATTTCAACCTGCGACGTTACGATGCCTGGCAGGAAGTCACAAAGGTGCCGACTTCATCGGCGGTCAGGTGGCCGTTCTTGACGCAATCGCCGAGCGAAATGCCGCCGCGCCAGTTGGCGCAGAAGAAAAGCCCCGGCACCTGCGCTCGAACTGCGTCAACGCGCTGCACCCGCTTGAGATGACCGAGCGTGTATTGCGGAATCGCTCGCGGATGGCGGCTGATCTTCGTCCACAACGGCGTTCCTTGCAAGCCGATCAACGAAGCGAGATCACGCGCTGCGATTTCCTGCAAAGCGCCATCCTCGTGTTTCGGCAAATCGGGTTGACGCATGCCGCCGATGAAGGTCGTCAACACTGCGTGCGCTTCGTCGGCGCGGTGGTCGAACATGCTGCTCGAAAACAAGGTGCCCAGAATATGCGCGTTTTCCTTGCGCGGCACGAGAAAGCCGAAACCGTCGAGCGGATGCGTCACCGCTTCGCGTTTCCAACCGCTGATCACGATGGACACCGGCGCATAAGGAATGTCGCGCAAGGCTTGCGCGGCATCGTCGGCCACCGGCGTTTTCAACGACGCCAGAAGTGTTGCCGTCGCATCGGCGGGCGTGGCCAGCACCACGCTGTCGGCGCAATACGTCGCTTCGCCGCTCTCGCTTTGTACCGTCCAACCGCCTTGCGTATCGCGCGCGATGGCCGTGACCCGAACGCCGGTTTCGACAACGCCGTTTTCGGCGACAACACCACGCGCCAGCGCATCGGTCAGCGTTTGCATGCCGTCGTTGAACGAAAAACTTTTTGCGTTGTTCTTCGATTTCTCGCGCTGCCGTTTGCGCTCACGCGCGCCGAGAATCAAGCCGCGGATCAGTCCGCCGTAACGCTGCTCCAGTTCAAACAGTTTCGGAAACGCCGCCTGCACCGACAGTTGTTCGGGATCACCGGCGAAGATACCGGCGACGAACGGTTCGATCGCGTAATCGAGGAATTCCGCGCCCAAGCGACGACGAACAAACGCGGCAACCGTTTCATCGGTCTCCGGCGATGAGCGTGCGATGAACGGTTCGCGCAGCAAACCCATTTTCGTCCCGGTCGAAAACAGCGGCGTCGAGAAAAACGCCGGCCCCGACATCGGCAACGGGATCAGTTGTCCGCCGCGCACAATAAAACGACGGTCGGCGATTTTGCGCGCGTCGGCGCGTTGTTCACGAATTCCCAGCGCATCGAGCAACTCGTTGATCAGCGGTGTTGTGTCCATCCCGCTGTTCGGCCCCAACTCCCACAACATTCCGTCGCTGCGACCGGAAGCAATGACGCCGCCGACGCGTGGCGCTGCTTCCAGCACGCGCACGCGAAGTCCTTTTTTTGCCAGCCGATACGCCGCCACCAGACCGGAAACACCGGCGCCGATAACGATTACATCGTCGATTGATTTATGGTTTGTCGCCGCCGTTTTCGTTTCGTCCATCATCGTCCCTTTGAACCTAAAAACCTCAGTTGACCGCTTATGACGAATTCGATTTATCTGATCCCTGATTCCTGACCTCTGATACCTGATCACGGCAACGCCAGAAGTTCTCCCTCTTGCTGCGCCCTCATGGCCTCCATTTCAACACGCGCGATGGCGAAACGAAGTTGTTGGTATGCCTGCGAATTCTCCGGGATCTGCGCAAGCAGCGCGTTCCAGTGCATGGCGGCCGTGGCGTAATCCTGCTCTTCGTACGCCGCGCCGCCCGCCAATTCCAACGCCAGCGCGTTATCGGGCGCCACAGCCAGCGCCTTTTCAACCAGTTCGCGCGGCCGTCCCTTGAGCGTGCCGCCTTGCGCCATCCCGATCGCTTCGGCCAATTCGCACAATACCGTCGCGTCGTTCGCCACTTTCGGCGATGCCGCCATCCCCGATTCGAACGCTTTGATCGCTTCCTGAAAACGATCCGTGCTCATCTCGTGGCGACCCAGGATGATCCAGGCGCGCGCATCGCTCGGATAGCGTTTCACATGGTCCTGCAGTTGTTGATAAAAATTCTGTTCTGTCTGCTCGCCGCCGGCAACCGCATGCAAAGCGCCGACACTGCCGACATTCAGATACAAGCCTCCCGCCAGCAACGGCACCAACAGCATCACGACTACACCGACGGCGCGTGTCGGCATGCACATCCGGTTGACGTTCGGCTCGTGATCGCCGGTATCGTCCAGCAAGCGACGGCTCAATTCGGCGCGCGCCTCTTCCAGCGCCTCTGGCGAAAGCCGTCCGCACTGATAATCGACGGTCAGTTGCGCCAATTCGTCCCGATAAATTTCGAGATTGGTGGTCTCCCGGTCCAAACCGGCGCGAACGCCCGGCGCCGAAAACAATCTCGGACCGATCCAGGCCAGCGCCAACACCACCATCAACACCGCCACCCCTGCAAACAAATAAACCGCAAAAGAAATCATGGTCGTTATCCGATCTCAACTTGTTTCTGTTGACTATGAACTTTTTTCTACGCCGCTTTTTACATCGAGTTTTGCCGCCGCTGCCGCCAGCGCCGCCATGTTGACAATCCGCCGCACGGTTGCCGACGGCGTCAGAATATGTATCGGCGCGTTGGCGCCAAGCAAAATGGGGCCGATGGTCACGTTGTTGCCGCCGGTGATTTTGAGCAGGTTGAATGCAATATTGGCGGCGTCGAGCGACGGCATCACCAAAAGATTGGCCGAGCCTTTCAGCTTGGCGTTGGGGAACACGGACTCCCGCACCATTTCACTGAGCGCCGAATCGCCCTGAATTTCCCCCTCGACTTCCAGTGACGGATCGAGCGCCTGAATCAGCGGCAAGGTATCGCGCATTTTTTTTGCGGCCGGCAGATCGCTGGTGCCGAAACTCGAATGCGACAACAGCGCCACTTTCGGTTCCAATCCGAAGCGCCGCATTTCGCGCGCCGCCATCAACGTAATCTCCGCCAGTTGTTCCGATGTCGGATCGGGATTGATGTACGTGTCGGTGATGAACAACGTTTGTCCCGGCAAAATCAATCCGTTCATCGCCGCGTAACACTTGACGCCCGGCCCTTGACCGATGATCTGGTCAATGTAATGCAGGTTCAGCGCATACGTCGTCACCAGGCCGCACACCATTCCGTCCGCTTCGCCGCGACGAACCGCCATCGCGCCGATCAGCGTCGGACGCCGCCGCGCTTCCAGCTTCGCGTATTCGACCGTGACGCCTTTGCGTTGCGTCAGTTCGTAATACCCCGTCCAGTAGTCGTGATAGCGGTCGTAGTTTTCGGGATTGATGATATCGAAATCACGCCCGGGTTTGATCCGCAGTCCAAGCTGCTTGATCTGCTGCTCGATCACTTGCGGACGACCGATCAACGTCAACTCGGCGATTTTGTCGTCGCGCAAAATCTGCACCGCGCGCAACATCCGCGTGTCCTCGCCTTCCGCCAACACAATGCGTTTGGCCGCCGCTTTGGCGGCGCGAAACACCGGCTTCATCAGAAAACCGGAGTGATAAACAAACTGCCGAAGTTGTTGGTGGTACGCTTCAAAATCTTCAATCGGCTGCGCCGCCACGCCTGAATCCATCGCCGCCTTCGCAACCGTCGGCGCAATTTTCAGAATCAGCCTCGGATCAAACGGTTTGGGAATCAGATAGTCCGCGCCGAAATGCAGATCGTTGGTGCTGTATGCTTCGGCGACAATTTCGGATTGCTCCTCCATCGCCAAATCGGCGATGGCGCGCACACAAGCGATTTTCATCGCGTCGTTGATCTGCGTCGCGCCGACATCGAGCGCGCCACGGAAGATGAACGGAAAACACAAAACGTTGTTCACCTGGTTCGGATAATCCGAACGACCGGTCGCAATCAGCGCATCGGGACGCACCTTCTTGACAAGCTCGGGACGAATCTCCGGCTCCGGATTGGCCAGCGCGAACACCAGCGGCCTGTCCGCCATCGACGGCAACCACTCCTGCTTCAACACCCGTCCGGCCGACAACCCCAGAAACACATCGGCTCCCGGCAAAATCTCTTCCAGCGTTCGCTTGTCGGTTTTCTGCGCGAACTGCGCCTTGTGTTCGTCCATCTCCACTTCACGGCCTTCATAAACGACACCGTGAATATCGGAAATCCAGATGTTTTCGCGTCTGGCGCCGAGCAACACCAACAGCTTCAAACACGACAGCGCCGCCGCGCCCGCACCCGAACAAACGATTTTGACATCTTCGATATTCTTATTGGCGACGCGCAAACCGTTGGTCATCGCCGCGCCGACAATGATCGCCGTTCCGTGCTGATCATCGTGGAACACCGGAATCTTCATCCGCTGCCGGCAATACTCCTCGATGTAAAAACACTCCGGCGCCTTGATGTCCTCAAGGTTGATGCCGCCGAACGTCGGCTCCAGCGCGCACACCATCTCAGCCATCCGTTGCGGATCAGGCTCGTTGATTTCCAGGTCAAAACAATCGACACCGGCGAACTTCTTGAACAGAACCGCCTTGCCTTCCATCACCGGCTTGGCCGCCAGCGGCCCGATATTGCCCAGCCCGAGCACCGCCGTTCCGTTGGTGATCACCGCGATCAGATTGCCGCGCGCCGTCAGCCGACGCGCCTCATCGGGACGCGCCACAATCTCGTCGCACGCCGCGGCGACACCCGGCGTGTAGGCCAGCGCCAGATCGCGCTGCGTCACCAATGGCTTGGTGGACGAGACTTCAATCTTGCCGGCTGGCCGGTTACGGTGATAATCGAGAGATGCTTGACGGAGATTATCGTCGGACATCATTGCCTCTTAAACAAACAATGAAGCAATAATAGCGGAAATCGCCGAAGCGCCGAAAATCTGCCGCCCGATCCCGCGTAACGGATGGTCATGCCTGTCTCGTTGACAGGGGCGGGAGCCAGGGATCAGGAATTGGGGATTAGGAATCAGTGGGTTGCCGCGGTCATTGCGCAGGTTATTTCACGCGCAGGCGCGAAGAAGAATTTCAAGCCGCTGCGAAAGTGCGCGGCTGGATGTGCGTAATCGCTTTACCCGCCGCGCTCATCGCCATTTCAACGTCGTAATGGGCTTGCAGGTTCATCCAGAACTCATGGCTGGTGCCGAAGTAGCGGGCAAGACGTAACGCCGTGTCCGCCGTGATGCCGCGCCGCTCGCGGGCAATGTCGTTCACACGTGTCGGCGTCACGCCAATGGCGCGCGCCAGTGCATTGCTAGAAAGACCCAACGGAACCATGAACTCTTCGCGCAAAATCTCGCCGGGGTGAATGGGTTTGAGTTTTACAGCCATCGTTATTCTCCGTCAGTGGTAATCCACGATTTCAACACCGGTTGCGCCGCTGTCCGTCCATACAAAGCACACGCGCCACTGGTTGTTGATGCGGATGCTGCATTGCCCACGGCGCGAGCCGGACAGTTCCTCAAGCCGATTTCCGGGCGGCGCCGCCAAGTCGCGCAGCGCATGCGCGGCATGGATCGCGTTGAGCTTGCGCCGCGCAACGCTCTCGATATTCACGAACCGCTTGACGCGAAAACCCTTGAACAGGGCTTCGGTATCGCTGCATTGAAAGGACTGAATCGGCATGCGTTGTATCTTATATCGAAACACGATATACCGCAAGCCTTTTTGACACGACAAGTCGTCGTGATGAACGTTCTTTACCGCGCCTCCGCGCCAAAGAACGCATAGAAGGCAAAGAAAGATTCTCACGCGAAGACGCGAAGACGCGAAGGGATGCCGAGGAGTGCCTCGCATGGGTGAATGCTTTTTCACCTGACGGCACATTAACCCGAAGTCTCAGCGCAGCGATATCACTGCTTGACGCTATTGAACGCTCGACACGCCTATCCATTTGGAAATCGTTTCTTCGCGCCTTCGCGCCTTCGCGTGAGAATTCTCTGGATGGCTTTGCTTTGCTACCCACTTGAATTTAAAAGAGCCAAAAAAGTCGTCTGCGCGTGTAGGGGCGCGATTTATCGCGCCCTGTTTGTTCTCACGCGAAGACGCGAAGAAAGACAGCTTCCTCCCCTTCACCATTCTCCCCTCTCCCGCTTGCGGGAGAGGGGTAGGGGAGAGGGCGGTAAGGAAGGGGGGGGGGCGTAGCCCGGATAAGCGAAGCGCCATCCGGGAATCAGGCAGCAGAAATGCGCCATTGCGAGGAGCCTTTAGCCGCGAGCGAAGCGTGGCGGGAAGCGACGAAGCAACCCAGCGTTTTTTTGTTGCGCACATTTTCTGGATTGCTTCGCTTCGCTCGCAATGACGAGTTCTTCTTCGCGGCTTTGCGTGAGGTAAAATGGCGGGCGAGAAGTGGGCAATTCGGCCCGCTCTTCTTTTTCTCCGCGCCCTCCGCGTGAGAATTTTTTCTTTGCGCTCTATGCGTCTCTTTGCGGTTAGTCGTGTTTTTGATTCCCGGATGGCGCTTCGCTTATCCGGGCTACGCGCTGCATGTAAATGTGTAGCCTGCGTTCTTTGCGGTTCAATTTTTTGGTGGATTGCGCTTTGCTTATCCACCCTACGGTAGTCGTTGGTTGAAGCTCAGGCGCGGTATCCCGCGTCTCGCACTTGTCTCAACCATTTCTGTCGTTTGTTCGCATCGGCGGTTTTGATCGGGCCGAAATCGAGGATGCTTACAGGCCGGATACCGCAGAATTCCAAGATATGGTTTTTCATGATGCGATGTCCTGCGTTTCGGAAGAACAAACGGAAGAACCAGGGCGGTGTATCCATCGTCACAATCAGTTGCGCGGAGCGTCCACGCAACAGTTTGTCCGGTACCATGGTGTTGGGGCGGTATTGAAAGGCGAAGCCCGGGAGGAAAAGGCGTTCGACAAACCCCTTCAGCAGCGCAGGCATTGTCCCCCACCATAGCGGGTAAACAAAAACGAGGTGTTGCGCCCACCGGATGGCGTCCTGTGCAGCAAGCAGATCAGGTTCCAGTGTCTGGATTTCCCGATAGCCTTGATGCAGGATGGGGTCAAAAGCAAGTTGGTTCAGCGCAAGCAACCGGAGATCGTGCCCTGCGCTTTGTGCTCCGTCGCGGTAGGCTTCCGCCAGCGTTTCGCCGAAGCTGCCTGTGGGCGAAGCAAGAACCAGAAGAACACGTTTATTGTCCATATTTTGCTTGTGCGGGGGAGGGAAGGGTGAAAGCGTATCAGATAACCTGAAGGGGAGGGCTTCAAAGTACCTTCTTTTCGCTTTCGTGCCTTTTCGTGGTTAAAAAGGTTTTTGTTTTTTCGTGGTTAAAAGGCAGGGCGGGTTTGAACCCCGCCCCTACACATGAAAACGTCCCCTCTCCCGACCTTCGGCCACCCTCTCCCGCAAGCGGGAGAGGGGAGGATAGTGAAGGGGAGGGAGCTTTCGTTCCTTTGCGGCTTCGCGCCTTCGCGTGAGACCGTTCCGTCGCGGTTCGCTGCGCTCACCAGCGACCTATGCGCCGCGCTTTTCGCTTTCGTGGTTAAAAAATTTTATTCTCTCAAACAGTCACCGTCTTTGCCGTTTCCGCGAATTCTTCGATCCGGTCAAAGTTCATATAGCGGTAAACATCCGCCGCTTTCTGGTTGACGACGCCGACTTGTGCGAGGTATTCCGTTGCTGTCGGGATTTTGCCCATCAGCGCGCAGACGGCGGCGAGTTCGGCGGAACCGAGGTAAACGCGGGTGTCGATGCCGAGGCGGTTCGGGAAGTTACGGGTGGAGGTTGACATCGCTGTCGAGCCTTTCCGTATCTGCGCCTGGTTACCCATGCACAGCGAACAGCCGGGCATTTCCATTCGCGCACCGGCTTTGCCGAGCACGCTGTAGTAGCCTTCTTCGTTCAGGATCATTGCGTCCATCTTGGTCGGCGGGGCGATCCAGAGACGCGCCGGAATGTCGCTCTTGCCGTCGAGCACTTTCCCGGCGGCGCGGAAGTGGCCGATGTTGGTCATGCACGAGCCGATGAACACTTCGTCGATTTTGTCGCCAGCGACTTCGGAGAGCAGTTTCACATCGTCCGGGTCGTTCGGGCAGGCGACAATCGGTTCCTTGATCTGGTTCATGTCGATTTCGATCACTGCCGCGTATTCGGCGTCGGCGTCGGCTGTCAACAGTTTCGGGTTGGCGATCCAGGCTTCCATCGCGGTGATCCGGCGCGCGAGGGTACGTTTGTCTTCGTAGCCGTTGGCGATCATCCATTTCATCAGAACGATGTTGGAGCGCAGGTATTCGATGATCGGCTCTTTGTTCAAACGCACGGAGCATCCGGCGGCGGAACGTTCGGCGGAGGCGTCGGACAGTTCAAACGCTTGCTCGACTTTCAGGTCGGGCAATCCTTCGATTTCGAGGATGCGGCCGGAGAAGATGTTTTTCTTGCCTTGCTTGGCGACGGTCAGCAAGCCTTGCTGGATCGCGTAGTACGGAATCGCGTTGACCAGATCGCGCAGGGTGATGCCTTCCTGCATTTTGCCTCTGAAGCGCACGAGCACGGATTCGGGCATGTCGAGCGGCATCACGCCGGTGGCCGCGGCGAACGCAACGAGGCCGGAACCGGCGGGGAACGAAATCCCGATCGGGAAGCGGGTGTGCGAATCGCCGCCGGTGCCGACGGTGTCGGGAAGCAGGAAGCGGTTGAGCCAGCTATGGATCACGCCGTCGCCCGGGCGTAGCGCGATGCCACCACGCGCAGAGATGAACGAGGGCAGGGTGCGGTGCGTTTTGACGTCAACGAGTTTCGGGTAGGCAGCGGTGTGGCAGAAGGACTGCATCACCAGATCGGCGGAGAAGCCCAGGCAGGCGAGGTCTTTCAGTTCGTCGCGGGTCATCGGGCCGGTGGTGTCTTGTGAGCCAACCGAGGTCATGCGCGGTTCGCAGTAGGTGCCCGGGCGGATGCCTTTGCCTTCGGGCAGGCCGCAGGCGCGACCGACCATTTTCTGCGCCAGCGAGAAGCCTTTGCCGGAATCTTTCGGCGCTTGCGGCAGGCGGAACACGGTAGAAGCCGGCAGTTTCAACGCTTCGCGCGCTTTGGCGGTCAGGCCGCGCCCGATAATCAGCGGGATGCGACCGCCTGCTCGCACTTCGTCGAGCAGCACCGGTGTTTTGAGCGGCGCTTCGGCAATCGCGGCGCCGTTTTTCAGCGCTTTGACGGTCGCTTTTTCATGGTCGATGACGAGTTCGATTTCATCGCCCATATTCATCTGTGCAACGTCGATTTCAATTGGCAGTGCGCCCGCGTCTTCCTGGGTGTTGAAGAAGATCGGCGCGATTTTGCCGCCGAGGCAGACGCCGCCAAAACGTTTGTTCGGTACGAACGGGATGTCTTCGCCGGTCCACCACAGTACCGAGTTGGTTGCCGATTTGCGTGAGGAGCCGGTGCCGACGACATCGCCGACGTAAGCGACCGGGTGACCCTTCGCCTTCAAGGCTTCGAGTTGTTTCATCGGACCGCGCTCGCCGGGCTGGTCGGCGTCGATGCCGGGACGCGGGTTTTTCAGCATCGCGACCGCGTGCAGCGGGATGTCGGGGCGCGACCAGGCGTCCGGCGCCGGGGAAAGGTCGTCGGTGTTGGTCTCGCCGGTGACTTTGAATACGGTGATCTTGAGCTTTTCCGGCACTTCCGGGCGCGAGGTGAACCACTCTGCGTCAGCCCAGGATTGCAGTACGGCGCGGGCGTTGGCGTTGCCTTTTTCGGCCAGTTCGCGCACGTCGTGGAAATAATCGAACATCAGCAGCGTGAATTTGAGCGCGTTGGCGGCAATCGCGCCGACTTCGGCGTCGGCCAGCAGGTCGATCAGCGGCTTGACGTTGTAGCCGCCGAGCATCGTGCCCAAAAGTTCGGTCGCTTTGGCGCGCGAGACCAGCGGACTTTTGACTTCGCCGCGGGTGATGCTTGCCAGAAATTCCGCCTTGACCTGCGCCGCGTCATCAACACCGGCGGGAACGCGGTGCGTGAGCAGTTCGAGCAGGAACTTTTCTTCTCCGGCAGGAGGATTCAACAGCAACGACACCAGTGCTTCGGCCTGCTGTTTGGAGAGCGGAAGCGGCGGGATACCCTGCGCCGCGCGCTCGGCGGCGTGTTGGCGATAAGCTTCTAACATCTTGAATCCTTTCTGTCTTGTGTAAGCGGAAAAATGTGCGGAGATTGTAGAGTCGTTTTTGGGTGAATGGCTTTTATTGCAGTGATGTATCAGAACCCCATCCCCCCCCCCCCTTGAAGGGGAGGGGGTGTGATACTTCGCAAGGGGAGAGGTCAATACGATTAGCCCAGCAGCGGAGCAACGGCTTCGCGCTCTTCCTCAAGTTCTTTCAGCGTGATGGCGATTCGCTCTTTGGAGAACGCGTCGATCGGCAGGTCGGGGACGACCTGGTATTCGCCGTTCGCGCAGGTCACCGGAAAGCCGAACATCACGTCTTGCGGAATCCCGTACTGGCCGCTGGAAGGAATGCCCATCGTTGCCCAACGACCGTTCGTGCCGAGCACCCAGTCACGGATATGGTCGATGGCGGCGCCGGCAGCCGAAGCGGCGCTGGAAGCGCCCCGCGCCGCGATGATCGCCGCGCCGCGCTTGCCGACGGTCGGCAGAAAGACGTCGCTGTTCCAGGCGTCGTCGCCGATTTTGTCCTTGAGCGAGACGCCGCCGCTGACGGCAAAGCGATAGTCAGCGTACATCGTCGGCGAGTGGTTGCCCCAGACGGTGAGCTTTTCGATGCTGGCGACCGGCACACCGGCTTTCTGCGCCAGTTGCGACAGCGCCCGGTTGTGGTCGAGTCGCAGCATCGCGGTGAAGTTCTTTTTCGGCAGCGACGGCGCCGATTTCATCGCAATATAAGCGTTGGTGTTGGCTGGATTGCCGACCACCAGCACCTTGACATCGCGGCTGGCGGCGGCATCGAGCGCCTTGCCCTGGGCGATGAAAATCTTGGCGTTTTCCTGGAGCAGGTCGGCGCGTTCCATCCCCGGGCCGCGCGGCTTGGCGCCGACCAGCAGCGCGATGTCGGTGTCGCGGAAGGCGGCTTCGGCGTCGCCGAACCCCTGCATCCCGGCCAGCAGCGGGAAAGCGCAATCCTCAAGCTCCATCATCACACCCTTCAGGGCGGCCTGCGGCTTTTCCATCGGCAACTCGAGCAGTTGCAGGATGACCGGCTGATCCGGCCCCAGCATTTCGCCGGAAGCAATTCTGAACAACAGACTGTAGCCGATTTGGCCGGCAGCACCAGTAACACTAACGCGGACAGGTTTTTTCATGTGAGACTCCTTGGTTCAAAAAGCAACGGTGGTTGAGGGGTTGCAAGGCAACAGATATATGGAACAGCAAAAAACTCTGTAATAGTAGGCCGGACGCCCCAAGCTGTAAAGACCCAGATCCAGCGTCGGGCAATGAGTCGGCCAATACCACACTTTGCTTAGGGGTATAGGAGCGCTGGGGTTGTCGGAAGTGTGGTCAGCGGTTGGGTCAGCGGTTGGGTTAGCGGTTGGGTTACTGGCAGTGGGGTTATTGAGAGTGTCGTTACCGTCAGTAGGGTTATCAAACCAATAAAGCGAATTCCTGAAAATAAATTTGATTTAGCGTCAAAGCATAGTGACACACCCCCCGATCTTGCTTACAATGAGGATCGACTTTACCACTACAACTTACTGCGAAAGGAAAGGCCATGACGGAAAAGACGGCGACCATTTCATTTTCAGATGGTTCACCAGCGATTACGCTGCCGATGTTTGAGGCCAGCCTCGGACCGGATGTGATCGATATCAGAGCGCTGTACGGGAAAACCGGAAAATTCACTTACGATCCGGGTTTTCTTTCAACAGCATCGTGCGGCTCTACCATCACCTTCATCGATGGCGACAAAGGCGAGTTGCTTTATCGCGGTTATCCGATTGATGATCTGGCGCACCACTGCAACTTTCTTGAAGTTTGCCAACTGCTGATTTACGGCAACCTCCCGACGAAAGAGCAGAACGAAAAATTCACCCAGCGGGTGCTGCACCACACGATGGTGCATGAGCAGATGCATTACTTCTTGCGCGGTTTTCGCCGCGATTCGCACCCGATGGCTGTGTTGACCGGACTGGTCGGCGCGATGTCGGCCTTCTATCCGGATTCGATGGATATCCATGATGCGAAGAAGCGCGAGATGTCAGCGATCCGTCTGATCTCGAAGATGCCGGCGCTGGTGGCGATGGCGTACAAGTATTCGATCGGCGAACCGTATGTGTACCCGGACAACAATCTGTCGTACGCGGGCAATTTCCTGCGGATGATGTTTGCGACGCCGTGCGAACAGTACAAGGTCAACCCGGTGATCGAACGCGCGTTCGACCGGATCCTGACCCTGCACGCCGACCACGAGCAGAACGCTTCGACTTCGACTGTGCGTCTGTGCGCTTCTTCCGGCACCAACCCGATCGCGGCCATCGCCGCCGGTGTGGCGTGCTTGTGGGGGCCGTCGCATGGCGGCGCCAACGAAGCCTGTCTCGTGATGTTGGACGAGATTCAGGCGGCAGGCGGCGTTGAAAAGATCGGCGAATTCGTCGCCAAGGTCAAAGACAAGAATTCCGGCGTCCGCTTGATGGGCTTCGGTCATCGCGTCTATAAGAACTACGATCCGCGCGCCAAACTGATGCGCGAAACCTGCCACGAAGTGCTGAACGAACTCGGATTGGGCAACGATCCCCAGTTCAAGCTGGCGATGACGCTGGAGAAGATTGCGCTGGAAGACGATTACTTCGTATCGCGCAAGCTGTATCCGAACGTCGATTTCTACTCCGGCATCGTTCAGAAAGCAATCGGTATTCCGACGCCGCTGTTCACCGCGATTTTCGCGCTGGCGCGCACCGTCGGCTGGATCGCGCAGTTGAACGAAATGATCGCCGATCCCGAGTACAAGATCGGTCGTCCACGCCAGCGTTACATCGGCGAGAAACACCGCAAGGTCAAACCGATCGCGGAGCGTTAACAAGAAAACAGGGAATCCTCCGAACAACAGCCATGAAGGAAAATTGATGAGTCGTTCTGTAAGTATGAAGGAAAATCTTTCCACCAGTGCATTGTTCGGAGGCAATGCCCCGTTTATTGAGGAGCAGTACGAGCGTTATCTCGAAGACCCGTCGTCCGTCAGCGAGGAATGGCACGATTATTTCGGGCTGTTGCGCGGCGGGGTTCGTGATGTACCGCATGCGCCGATCGTGCGCGCTTTCGAGCAATTGGCGAAAGCGCCGGTACGAACGGTTGCGGCGGCGCCCACCAGCGGCGTTCACGACAGCAAGCAGGCGGCAGTGCAATTGCTGGTCAGCCGCTACCGTATTCTCGGCGTACAGCAGGCTCACGTAGATCCGCTTCAGCGCCATCCGCCAACGCCGTTGCCGGAACTGGATCCGGGAACCTACGGTTTTACCGATGTTGATATGGAGACCGAGTTTGCCACCGGTTCGCTGCATTCAACATCTCACGCAAAACTCAAAGACATCCTGCGCCTTTTGAAAGACACCTATTGCCGGACGCTGGGTGTCGAATTCATGTACATGACCGACACCGCGCAGCGCGAATGGATGCGCGAGCAACTGGAAGCGGTGCATGGACGCCCTGCGATTGACGTGACGAAGCAGCGCTTCATTCTGGAGCGGTTGACGGCGGCTGAAACACTGGAACGTTATTTGCACACCCGCTACGTCGGGCAGAAACGGTTTTCGGGCGAAGGCGGCGAGAGCTTGTCGCCGATGCTCGATCACCTGATTCAGAGAGCAGGCGCTGCGGGCGTTCAGGAAGTCGTGATCGGCATGGCGCACCGTTCGCGTCTCAATATTCTGGTCAATACGATGGGCAAAATGCCCTCTGAACTGTTCAGCGAATTCGAGGGCAGAGTGTCGCTCGATTTGCTGGCCGGCGACGTCAAATACCACAACGGCTTTTCATCGAACGTCACCACACCCGGCGGGCCGGTGCATCTGTCGCTGGCGTTCAATCCGTCGCACCTCGAAATCGTCAACCCGGTCGTTGAAGGTTCGGTGCGCGCCCGTCAACGGCGGCGCGGTGATCTGACCGGCGACAAGGTGTTGCCGGTGCTGATTCATGGTGACGCGGCGCTGGCCGGTCAGGGCGTCAATCAGGAAGTGTTGAACATGGCGCAAACGCGCGGTTATACGACCGGCGGCACAGTGCACATCGTTGTCAACAACCAGATCGGCTTTACCACCTCTGACCCGCGCGACAACCGTGGAACGACTTACTGCACCGACATCGCCAAGATGATCGAAGCGCCGATCCTGCACGTCAACGGCGACGATCCCGAAATTTGCCTGTTCGCCATTGAATTGGCGCTGGCGTTCAGGATGAAATTCCGCAAAGACGTTTTCATTGATCTGGTGTGTTTCCGCAAGCACGGGCACAACGAAGCCGATGAACCGATGGTGACGCAGCCGTTGATGTATAAAAAAGTCAACGCTCATCCCGGAACGCGCCGACTCTACGCCGAACGTCTCGAACAAGTCGGCGTAATTGCGGCGGGCGAAGCCGACCAGATGGTTGCCGCCTACCGTGCGGCGCTGGATCGCGGCGAACACACCAACAGCACGATTTTGTCCAATTACACGACGCCGCAACGCGCGAACTGGACACCGTACAAAGAAAAGCACTGGACAGAACCTGTCGATACCCGTGTCGATTACGCGCACCTGCAAACGTTGGCGCGGAAGATCACCGAAGTGCCCGCCAATTTCAAACTGCATCCGCGCGTCGAAAAAGTGATCGCTGATCGCAGGGCGATGGGCGAGGGCAAGGCGTTGCTCGATTGGGGAATGGGCGAGAACCTCGCTTACGCCGTATTGCTCGATCGCGGTTATCCGGTGCGCTTGTCGGGAGAAGATGTCGGGCGCGGCACGTTCTCGCATCGGCATGCGGTGCTGCACGACCAGAACCGCGAACGCTGGGATGCCGGAATCTGGGTGCCCTTGCAGCACATCAAGGAAAACCAGCCCGAATTTGAAATCATCGACTCGGTGCTGACCGAAAACGCCGTGCTGGCGTTTGAATACGGCTACGCAACCTCATCACCTGAGCAGATGGTGGTTTGGGAAGCGCAGTTCGGCGATTTCGCCAACGGCGCACAAGTGGTGATCGACCAGTTCATCAGTTCCGGTGAAGCGAAATGGGGGCGTTTGTGTGGGCTGACGCTTCTGTTGCCGCACGGCTACGAAGGGCAGGGGCCTGAACATTCGTCGGCGCGTCCCGAGCGTTTCCTGCAACTGTGCGCACAGCACAACATGCAGTTTGTCGTTCCCTCGACGCCGGCGCAGATATTTCATCTGCTGTGCCGCCAGATGTTGCGACCGTACCGCAAACCGCTGATCGTGATGACCCCGAAAAGCCTGCTGCGACACAAGGAAGCGGTGTCGGATTTGCGCGAACTTTCCGACGGAAAATTCCACAACGTGATCAGCGATACCACCGTCGATCCGAAAAAAACCAAACGTGTCGTGATTTGTTCCGGAAAAATTTATTATGAACTGAACGCTTATCGGCGCGAACACCAGCGCGACGACGTGGCGATCGTGCGCCTTGAACAACAATACCCGTTCCCGCACGACGCCTTGAAAGCCGAGATCGCCCGTTACCCGAACGCGGCGGAAGTCGTCTGGTGCCAGGAAGAGCCGCAGAATCAGGGCGCCTGGTACCGCATTCGGGCGTATCTGCGGGAGGACATCGGCAGCAAACCTGTTCTGGCTTACGCCGGACGCTCCGTCTCGGCATCGCCGGCGGTGGGCTATGCGGCCAAGCACGCAGCCGAACAAAAGAAGGTTATCGAAGACGCCTTTGCCGAATCCTCAGCGCTGGGGACGGGCAGCATGGATATTAAAGGTTAATGCACAGAGGAAAAGACGCACATGAAAATTGAAATCAAAGTTCCGGCGCTTCCTGAATCCGTCAGCGAAGCCACTCTGGTGCACTGGCACAAAAAACCGGGCGATGTGGTTGCCCGCGACGAAAACCTGATTGATCTTGAAACCGACAAAGTGGTGCTGGAGCTTCCGGCGCCGGGAGCGGGCGTGCTGGTTGAAATCGTCGAGAGCGACGGCGCGGTCGTGAAGGCCGGACAAGTGCTCGCCGTGCTCGATACCGCAGCGGAAGTCGCGCCCGCCAAGAAAGCGGAGACTCCCGCCGCTGAAAGCAAACCGGCGCCTGTCGCCACAGCCAAAACCGAAGCAGCCAAAACCGAAGCGGCGGCACTGCCCGCAGCCCGCAAACTGATGGACGAAAAGAACCTGACGGTGGCGGATGTCGAAGGCAGCGGTCGCGGCGGCAGAATCACCAAAGCCGATGTGATGTCCGCTGCCGAGGTGAAAACGGCGAAAGCGCCGGAAGCGCCTGCGCCATCGGCGGCGGTGGCGTCGTTGCCGACCGTGAGCGGCGCAACGGAATCCGGTCGCATCGAACAGCGTGTGCCGATGTCGCGGCTGCGTCAGCGTGTGGCCGAGCGCCTGGTGGAATCGCAATCCACGGCGGCGATTCTGACGACGTTCAACGAAGTCAACATGCAGCCGGTGATGGATTTGCGCAACAAATACCGCGACCGTTTCGAGAAAGCGCATGGAGTCAAATTGGGCTTCATGGGCTTCTTCGTCAAGGCAGTGGTCTATGCGCTGAAAAAATATCCGATCGTGAATGCCTCGATTGACGGCAGCGATATTGTCTATCACGGTTATTTCGATATCGGCGTGGCGGTCGGCAGCCCGCGCGGACTGGTCGTTCCAATTCTGCGCGACGCGGATCAAAAGTCGTTTGTCGAAATCGAAAAACAGATCGGCGAATTCGGCAAACGCGCTCAGGAAGGCAAACTCACCATCGAAGAATTGACCGGCGGCACGTTTACGATCAGCAACGGCGGCGTTTTCGGCTCGATGATGTCAACGCCGATCATCAACCCGCCGCAATCGGCGATTCTCGGCGTGCACGCGACCAAAGACAGACCGGTGGTTGAAAACGGACAGATCGTGATTCGCCCGATGAACTATCTGGCGATGTCCTACGACCACCGTCTGATCGACGGGCGCGAAGCCGTGCTGTCGCTGGTGGCGATCAAGGAAGCGCTGGAAGACCCGGCGCGTATCCTTTTAGACGTTTGATAACGAAGAAAACAGGAAGAAAATAGCTTGACCGCAAAGAACGCATAGCGCACAAAAATTTTCGTGCCTTTCGTGTCTTTCGTGGTTGAAAAGGAAATAGCAATGGCAAACACTTTCGACGTAGCGGTCATTGGCGCAGGCCCCGGCGGTTATATCGCAGCGATCCGGGCGGCACAACTGGGATTCAAAGTCGCGTGTATAGATGATGGCGCGCGCGCCGACGGAAAACCTGCGCCGGGCGGCACCTGCACCAACGTCGGCTGCATTCCGTCGAAAGCGTTGCTGCAATCGTCCGAACATTTCGAGATGGCGCAGTCGCATTTCGCCGAGCACGGCATCGGCTTGAAAGATTTGAGCATCGACGTACCGAAAATGATCGCTCGTAAAGCGAAGATCGTTCAGCAGACCAACGAGGGCATTCTCTACCTGTTCAAGAAAAACAAAATCACGTTTTTTCATGGGCGGGCGTCGTTTGACGGCAAGAACGAAAACGGCTGGCAGTTGAACGTTTCGCCGACCTCCGGTAAGGATGTGGAAACGCTGACGGCGACGCACGTCATCATTGCGACAGGCTCGTCACCGCGCGCGTTGCCCGAAGCCGCGTTCGACAACAAGCGCATTCTCGACAACGAAGGGGCGCTGGCGTTGACCGAAACACCGAAGCGCTTAGGCGTCGTCGGCGCCGGCGTGATCGGGTTGGAGATGGGATCGGTGTGGCGGCGCCTGGGCGCGGAAGTGACCTTGCTCGAAGCCTTGCCCGAATTTCTCGGTGTCGCCGATGTGGCGGTGGCGAAAGAAGCGGCGAAATTATTCAAAGCGCAGGGCTTGACGATCCATACCGGCGTGAAAATCACCGCCGTTAAAAACAGCGCCAAAGAAGTCGCGGTGGAGTACACCGACGCAGCAGGCGCAACGCAGAAAGCGTCTTTCGACAAACTCATTGTTTCCATTGGTCGAGTGCCTAACACCAAAGGGCTGAACGCGGAAGCCGTCGGCTTGACGCTCGACGAGCGCGGTTTCATCGCCGTTGACGACCATTGCCGCACCAACCTGCCCAACGTCTGGGCGGTCGGCGATGTCGTGCGCGGCCCGATGCTGGCGCACAAGGCGGAAGAGGAAGGCGTGGCGGTGGCGGAACGGCTGGCGGGGCAGAAGCCGCACGTCGATTTCAACACGGTTCCCTATGTGATCTACACCTCTCCCGAAATCGCCTGGGTCGGCAAGACCGAACAACAGTTGAAAGCAGCCGGTGTCGCATACCGCGCCGGAAGCGTTCCGTTCATGGCCAATGGTCGCGCTCGTGCGCTTGGCGATACGCGCGGCTTCGTCAAATGGCTGGCCGACGCGGCGACCGACCGCGTGCTCGGTCTGCACATCATCGGGCCGATGGCCTCGGAACTGGTGATGGAGGGCGTGACCGCGATGGAGTTCGGCGCGTCAAGCGAAGACATCGCGCGTATCTGTCACGCGCATCCGACACTGACGGAAACCGTCAAGGAAGCGGCGCTGGCGCTGGATGGGCGGGCGCTGAATTTTTGAGGCATGGGAAATAGTTCCATGCGATTATTCAATTAGATTGTTTCGTTGCACTCGCAATGGCGAGTTGAGAAACGCCGACTTCATGAATTGTTCAAGCAGCGTAGTGACAAAATAGAGAAACGGAAGCAGCGATGAAACTAAGCAAAGGCAGCAGCGTGAGGAATAGGATTTTGACACCCCTGAAAACGCTTGCCCTAACAATTGTAACGCTGGTTTGCTTTATCGCAAATGAAGCGAAGCAATCCAAAGGGGTGGAAGAGATCAAAAGAAAGGTAATTCTCCACTCCCCCATGTTCTTCGGCCATCGCGTCTTTCGCACTGCTGCCGCCGTTGCCCTCGTCGCCATGGTCAACCTCACCGTTCACCCGCTGGCCGTCGCGATGAGCACGCCGAAGCCGGTCGCCGCCTGGCAAACCGTCGAAACCAGCGTCGACCNCCA
>WQTW01000021.1 GCA_009786085.1 Pseudomonadota bacterium | reverse complement strand
TTCAAAGGGGGTGCCCGCCGAAGGCGGGCGGGGGTTTGTTGAAAAAGATTCACCGCAAAGAACGCATAGAGCGCAAAAAAAGAAGCCGTCATTCTGCGCGAAGCGAAGCGGAGTCGCAGAATCCATAAACAAGCGTAGCCCGGATAAGCGAAGCGCCATCCGGGAATCAGGCATCAGAAATGCGTCATTGCGAAGATCGAAGTAACGAAACAAGCCAGCGTTTTTCGTTGCACACCTTTTCTGGATTGCTTCGCTTCGCTCGCAATGACGGGTTCTTCTTCGCGGCTTCGCGCCTTCGCGTGAGACCGACTACGGCTTTATAGCCTGCTTTCGCAGGCTTTGCTCCTCTTTGGGGCGGTTAGCTTGCTCTTTGTTCCACTCTATCGACTCCCGCAAGGGTCTGATATAACTGTAGCGCCAATCAGGACGTAACAACTCAGCCTTCCCGAGAGGCTTAAGCGCCTCGTCCCATTGCCCCTCTATAGCCAAGGCTTTCGCTTTAAAAAACAACGCACGAGCGTCAGACGGGCATACTTTTACCCTTTCGTCAGAAAAGTTGATGGCTTCTTTATACTTGCCTGCCTCAAAAAGCTCATCCACTTTTTTTCGGAAAGAATCGCCTCCACACAAAGAAGATTCCGCGCTTCGCATTGGCCAATAATCATCAGAAAGCGACGACGCTTCTCGTAGAGCATTGAAATACGCTACTGTTAGTCCCGCTACGATGAGCAGAACAATACCAATAATCGTATAACGAAATTTTTTAATTTCGCGAAGAAGCTGTGTTTCAAAATCGTTCACTTTTTTTATACTCCTTATTCTTAGTTCCCATCATTCCTCTTTCTTTTTCTTCGTTGACCGCCGTCTTCCGGTCGTCGCTCCCGGGCTGCTTTCTTTCGCGCTTCCCTGATCGGTATGGGTGTCCGCTTGTTTTGCCCGTTTCATCAGCAGCGCCGGCACAGGCCGTTGCTTCGACGCCAGTCCGCGCCCCAATGCCGCCAGGTGTTGGCGCATCAATGCTGCGTTCGGTTGCACGCCGCTTTTTGCCGGAGGTCGCGCCGGTTTTTTCGGCAACGGTTGGTCGGGGTTTTTGGCGTAGGCCGCTTCGCGCTCTTCCTGACGCGCTCGCCCCGTCTGTTCGGACGGTGGGTTGTCGCTCTTGCGCGTTAAGCGTTCGGTCAGCGGCGTGCCGCTCTTGCGTTCGGTCAACGGTGTGCCGCTCTTGCGGGTTGTACGCTCGGACGACGGACGGCCGCTTCTGCTTTCGTGCGACGCGGTGCGTCGCGGTGCTTCCAGCACGCCCGCTTCGATTTCGACGCGCTCGATTTTTTTGCGGATCAGTTTTTCGATTTCGGCGAGGTATTTTTCTTCGTCGGGCGAGACCAGCGAGATCGCTTCGCCCTCAGCACCGGCGCGACCGGTGCGTCCGATCCGGTGCACGTAGTCTTCGGGCACGTTCGGCATTTCGTAATTGATGACGACGGGCAATTCTTCGATGTCGAGGCCGCGCGCCGCCACGTCGGTCGCGACGAGGATTTGCGTTTTGCCTTCTTTGAATTTTTCCAGCGAGGCGATACGCGCCGATTGTGTTTTGTCGCCGTGGATCGCTTCTGCCGCCAGTCCGGCTTTTTCGAGCAGCCGCGCCAGCCGCGACGCGCCGTGCCGCGTGCGAACGAAGCACAGGGTTTGCCAGAGGCTGCGCGATTTGACGAGGTGTTCGAGCAGCGCGCGTTTTTGGTCGGACGGGCAGTGGTAGGCGCTTTGTTTGACGGTTTCGGCGGCCGCGTTGCGACGCGCCACTTCAATCAGTTTCGGCGCTTTCAGCATGCTTTCGGCGAGTTTTTTGATGTCCGCCGAGAAGGTCGCCGAGAACAGCAGGCTTTGCCGCTCTTTCGGCAGGTGTTTCATGATCCGCATGATGTCGGGGATAAACCCCATGTCGAGCATCCGGTCGGCCTCGTCGAGCACGAAATACGTGACTTGCGACAGCGACACGGTTTTCTGCTCGAGATGGTCGAGCAGACGCCCCGGGGTCGCCACCAGAACTTCGACGCCCGCTTTGACGATCGGAATCTGCTGCTTGATGTTGACGCCGCCGTAAACGACCGTCGAGCGCAACCCGGTGTATTTGGCGTAGGTCTGCACCGACGCCTCAACCTGTATCGCCAGTTCGCGGGTCGGCGTCAGCACCAGCGCCCGCACCGGATGCCGCGCCGGCGACGGGCTGGTGTTGGCGTGCGGCATCAGTTTGTTCAGCAGCGGCAGGGTGAAACCGGCTGTCTTGCCGGTACCGGTCTGCGCGCCGCCCATCACGTCATGCCCCGCCAAAACCACGGGAATCGCCTGCTGCTGGATCGGCGTCGGCGTCGTGTAGCCTGCCTCTTCAACGGCTCTCAATAGCTCCGGACACAAGCCCAGATCGGAAAAACGCATCTCGCTCAATGAAAACTCCTGTAAATCAATGACGTAACTATACCGGAAACCTTCAAGAAACTGAAAAAAGCTGACGCGATCCCGGAAAAAAATGATACATTTGCGACCTTTCCTGCGCTAAGACCACTTTTCAGGCGTTTCGGTGCCCCGTCTCCGGGTTCCCGCCCGCGGCGGCGCCCCGATTATTCGAATTAATTATATTTATGTCTTCCCGTCAGTTACGCAACATCGCCATCATCGCGCACGTCGATCACGGCAAAACCACACTGGTCGATAAACTGCTCGTCCAGTCCGGCACTTTCGCCAAACATCAGACCGTCAGCGAACGGGTGATGGACAGCAACGACATCGAACGCGAACGCGGCATCACGATCTTCTCAAAAAATTGCGCGATTCGCTACGGCGATGCGCGTATCAACATCGTCGATACGCCCGGCCACGCCGATTTCGGCGGCGAAGTCGAGCGCGTGCTGGGGATGGTCGATGGCGTGCTGTTGCTGGTGGACGCGGTTGAAGGGCCGATGCCGCAAACGCGCTTCGTCACGATGAAAGCGTTGCGCCAACATCTGTGCCCCATCGTCGTCGTCAACAAGGTGGATCGTCCCGGCGCACGTCCCGAATGGGTGGTCAATCAGACGTTCGATCTGTTCGACCGTCTCGGCGCGACCGAAGCGCAACTCGATTTTCCGATCATCTACGCTTCGGCGTTGAACGGCTGGGCGACCACCGACATTCAGGCCGTTTATTCCGGTGAAGCCGCGAAAGGCGACATGCGCCCGCTCTACGAAGCCGTTCTGGCGCATGTGCCGACCCCCGAAGGCGACCCCGACGGACCGCTGCAATTTCAGATCAGCGCACTGGATTACTCGTCGTACATCGGCAGGCTCGGCATCGGTCGTATTCGCCGTGGCCGTTTGCGCCCCAATCAGGAAGTGATCGCGTTGACGCCGAACGAGACGCCGGTACGCGCCAAAATTTCGCAACTGCTCGGCTTCTCCGGCCTCGACCGCGCACCGATCGACGAAGCCGAAGCGGGCGACATCGTGCTGGTCAGCGGCATCGACGACCTTTCGATCGGCACCACGCTGGCCGACACCGCCGAACCCGAAGCGTTGCCGCCCATTGCGATTGACGAACCGACACTGTCGATGCAGTTTCAAGTCAACACCTCACCGCTCGCAGGCCGCGAAGGAAAATATGTGACCTCGCGCAACCTCCGCGACCGTCTGCACAAAGAAATGCTGACCAACGTCGCGCTGCGCGTTGAGGACACCAAAGACACCGACGTGTTTCTGGTCTCGGGACGCGGCGAATTGCACCTGACCATCCTGATCGAAAACATGCGCCGCGAAGGCTATGAATTGGCCGTGTCGAGACCGCGCGTCGTTCTGCGCGAAATCGACGGCGCGACCTGCGAACCTTATGAATTCCTTTCCGTCGATGTCGAAGATTCACACCAGGGCGGCGTGATGGAAGCGCTCGGCCATCGCCGTGGCGAAATGGTGCACATGGAAGCCGATGGCCGTGGTCGCACCCGAATCGATTACCGGATTCCGGCGCGTGGTTTGATCGGCTTTCAAGGCGAATTCCTGAACCTGACGCGCGGCACCGGCATCATGAGCCATGTGTTCGACAGCTACGCGCCCGTCAAAGGCGACATTCCCGAACGTCGCAACGGCGTGCTGATCTCGCAGGAGGACGGCGACGCTGTCGCCTACGCGCTGTGGAATCTGCAAGAACGTGGCCGCATGTTTGTCTCGCCCGGCGATAAATTGTACGAAGGCATGGTGATCGGCATTCACAGCCGTGACAACGATCTGGTCGTCAACCCGATCAAAGGAAAAAAACTCACCAACGTTCGCGCTTCCGGCAAGGACGATGCGGTTCTGTTGACGCCGCCGATCAAACTCACGCTCGAATACGCCGTCGAATTCATCGCCGACGACGAACTGGCCGAAATCACGCCGCAATCCATCCGTATCCGCAAACGCCTCCTGAAAGAACACGAACGCAAACGCGCGTCCAGAGAAACGGCTGAGTAATTCGGCGCGTGAAAATGGAATAAGGGCGGGTTTCAGACCCGCCCTTATTCCATTTTCACGCCTTCGCGCGAGGTCATCTTTCGTGACCTTCGTGTTTTTCGTGGTTAAAAGATTTTCTTTGCGCTCTTTGTCGTTGACTCAATCCGTCGGCACCGCTTTCAATACTTCGTCGGTCGTCGTGACGCCTTCCAGCACTTTCAGCGCGCCGGACAAACGCAACGGTCGCAGGCCGTCTTTGTACGCCTGTTCGCGCAGCGTCGCGTCGTCGGAGTGCGCTTGTGTCAAGCGCCGCATGCCGGCGCTCATTTCCATGATCTCGTACAAGCCGATCCGCCCCAGATATCCGGTCATCCGGCAATCGAGACAACCGACCGCTCGATGAACATAGGCGGGTCGTTCCAGATCAAAGCCTTTGGTCAGCGCGTCCCATGCCACGTCGTCCATTTCGCCGTCGGCGGCTTTGCACTTCGGGCACAACGTGCGGATCAAGCGCTGCGCCATCACGCCGAGCAAGGTAGAGTTGATCAGATAGCCGGGAACGCCGAGATCGAGCAAGCGCGTCAACGCGCTCGGCGCGTCGTTGGTGTGCAGCGTTGACAACACCAGGTGTCCGGTCAGCGCCGCCTGCACGGCCATATCGGCGGTTTCCTTGTCGCGGATTTCGCCGACCATGATAATGTCCGGGTCTTGCCGCAACAGGGTGCGCACGCCGGAAGCGAAAGTGACGCCGATCGCATGATGCACTTGCATCTGATTGATCAGCGGTTCGATCATTTCGATCGGGTCTTCGATGGTGCAAACGTTGACTTCGGGTTTCGCCAACAAGCGCAACGTCGAATACAGCGTCGTCGTTTTTCCGGAGCCGGTCGGGCCGGTCACCAGAATGATACCGTTAGGCGCAGCGATGAATCTGTCCCAATACTCGCGATCTTCTTCGGAAAATCCCAGATCGGAAAAACTGCGCACCAGCACTTCCGGTGTGAAAATCCGCATCACGATTTTTTCGCCGAACGCGGTCGGCATCGTTGAAATACGCAAGTCGATTTCTTTGCCACCCGCAGAGGTCTTGATCCGGCCATCCTGTGGTCGCCGCTTCTCGACGATCTCCATCCGCGCCAGCAGTTTGATCCGCGATGTTGCCGCCGCCAATACCGGAATCGGCAAGTTGTACACGGAATGCAATACACCGTCGATCCGGAAACGAACGACCCCGACATCGCGTCGCGGCTCGATGTGAATGTCGGACGCACGTTGCTCGAACGCGTATTGCCAGAGCCAGTCAACGATGGTGACGATGTGGCGGTCGTTGGCGTCGAGGTGGCCGGTGTTGCCGAGCTCAACCAGTTGTTCAAAGTTGCTGGCCAGCGCGACGCTGCCCTTCGTATGTTCCTGCGCCTGCTTCATCGAGCGCGCCAGGTTGTAAAACTCGCCGATATAGCGGCGCACATCTCCCGGATTGGAAAAAACGATCTCGATCTCGCGTTTCAAAAGGCGGCTCAACTCGTCCACCCAATCCCGCACGAACGGTTCGCCGGTCGCCACGGTCAACTTGGTCGGCGTCAACATCACCGGCAGAATCCGGTAACGCTCCGCATAGGCGTTGGACATCGTTTGCGTCACCGCAAACATGTCGATCTTCAACGGGTCGATGTGAAAATAAGGAACGCCCAATTTGCCCGCCAGCCACTCAACCAACGCATCGACGGTCAACTCCCGATGCGGCGGCTGCAACGATTTCCATTGCTGCATCGCAATGCGCTCCAGCGGTTCGCCGAATCGCATCGCTTTGGTTCTGGCGAGTTTCCGCGCGTCGTCCATCTTGATCAGACCGTCGGCCACCATCAGTTTCAGGATGTCGTTGAGCCGCAAAAGACGGTCTTTGACCGGTCTTGCCGCCATCGGTGTCGGCGAAAGCGTTTGGGGATTGTTCATGGGTGGGGGTCCTTTTTCGTTAAGGCGGAAGCCTCATCAAACGTTTGAAACACGTCACGCAGATAATTGACGTAGTTCGGATCGTGATCCATCGCCTTCGATGGCGAATCGCTGATCTTCGCAACCGACTGACCGTTGCAGCGCGTCATCTTGATCACATTCTGCAACGCCGGATAGCCGAGATCGTTGGTGAGATTGGTGCCGATCCCGAATGAAATACCGACACGATGCTTGAAATGATGGAACAAGCGAATCGCCAGTTCGGGCGTCAGCGAATCGGAAAACACCATCGTTTTTCCGCGCGGATCGATACGCATTTTCTGATAATGCGCGATCAGCTTGTCGCCCCATTCGAACGGATCGCCCGAATCGTGACGAACACCATCGAACAATTTGCAGAAAAACAAATCGAAGTCGCGCAAAAACGCATCCATCCCGTACACGTCGGACAACGCGATTCCCAGGTCGCCACGGTATTCGCGCGCCCAGGTGTTGAACGCATACGATTGTGAATCGCGCAGCCTCGGCCCGACCGCCTGACACGCCTGCAAGTACTCGTGCGACATCGTGCCCAACGGCGTCAGCCCCAACTGTCGCGCAAAATGAACGTTGCTGGTGCCGACGAATTTGCCGGGGAGCGCCTGCTGCAACGCCCGCAACACTTCCTCTTGCCAGGCGTAAGAAAAGCGCCGGCGCGTCCCGTAATCGGCGAAGTGAAACCCGTCTTCGGTTGCGTCAAACTGCTTGATCTTGGCTGCCAACCGCGCCCGCCCCGTGCTGAAATCGGGCGACGACACGGTGTACCGGTAATACACCTCCGAAATAATCGCCAGCACCGGCACCTCGAAAAGAATCGTGTGCAACCAGGGCCCCTTGATCGTGATGTCCAAGCCATTTTCGTAGTCCGGTCCGCCCGAAATCTGAATGAAACGCTCGTCGAGCCTGAACAGCCCCAGCAAATCGACGAAATCGCTCTTGATGAAACGCAGGCCGCGCAAATACGCCAATTCTTCCGGCGTGAAACGAAGCTCACATAAGGCTTTGATCTGTCGGGTCACTTCGTCCGCCATCGGCGCCAGATCGACCCCGTCGCCGTTACGGCACTTGAACCGATACTCGACCTGAGCAGCCGGAAAATGATGCAACACCACTTGCATCATCGTGAATTTGTAAAGATCGGTATCGAGCAGTGAACGAATCATCATGAAAAAACAAGCCCCGGCCTTTCCTTGTCGAAGCGCTCAGGCAAGGAAACGCGACATAAAGAAGCAGATTATCATCCCTTCCACCCCTTTTGAAAGGTTTGCGGCGCCGTTCGTACCCTCGCCCGTCGTTTGCCGGTCACAACCGCCCTCAAATCAACGCTAATGGCATTGCCCGCGCCTTTGAGATCACCCTTGACGCATTCTTCAACCTAAAAACCTCAGTTGGGCGCGCTCGCCAGCGCTGCGCCCGCTGTGCCAGGCAAGGCGCGACGACGACGCGGGCTGCCACCCCGCGAGGAGGAGCAACGCAGCATCGGAAAGAAAAAAGCGGGCGAGCGTAGTGCTGGCGAGCGCGTAGCGCACTTACCCAAAGGGTGAATGGTGAAAAAGGCTCCAAAACAAGCTACCATGCGCTTTTTCATAAGTTCACAAGCGGTCAACTGAGGTTTTTTAGGTTCAATGGTTTCTTCTCGTTGCATTAAGTTCACTATCTATGACCGCTCATGTCCAGATTGACGCCTATTGTCACTTTGTTACTTCCCTATTGTGATCAAAAGGCTATTAATTGTTACACTAAAGCACCTCGACAGGATTTTCAGGATTATTTTGTCATGAATACTCCAGACCGCCATTACCGAATTTTAGTGATCGATGATGACCCGCGTTTGCGTGACCTTCTGCAACGCTACCTCACAGAAAACGGCTTGGAAACGATCACTTTGCCTGACAGCACGCAACTTGAAAAAACGTTGCAGCGTTTTCCGCCGCATCTGATCGTACTTGATCTGATGTTGCCGGGCGAAGACGGGCTGTCGATTTGCCGCAAACTGCGCGGCGCGCACAACGTCGAGTCGATTCCGATCATCATGCTGACGGCACGACGCGAAGAAGTCGATCGCATCATCGGTCTCGAAATGGGCGCCGACGACTATCTCGGCAAACCGTTCAATCCGCGCGAATTGCTGGCGCGCATTCATGCCGTGCTGCGCCGCGCGCCGAAACACGAATTGGCCGGAGCGCCGACCGAAGAAGGCACGATTCCGTTCGGCCCGTACACACTCGATCTGGCGGCGCGCACGCTGTGCAAAGATGGCGAAATCATCCACCTGAGCACCGCCGAATTTTCCCTGCTCAAGATCATGGGACAAAATCCGCGCCAACCGTTCACCCGCGAACGGCTGTCGCTTCTGGCGCGCGGCAAAGATCATGAGACTTTTGATCGCGCCATTGACATGCAGATCTCGCGGCTGCGCAAACTGGTCGAAACCGATCCGATCAACCCGCGTTACATTCAGACCGTGCGCGGTTTCGGATACATTTACGTCCCCGAGGACAGTAAAGCCGGCAAGGCCGCGGAAGAGCAAAAAGAAAGCAGCGTCGCCTGAGTACCTTGATCAAATTCTGGCCGGCTTCGCTGTTCGGGCGATTGCTGTGTTTTCTGGTCGCACTGATCGCCCTGGTGCTGATCATGATGGGCTTGCTGTTTCAGTACGACCGCGAAAACCTGCTGATCTACCAGTTCGGACACACCAAAGCAGTGCAATTGCAGGCACTGCGCGCCGCGCTTGAATCGAGCATTCCGACCGAGCGCGCCGATGTCCTGCGCCGCTTCGGCAACCAATACAACGCCCGCCTGTTTGAAGAACGTCGCCGACGCGCCACCAGCAAGGCATCAGCCGCCGTTCCATTCGACGTGCCGCTTAATACGGAACTGGAAATTCCGTCGCTCGATCAGGACGCCTCACCCAACCCCTTCCCGTTTCGCTCGAACCAGCCGGCGATACAGCCGCGGCAAACCGGGCAACTGCCGTCGGGCGCGTTCCTCGATCTCGAAAAATATTTGCAAAAAACGCTTGGCGCAGATACCCAGATTCGGTTGCAACCTGAACGACAACTGTTGTGGGTGCGGTTTTCCGCGAATAACCGCTACTATTGGGCCGGATTCCTTCTGCCCGATCGCCCGTTGGCGCAGGATGCGCCGTCGCGCGCAATCTTCCTGGCGCTGGTCATCGTGGCGATGCTGGTTCTCGCCGCCCTCGCCTTCGCCCGTTACCTGTCGCAGCCGCTCACCAAACTCGCCGAAGCCGTCAACCTGGTCGGTCGCGGCGAAGTGCCGCCGCCGTTGCCCGATGCTGGTCCCTCCGAAGTGGCGGCGCTCAATCGCGGCTTCAACGCCATGACAGCCCGCCTGCAACAAGTCGAACACGATCGCGCGTTGCTGCTTGCCGGTATTTCACACGATTTGCGCACACCGCTGACCCGCCTTCGCTTGAGCATCGAAATGAGTCACGATGATCCGCAAGAACGTGATTTGATGATCGACGATATCGAAGCCATCGACCGCATCATCGACCAGTTCTTCGATTTCGCGCGCAACGACGACGGCAAACCGCCGCATCTGCAAAATATCAACACGCTGATCACCTCCTGCGTCGAACGCTACCAGCGTTCACATTACGATGTGCGCTTCACGCCCAAACCGAAACTTCCCGACATCCCGCTGCGAACCACGGCGTTTGAGCGGCTGATCAACAACCTGATCAACAACGCCCTCACCCACGGCAAGCCTCCGATTGAAATCATCACGGGTTTCGACGCCCGTCGTGTGTGGCTCGAAGTCAGCGACCACGGCAGCGGTTTTCCCGAAGTGGAACGCGAGCGTCTCAAAGAACCGTTCCGCCGCGCATCCCAGGCGCGCTCGACGCCCGAAGGCAAACTTGGCGCCGGCCTGGGTCTCGCCATCGTCGAACGCATCGCGCGGCTGCACAACGGCAGCGTCGAATTACTGAGCGCGCCGCATGGCGGCGCGCTGGTCAAAGTCACCTTGCCGCGTCATCCTGATTGATCAGGCATCAAAGGCCAGCGTTGGCGCGCGAAAAAGCTTTAACCGAAAGACACGAAAAACGTGTAGCCCGGACAAGCGAAGCGCCGTCCGGGAACCCAAAGCGTCATCGCTCAGGCTGAGATGAAACAAAATGGAATCCCAGCCTCAAAAAACATCAATAGCCCGAATCTTCCAATATTTGAGCGGCGCTGATAACCATATTCACGCAGGTCGTCCCGTACAACTTCTCTTTAACTGCTTTTTCTCTTCCATCAAGCGTAAAAATATCGCAACCCAGAATAGCGCGACAAACAACATCACCGTTCTTCTCTTGGAAGCTTTTGATGAACGCTTCTGTTTTCAGATTACATGCGTCTTTGGAATCCCCGTACTTCAAACCTATCACCAACACCGCTCCCGAAACGGCTCCGCACAGCTCCGCGCACCGTGCGCCGCTGTTCAAGCCACACGATATCCTGAAAGCCGTTTCGCGTTCCATCCCGTATGTTTCACAAAAAGCACCTAAAATCGCCTGAGAACAATAAAACCCTTCAGCAAAAAACGCAGCCGCTTTTTTTGTCTTTTCGTTCATTGTTAATCCTTGACCTTGTGGTCGTTACACGGTGGCCTTATTCACCTTGGTTTCGAGGTCAACGCACGCTTGCAGCAATTCGTCAAAAGATAACGCTTCGCCCACCATCACTTCGTCAGCAAGCATGGCCGCATAGTCTTCGGCGAGCGCAGCATTGGCCTTGCCATCAGGGACGATTTTCAGATGTCCGGAGGTCGCCATTGCGTAGTCAATGATGCAACCGCTAGCGTCCTTTTCAACGAAGAAGCAGGATTTGTGTTGGGCAACAGCCGTTGCCACTTCCCGATCAGCAATGATTGCTGCAAAATAAGGGCTTCGCGCGATCGCTACCAAGTCGTACCAATGCCGCGCATAGCGCTCGTTGCGAATACGACCTTGTGCGCAAAACACATGAGCAGCCGTGGCCTTCTCCCAAAAAGTACGCGCGATACTCATGACCTGCGGTGAAGCAACGGGGAATGACACGTCAGCCAAATGCTTGGCTATGTCGCAAACCACCGGAAAAATTTGGTGCGGTTCGCCAGTAGCGCGAGCACCAAACTCCAGCGTGACAACAGGCGCCACATAGCCCGTCCCTTGTGTTTGAGCAGAATAATGCAAGGAAAGCCTGTCGTTCTTCTTGCCGCTGAGTTCCAGCCGTGCGTCCAGATGCTCATGCGTCAGCGCAGCTTGAATGACCGGCTGGACATTCTGCACAATCCAGTCTGGAAGGCGGTGTCGCACAGTCTGTGTCCATTTGTCGGCTTGGCTGCGCCTCACCGGTAACTCGCCTCCTTCGCCGACGAGATCCGGGATAAGCTTGCGAATATCGTATGTTAGATCAATGTCTTCGGAAAAGCGATCAATAACCTTATAAACTTTTGACAGCGACGTACCACCCTTAAAGGTCAGGTCAGGCGACAATGACGACTCGAACAAGGTGCGCAACACCCATACCACCCATACATCCTTTTCGAGCAGGTGAGCAGGACGACCTGTTTCAGCACGCCCGTATTCCAGCGCTTCGCGTTGATCCTTCTTGCTTAGATCAAAGAAGTATTCAGCCACGAGCAGCTTCCTTTCCGATAGCTTTCGCCATCCAATCGGGCAGTGTCGCGCGCACAGAAGTCAACACCAGCCATTCAGAATGGGGAAGGGTGCGACGCAAAGATGCCAGCGACTCGCCAACATGCATTGGTCCAATCCAGGCCAGCGCGCGCACGGCTGCACCGGCTGGTCGTGCGCCTAGCGCCAACATCCAGCGCGGCGCATGTTTCACCAACACTTCCGAGCGCCCGAGTTTTAGCTTGCGGGTACGACCAGAGGTCAGGTAGACCTCGCGAATAGGCACTTGCTGCGTTAGCCCCAAGGCATTGGCCGCGTTAGCGCCGTGAGGCACAACGATTTCGCCACTCTGTCCGGCCAATGCCACAACGACCTTCTCGGGGGAAGGAGGACGTAAACCAAACCGGCTGGAAACCGGAACAGCGTAAGTACCACGTGCCACGCGCAGCAGCGTACCTGCCTTCGCCAGCCGCGAGAATGCCTGATCTACCGCCAATCGGCTTCCCAAATGAAGAAACTCTTTGGGCGAGAGCACGCCTCCTTCAGGAAGGGAGCGCGCTTGTTGAAGGATAGCTTCTGACAACGTGTTCATGGGACGCCTTTTTGCGTAAGAAATGATACACCAGTTTCTGACATTCTGTGAATAACCCGACCCACCACCTCCATGTCAAGCGCCGGGATTGACGACTTCGTGAATAAATACTTGGTTGGCTGAACTGGAAGAACGCAATCTTCCCTACATCGTTGCCCTCAAGCTTCTCAGGTTCTAATGGAAAATCTGGGATAATTAGCGCAACGCGCCTATCTCGCCGCTCAGCGCATCAACCTCCACCCGATACCCCATCGCTCGGTAACCGCGCTGGCGCTTGTCCCACATCCGCAGCAAAGCCGGATGCCCGGCGTCCACAAAGTCAATGATATAAACTTCCGTTTTGTTGACATGTTCACGATGCAAGCGTCCAGCGTATTGTTGGAGCGTGCCTTTCCAGGAGATAGGCATAGCCAAAATCAGTGTGTCCAATGGCGGATGGTCGAAACCTTCACGCTAGAGCGTTTTCTGTTTAGTTACGCACACTTTCGCGTTGCGTTGTTTTGTTCCCTCCCCTTCAAGGGGAGGGTTAGGGTGGGGATGGGGTTGTGTTTGCTGTGCGCAATTAAACCAAAACCGCTCTAAGGCAAACCTCAACCTCTCTTTTTCAACACCGGCGGTTTCACTTCGCCGCTCTCCACCATCGCTTCGATCTGCGCCACGTCTTTGTCGCCGCGTCCTGAGAGGTTGACCAGCACGATCTTGTCGCCCGTCAGTGTCGGCGCCAGTCTGATGGCGTGCGCCAGCGCGTGCGACGATTCGAGTGCCGGGATGATTCCTTCCAACCCCGATAAGGTGAAAAAGGCGTCCAGGGCTTCCTGATCGCTGGCGTGCACGTATTGCGCCCGACCGCCGTCTTTCAACGCGCTGTGTTCGGGGCCGACGCCCGGATAATCGAGTCCCGCCGAAATCGAATACACCGGCTCGGCGTTGCCTTCGGCGTCTTGCAACAAATACGAACGGAACCCGTGCAGCACACCCGGCGTACCCAACGTCAATGTCGCCGCATGTTCGCCCCGCGTCAATCCGCGACCGGACGGCTCAACGCCGATCAACTGCACCGAAGCATCGTCGAGAAATCCCGCAAACAAACCGATCGCGTTGGAACCGCCGCCGACGCAAGCCATCGCATAGTCCGGCAGGCGTCCGCACAGTTCCAGCATTTGCGCTCGCGCTTCCCAACCGACCACCGACTGAAAATGGCGCACCATGCGCGGATACGGATGCGGCCCCACCGCAGAACCAAGCAAATAAAAAGTATCTTCAGCGTGCGTCACCCAATCGCCGATGGCTTCGTCAACCGCTTCTTTCAGCGTCCGCTGCCCGCTCTTCGCCGCAACGACTTCCGCGCCCATCATCTGCATCCGGAAAACATTGAGTTTCTGCCGCTCGATATCGACTTCGCCCATGTAAATGCAGCACTCCATGCCCATCAGCGCCGCCGTTGCCGCCGTCGCCACGCCATGCTGTCCGGCGCCGGTCTCGGCGATGATGCGCTTCTTGCCCATTCGCTTCGCCAGCAGAATCTGCCCGACCGTGTTGTTGATCTTGTGCGCGCCGAGATGGTTCAAGTCCTCCCGTTTCAGATAGACCTGCGCGCCGCCGAGATAACGGCTCAGATTCGCGCAATGAAACACCGGCGTCGGACGCCCCGAATAGTGTTTCAGCAGCGTCGTGAACTCACGGATGAATTCCGGATCGGCGCGATAGCGCTCAAAGGTTTCGGCCAATTCGTTGAGCGCCGGTTTCAACACATCGGGCACGAACTGCCCGCCGTATTCCCCGAAAAAACCGTCGGCAGCCGGCGGCGTGCGAGATAAAAATTGTTCGATGTTCGGCATAAATCCTCTGACAAAATGTTGGGTTTGAAACGGAAACGGGCACTGTAAAAAAACGCCATAGTTTACCACTGCGGGAGGCAGAGGCCAGAGGCCAGAAGTCAGGAATCAGATGTCAGATGTCAGAAAATCCTTGGCCTTTGGTACCTGGTTCCCCTCTCCCGCTTGCGGGAGAGGGGTGGGGGAGAGGGGAATCTGACCTCTGACCTCTGTCATCTGGCATCTGACATCTGACAGCGATGAATCGCCATCGGCCCATACGCCTGAGACACCGGCATCATCTGTATCGTGTTGATATTGACGTGCTCCGGCAGCGTGGCCGCCCAGAACACCGCTTCGGCAACGTCGTCCGCCGTCAACGGTTGCACCCCCTGATACACCGCCGCCGCCTTCTCCTCGTCGCAGTGAAAACGCACCTGCGAAAACTCCGTGCCGCCGCACATCCCCGGCTCGATACTGGTCACGCGCACCGGCGTGCCCAACAGATCCGCCCGAAGATTGTTGCTCAGTTGATGAACGAACGCCTTGGTCGCGCCATAAACATTCCCGCCCGGATACGGCCACTCGCCCGCCGTCGAGCCGATATTGATCACATGACCACGCCGACGCGCCACCATGCCGGGCAATAACGTGCGCGTGCAATACAACAACCCCTTGATATTGGTATCGACCATCCGCTCCCAATCGTCCACCGACGCCTTGTCAAAACCTTCCATTCCCAGCGCCAGCCCGGCGTTGTTGACCAGCACGTCGATGTCGCTGAACGCTGCGGGCAACGTCGATAACGCCTTCTCCACGCTCGCTCGCTGCCTCACATCGAGCGTCAACGGCAACAACGCCTCGCCCAATTCCTGGCGTAACGCTTCGAGCCTTTCAACCCGCCGCCCAAGAGCGACCACCTTGTGGCCTTCCCGAACAAACCGCCGGGCAATCGCCCAACCAAACCCCGCGCTCGCACCCGTCACCAGAACAATCATTCTCTTTCCTTCCCGCTGAAAATCATCGCCATGTTTAGAATTCGACCAACACTCAAACCGCCCTGATTTCTTTCAACAAATCAGGATGCCGCTCCAGCAACTTGAGCAATTTAACCAACGCCAAAGGCGGCTTGGTTTTACCGTTTTCGTAACGCGAAAAAGCATTGACACCACCGCCAAACAGTTCCGCCGCTTCGCGCTGGTCAAGATCGAGCTTTTTGCGCACCCTGGCGATATAGTTGGGATCAACGTAAGCGGCGTTCACTTGACGCTGAAACAACCCCACCAACTCACTGTAACGATCCCCATGTTCACGGTCCAAGATGATTTCCCCGCAAGCAGGGCAAAAGTCGCCCGTCACCGCTGGAATGGTCGTGTTTTCGCTCTTGTAGGTATAAGGCACGTCGCGCGTGTCGTGGATCAATTCCGCCGCGCCGCAGCATGGGCATTTCATTTCATAACTCCTTAAAAGACACGATTAACACATCTTCAACAACCGTCAGCTTCAAGTACACCTCTTTGCCGCTTGCTATCTTGGCGTGGTACACATCCTGCCAAACACGATGATCAGCAGCAGTCGTCATGCTCTTGTAGAAGTCACGAGGCGTAAGCGCCAAAACAACAGCACACATTTCGTCCAGATTGTTGATGCCAAGGCCACGCGCTCCGTTATAGGCGCTGGCAGTGGCTCTGACCTGACCTGCTTCTATCAACGTTTTAATAATCGACAACTTGCAGTGAGGCGTACGTTTTTCCATAGAAAGCAATAATAACCTAATTGGTAAATTTGTCAAATAGGTTAATTCCGTGCAGTAGCAAAAACAAAACAGGAGCGGGCTGGGAGAAGAGAGCAGGAATCAGCAAGCGTAGGGTGGATAAGCCGCGCAGCGGCGCAATCCACCATTGACACAATCCAATGTGAGACGCCGTATTCATTGCGTGGCTTGCTACGCTTCGCGCCCAAGAGATACGGTGGATTGCGGCCTCCGGCCTTATCCACCCTACGCTTGCTTCGCTTGCTGCTTTGTTCCTTCCCCTTCAAGGAGTGGGTTAGGGTGGGGATGGGGTTGTTTGCCGTGTCCAATTAACCAAAGCGCTCCAGCCTCACCCCCTGCCTTTTTCACCATCAGACATCAACAACGCAACCACATCAACCTCCAACACCTCCGCCACCTTGTGCAAAACCAGCAACGAAGGATTGCCGACCGCCCGCTCGATTTGACTGATATACGTCCGATCCACCTCCGCTTGCAACGCAAGCTGCTCCTGCGACAACCGCAAAGCCTTTCGCCGGGACACAATGTTCCGGGCCAGCCTTTGCTTGACGGCTATCAGTCCTTTTTCCATAAGACTGATAGCATCTATCGTTAAGAGACCATGAATCCACGGAATATAAACGACAGACTTCATAGAAATAATAATCTACTATCGCCCAGAAGATTTCTCTCCTAGCTTGAATAGTTCCTGCATTTAGATTTAATCTTTAAAAATCAAGGGGTAAGGATGCAACGCCCGGCAAAGCCCATTCCGAAGCTTTTGGTGCCGAAGGTTTATGTCGAAATAATAATTTCAGCCAATACTAGCCAAGGAGAAAGGCAGGAAGTTCAACGGCATGACGCTTTGCCGTAGAAAAATGATATGGAAAAAGAAAACACCCAGTACCCAAAAATTGCCTTCCTCTTGAAGGAGATGCGACCTTATACCATCTCTTTGAAAGAGAAAAATATTTTCGCTGTCGGTGCTCGCGGCCACTATGAAAACCCGATAACAGACTTATTAGCATTTTTTGCGGATACCGAAGAAAAGCATGGTCTAGGTTCTTTGATCGCAGAAGTATTTCTTTCCGCTTTTGATCATAAGGTGCCGATATCGACGGTCAAAGCGGAGCGTGAAGTTGTAACGGACGAAGGACTCCGCATTGACCTTTTGCTTGTTTCAGAGGCTTGGGTTCTTGTGGTCGAAAATAAGATTTTTCATGCTCTGGGCAACGATTTATCAAATTACAAAAGACATGCTGAAAAAAGGTATGTCGACAAGGAAATATTGTGTCTGGTACTCGCACCCGAGCGAAAAATCGTGGAAGAACCTTGGCGGTCTTTGACGTACAAAGAACTCATCGAAAATCTGGAGAAAAAATTCGACAAGGGACAACTCATCGGGGAAATATATACGCCGGACAAAAAGTGGAGTGTTTTTTTTCAGGATTTTATTTCTCACCTGAAGGATATTGCGATGGAAGATTGTAAAGAGAACAAGGCCAGAGACGAATTTGTGCAGAAAAACTTTATGAGCCTTCGGCAAGCCACTGATTTGCGAAACAGCTTCATTGATGACCTTTCAAGGCGACTTAGAATAGATATTGCAGCCGCAATGAATCAAAGCAGAGTCCTTACAAAGAGAGCCAATTGGGACAGCGGGCCTGCTTTGCACTACAGTCTTGAGCATTGGCACGAGCTTTCCGCCGTAACTGTTTTTTTGTCGGAGAAAGAAGGTTTGATTGAGATTGATCCACGAATCCGTGTCTATGCTTACACATCAAAAGATGAAAAAACTCAAGAAAAGGCAGAGGATTTTTTTGGAGCAAACAAGAAGGGAAGATTTGCGGAGAAGAAAGGCTCGTGGGTTGAAGTAAACGGTACTCTCATGGTCTGGGAGACTCTTTTTCCGGAGTATGACTACGAAAAAATCAAGAACAATTTATTGAGCAAAATGCACAAACTAAACGATTTCGAGAAAGTCGCAGCACGCGAAAACCGAAACGGCCAAGCCGAAAACCGAAAAGAGTAGGCGAACTCTTACGTAAGGAATTTTTATGGCTATTCTTAAAGAGGGACGACGTGGAATTAAAGTTAAGATTGTTACGTCCGCACCTGATCTCTGTGTTTATGTTACAGAAAATAAAACCGAGGCGAGAGACAGCGACTATATTTGGTACTTTGACAAATCTTCTGGAGAAGAAATTGAATTTGTAAAATCTTCAGCAGATCTGGAGGTGCAGTATGTCACTTCGAAAAGTGCCGCAGGATGGAAAAATCGCTCACACAAGCTCCAGGGAAGGATCGGCTAACAAAACTGAGGTTTGCCTCAGTGCCGGCTGGGATGGAACAAAGTGAAATCCTAGCGAGCAGAGCCCCATCCCCACCCAAACCCTCCCCTTGAAGGGGAGGGTTTAACAGGACAGTTCCCGCGTTGTTTTGTCGCGGTTCCCGCCACGCTTTGCTCGCGGCTAAAGGCCGCTCACCACGACCTACGAACTGTTTCGCCAATGGTAAACCATCGAAGAAGCACCGCAGTGCGTTTTGTTTTTTTCAACGCTTTTTCCAACACTGCATCCACCACAACCGCTGCTGCACGAAGCGCCAGCATCGACGGTCGCGTATCCAACCGTCACTTGCCCTTTTTGCACCCAATGCTCAAGCATGTTCTGCACAGCGCTTTCGGGAATATCGAAATGCCGCGCTACATCGCTCAGGCTGGCGGTGTGTTTTTCTTTCAGGTAATCGCGTAGTTTCATCAGAATCATTTTTCTTCCTCTCTTACGCCGCTCTTCCGCGAGGGGGGAGGGTGGTCAGGACAAACCCCCGCCGCCTTCGGCGGCACCCCCTTTGAAAAGGGGGCAAGCCGCAAAACAAAAAACAGAGCGACAAGCGTTGTCGCCAAACCAAGCAACCAGGCTCCGGCGCTGGCGGGCGAGCTTCCAAGCAAGGAGAGCTGGTAGAACCCTGTCGCGCAGATCCACGCGAGCGCAAACGACCAGCCCGCAGTCAGCGCCATCCATTTGGCGCCCGCTTCGCGGTAGATCGCGCCCAGCGCCGCGACGCACGGCGTATATAAAAGGACAAAAATCAGGAACGCCAGCGCCGCCGCTTTCGTGCCGAACGCAGCGTGTATCTGGCTGATGGCCGCTTGCTCTATTCCCTGATCTTCACTGATGGCGTCGAGATCGTCCAGCGTGGAAACCCTGCCGAACGGATCGACGATGCTTGTGACGGCGCTCTTGAGATTTTCGGGGATGGTGGCAAACGCTTCCTTGACGCCTTCCAGCGGGCGATAAGCGCTCTTTTCATTCGTGCCATCTGCTTCTTCATCCGGCGACGTGCCCCTCTGTGAATACAGGGCATTCAACGAGCCGATGATGACTTCTTTGGCGAAGAGACCGCTGAAGATGCCAACCGCCGCAGGCCAGTTTTCTTCTTCAATTCCCATTGGCGCAAAAGCGGGGGTCATGGTTCGACCGATATTGGAAAGCACGGATTTTTCGGTGTTTTCGTTGCCGAAGCTGCCGTCGGCGCCAAGCGAGTTAAGGAAACTCAGCACCATCACCATCAAGATGATCGCTTTGCCCGCGTGGATGATGAAGCCCTTCAACCGTTCCCAGGTCAGCATCAGCATGTTGCGCACGGTCGGCAAGCGGTACGGCGGCAATTCCATAATAAACGGCACGGCCACGCCCGGCAACAAGGTGTGTTTCAACACAAGCCCCGTCAAGACCGCAATGGCGACGCCGCCGAGGTAGAGCGCAAAAACGACGTTCTGCCCGTTCGTCGGAAAAAACACCGCCACGAGCAGCACATACACCGGCAAACGCGCGCCGCACGACATGAACGGAATCATCATGATGGACATCAAGCGATCACGCGAACTTTCCAGCGTGCGCGTGCTCATGATCGCCGGCACGTTGCAACCGAAGCCGACCAACATCGGCACAAACGCTTTACCCGGCAAGCCGATGACGCGCATGCCACGATCGACCACCATCGCCGCTCGCGCCAGATAGCCGGAATCTTCGAGGAACGACAGACAGAAAAACAGCGCCGCAATCACCGGCACGAAGGTCGCTACGGTCTGAATGCCGCCGCCCAAACCGTTCGACAGGATCACATTCAGCCAGTTCGGCACACCCATGTTTTCCAGAAGATGTTGGGAACCATCGACCAGAACCGCGCCGAACAAGATGTCGAAAAAATCAATGAATGCCGAACCCAGCCCGATGGCGAAAAGGAACATCAAATACATCGCCAGAAGAAAGAACGGGATACCGGTGAACCGCCCCAACGCCCAACGATCAATCGTCGCTGTTGTCGATGTGCTCGCCTGCCGTGGCCGCGCGATCACGTCACGACTGAGCGCGTCAATCACGTCGTAGCGCGCGCTGGCCAACGCGATATCGACTTCACCGCTGCACCAGCCCGCCAAATCCTGACGGGCGCGAGTCAACGCCTGTTCGCTGAACTCGTCCAGCGTTTCGGCTTCGTTCCCGGTTTTATGCTCCGTTTGGTAACCTCCCAACAGCGTGTCCAGCAACTGTCGGCGCGTCATCGTCCGCAACGGACTTTCCGGGAGCGTCGCTTCCAGCATCTTCGCCAGAACCGCTTCCTGCTTCTCACCCAATGTTGCCAATCTGGGCTGCGGCAGGGTTTTCTGCTGCATCATCGTGTCGATGGTTTGCAGCAACGCCTCGATGCCCTCACCGCGAGCGGCGGAAATGCCCACCACCGGACAGCCCAATTGCTCCTGCAAGCGCGCAATATCAATCACCTCGCCGCTGTTGCGCACCGCGTCGATCATGTTCAACACAACGATCATCGGACGATGCAGATCGAGCAGTTGAAAGGTCAGATAAAGATTGCGCTGAAGATTCGTCGCATCGACAATATTGACGATCAACGGAACGGGTTCATTCAGCACAAAATTCCGCGCGATCCATTCGTCCTGCGAAACACCGGCGGCGGAACTTTCAATCGCGTAAGTGCCGGGCAGATCAATCACATGCACCTTGTTGCCGTTGTGACGATAAGCGCCGGTTTTGCGTTCGACCGTCACCCCCGGCCAGTTGCCGACGCGCTGACGCGAACCGGTCAGCGCATTGAACAAAGTCGTTTTGCCGCAGTTGGGATTGCCGATCAGCGCAATCTGGCGCTCGTGCAAATGATGGTAATGGCTCATGAGGAGCACACCTCCACCGCAATCGTCGCGGCCTCCGAGCGGCGCAGGCACAAATGAAAACCGCGAATCTCGATTTCCATCGGATCGCCGAGCGGCGCAACGCGGATCACCCGCAGAGAACAACCGGGCGTGATCCCCATCGCCAGCAACTTGTGCCGAAACGGCGTCGCGCGCTCCGTCAAATGCGTGATGAGCGCCTGCTGGCCGAACGGCAGACAATCCAGCGTTGTTACGGGCATCGCAGAACTCCGGGCGCGTTGAGGGCGGTTTTAGAGCGGTGGAGGTTTGGCCGCCAGTTCCCCTCTCCCGCTTGCGGGAGAGGGGTGGGGGAGAGGGAAAAAAAAGAAGCCGTTTTCCCTATCAAATCAATAGGGCACAGCCCTCTCCCGCAAGCGGGAGAGGGGAACGAAAAGCCCAACCGCTCAGAACGAACTGTGCACATAAAATTATTCCGGACAGCAAGGCGCTTCCGCAGGAATGACGGGGAAAACGCGACCTTCTCCGGCGTCATCCCCGCGAAAGCGAGGATCCAGGAAAATTTACTCTTTTCACTTTTATTCGCGCTGTGCATGACCAAGCAAGAAACGCTCTAACTGGGATAAGATTATATTAACTGAGAATCATTCTCGTTTGCAACCGGTTTTTAGGGCGAACGAAGCATTGAGCCTAATCTGCATGATTGCATGATTGCACTATTGCATGAAAACTGATAGGCTGTTGAACAAACAGCCAGAAACCAACCATGAGGCAAAACCATGAGGCAAGCGAATACCCTCGATTTCAAAACAACCGTCAAGGTCATCGGCGCCAGCGGGCAGATTTCTTTGGGCAAACAATTTGCCGGAAGGCAGGTGCTGATTGAGGCGCAAGATGAAGGCGTATGGTTGATACGTACCGCGCAGGTTGTTCCCGACAATGAACGTTGGCTTCATGAAGAAGCGCTTCAAACCCGCCTCAAAAAATCGCTGGATTGGGCAAAATCCCATGCGCCGAAAGAAACGGAGAACCCGGTAGCCTATCTGGAGAAGCTGCAAGATGGAAGATCGCGTAAGACTTGATCTGAGCAGCCCCGGGTTTATTGAAGCCTTCCAGGAGGCTGAAAAAACGGTGCAGGAGCAGGTCAAAAAGGCGATTGAAAAGCTGTCGCAGATGTCCTGGACGCAGGTTTACAAAGACCGCGGCCTCAAGTGGGAAAAAATTTACAGCCTCACGCCTCCGCAAGGTGTCGATGCCCTTTACACGTTCAGGATCAGCCGATCCTGTCGAGCCGTCGCTTACAGAAAACAGGACTTTCTGGTCGTGCTGACCTTCGACCCCGACCACGATTCCGCCTACGGGAGGAAATAATCGCCCCTTTTCTGGCCATAGAAACAAAACCGCCGCCCATGCAACATTGTTCCAACAATCGATTCATCTGTTGTTAGAATAGCTACTTGAAGTGTCCCCTGACCGACCATGCTGAAGTACCCTTTCGCCCTACCACCCGCCCCCGGCGCCGTCCTGGAAGTCGCGCCGGATGTCCTGTGGCTGCGCATGCCGTTGCCGTTTGCGCTGGATCACATCAATCTGTGGTTGCTGCGGGATACCGATGGCTATGTGTTGGTTGACTGCGGCTACGGCAATAAAACGACACGCGCGCTATGGGAACAACACATCCGCACCACCCTGCGCGATCTGCCCATCACCCGCATTCTGGTGACCCACCACCACCCCGACCATCTGGGCAACGCCGACTGGCTCATGCAGCGTTTCGCCTGCCCGTTGTCGATGACCGCCCCTGAATTTCTGATGGCGCACGCCATCTTTCATTCCTGCCCGTCGTTTACTGCGGAGGCAAACATCGCGCTGTTTCGCGCTCACGGCACCGACCCCGCGCATCTCGACGCTTTCGCGGCGCAGGCCGGCTTCTATCAGGCCGGGATTTCCGGTCTGCCTGCCCGTTACCATCGGCTCAACAAAGATTTCGGCAGCACCATCGACATCGACACCATCCCCTGGCAAGTCATCATCGGTCACGGTCATACGCCGGAACATGTTTCGCTTTACACGCCGACGAAGCAAGTATTCATTTCCGGCGACATGTTGCTCCCCAAAATCAGCACACACATCAGCATCTGGGCGTTCGAACCGGAATCCGATCCGCTGGCGCATTTCCTCGATTCGCTGGACGCGATGGCTGCGTTGCCCGACAACACACTGGTGTTGCCGTCGCACGGCTTGCCGTTCTACGGGATCAGCGAGCGGATTGCGCAACTGCTCGAACATCACGAGGAACAGTTGAATGATTTGCGAGAGACTTTGCTTCTGGCGCCGCATCCGCTGTCTGCCGCCGAAGTCCTTCCCCAACTCTTTCGCCGCGAGCTTGACGTGCACCAGCGCTTCTTTGCGATCAGCGAAACCATCGCCCATCTGAATCATCTCTGGTTGCTCAACGAAGCGATTCGACACATCGACAGTCGCGGGACGATCCGTTTTTCGTTGGCGGAATAAGTTTCAGGGATCGGGTATCAGGGATCAGGAATCAGAAGCCGCGTTAGGATCAAACACAGTGAATGACTGGGGTTGGAAAGATTACCTGATTGCGCGGCGGCAGTTTGTACAGACGCGAGAGTACCGGGTATCTGCTATCGGTGTAGCGCTGGTATTCACCGCCACTTGTCTCGCGGGCTGGGGTGCCAGTGCCTTGCTACTGCATTGGGGACACATCACCGACATGGCGCTACGCTATGCGCTATCAGCTATTGTCGCGTATGCCGTCTTTTTTGCTGCCATGCGCGTGTGGGCAGAATTTCAACGTACGGAGCCAGCGGCACGATCCGACCTTGTTGACCTCGCTGACGCTGCCCATTTTCCGGTTGTTGACGGTGAAGGCTGCCTGATTGCGCTGGCAATGTTTTTAGCGGCGCTGTTCGGTGTTGTGCTACTGAGCGTCTTCGGTGGCTTTGCCGCTCTGCTGGAAGTTGCGTTTGAGGTGGCGTTTGCCGGCGTAGTGGTGCGCCGTGCATTTGGTCCCAACATCATCGTGGGTCGCTGGTGGCAGGTGTTGCTCCGACGCACTTGGTTGCCCGCGCTGTTGATTACTGTTCTGCTGGTGGTGCTGGCCGCGCAAGTGCAGACGCGATACCCGCAAAGCGATACACTGGGACAGGCGATGAACCAATGGCAAAGCAAGCGGCACAGCGCACAGTGAAAAAAAATGGAGCGCGGGCGTCTCGCCCGCACATTCACTCTGCGCGAAGTCGCAGAATCCAGAGACCCCCACCCAAACCCTTCCCTTGAAGGTATAGGTATCTACACAAGCAGGAAAGCAGCCCCGAAGGGGCGTGATATGAGTAACCGTCGGTGGAGCGAGCATCGCGAGCGAAACCGGCGGAAAGCGAACATCCAACACTCCCCCAGCCCTGCAAGGG
>WQTW01000020.1 GCA_009786085.1 Pseudomonadota bacterium | reverse complement strand
GGAGCGAAGGGCAGAGGCCAAGGGGAATGCGTTGCAGCAAAGCACGCGCCGGACACAGAGCCGGGGAAGTGTGACACAGGCGCTGGAACGCATACGGCAAATTGCAGCATTTTGCCGTTACTCACCCAAGGTGGGAGCCGTATGCCTTAATTGGGCACGTACGGTTCTCTGTGCGGGGGGGCGCTCAGTAATGAGCGTCCCTACCGCGATTCACCGCCGACCTACGCGTCTCCGCGTGAGAATTCTTCTTTGCGCTCTATGCGTTTCTTTGCGTTCTTTGTGGTGAAAAGGTTTTTCTGATCCTTGATTCCCGGACTGCGCCGCTGCGCGGCTTGTCCAGGCTACGCTCTGATCCTTGTCCTACCGCTGCCGAAACCGCTGCGTTCGCCGATAAGCAAAGAAATCTTCGAGCGCGCCTTCGCGGATGCGTTGTTGCAAACGTTTCCAGTAGTCGGCCTGGAAGATGTCTTCGTGGTGTTTTTCGAACGCTTTCCGCAAGGCGTCGTCGCTGAAAAGAAATTGCCGGAATTCTTCAGGGAACACGTCGTTTTCGGCAACGCTGTACCAGGGTTCACCGGCAAATTCGTCTTCGGGGTAACGCGGCGGCGGGATGGTGCGGAAGTTCATTTCGGTCATGTAGCGGATTTCGTCGTAATCGTAGAACACGACGCGCTTGTTTTTGGTGACGCCGAAATTTTTGAGCAGCATGTCGCCCGGGAAGATGTTGGCGGTCGCCAGTTGGCGGATGGCGATGCCGTAATCGTCGATGATTTCTGCGCGTGCGGCTTCATCGACTTGATCGAGGTAAAGGTTGAGCGGGGTCATCCGCTGTTCGATGTAAAGGTGACGGATGGAAAGGCTGTCGCCCAGGTCGTCGAGTTTTTCCGGTATTTCGCGTTGCAGTTCGGCCATCAGCGCATCGCTGATCCGGCTTTTTTTGATCGCGAAGTTTTCGTATTCCTGGGTGTCGGCCATGCGACCGACGCGATCGTGTTCTTTGACGAGTTGGTAGCATTCGCGCACACGGTCGGCATCGACGTTTTTCTGCGGCGCAAAGCGATCTTTGATGACTTTGAACACGACATCGTAGGAGGGCAGTGTGAACACCAGCATCACCATCCCGCGGGTTCCCGGCGCGATGATGAATTGGTCGTCGGTTTGTTCCAGGTGGCGCAGGTATTCGCGGTAGTACTCGGTCTTGCCGTGTTTCTGACAGCCGATGGTGTTGTACAGTTCGGCGGTGGTTTTGTGCGGAAGTATTTCGCGCAGCCATTCGACGGTGGCGGCAGGCAGCGGCGCATAGACCATGAAGTAGGCGCGGTTGAAGCTGAAGACGATGCTGGCGTCGCTGAATTCGGTGAGACAGGCATCGACGAAAATTTCGCCGGAAGCGGTGCGGCAAATCGGCAGCAGGAAAGGATGCAGTCCGTCAGACAACCGCAGCTTGCCGACGATCCAGGCGGATTTGTTGCGGTAAAACACTTCGTTGTAGATTTCGAGGGCGCCTTCTTTCAACGCTGCCTGACCGAAACGGCTTTCGAGGGCTTTGGCAATGTCGGCGATGTCGCGCGGCAGGTCTTCCCAGGGCAGGCGCAGCGGCGAGTTGCGCAGAATCACGCGCAAGCGATCTTCAACGCCCGACGCCAGCGGGAAGTTGAGCGAAATCGGACGCGGCAAATCGCGTCGGCGGTGTTCGGGTTGCGAGCTGAACACGAACATTTTGTCCGGCGACAGGTTGCGGTGTTTGAACAAACGGCAGTAAACCGAATTGAAAAAACTCTCGGCGATTTCGAGACGCGGATAATTCGGCAGCAGGGTTGTGTAATGGTCTTTGACGCGCGACAGAAAACCCGCGTCGTAGCACAAGTCGCCGACCATTCGCCGGATCAGTTCCACCGACAGACCGACATGGTGATCGTACAAATGAATCCGGTGTTTCATCGCGGACTGCACGGCGTGCCAGTCGGCGTTTTCAAAACGTTGCTGGGCGCCAGCAGTGATTTCGAGAAAGCGGCCATACTGCGCATCGAAGCCTTGCAGAATGGTGTGCGCGACCAGCGTCTCCATGTCGGCAGAAGCGGCGGCGCCGGAAGACAGGGCGATGGCGGATTCCATGTTCAGGGGGCAGATGTCAGATGTCAGAGGTCAGGTATCAGATTTCGTAGGGGCGGGTTTCAAACCCGCCCTTGCTTGGAAAGCCCCTTTTCCAAAGGGGGTGGCCGAAGGCCGGGGGGTTGCCCCCTCTCCCCCGGCCCCTCTCCCACAAGGGGAGAGGGGAGGAAAAGAATCAGAACTGCGATTCTTCGGTCGAGCCGGTCAGCGCGGTTACCGACGAAGCGCCACCCTGAATCACGGTGGTGACTTTGTCGAAATAGCCGGTGCCGACTTCCTGCTGGTGCGCGACGAAGGTGTAACCCCTCGAGGCGGCAGCGAATTCCGGCTCCTGCACTTTCTCGACGTAGTGCTTCATTCCGTTTCCTTGCGCGTAAGCGTGCGCCAGATCGAACATGTTGTACCACATGCTGTGGATGCCCGCGAGCGTGATGAATTGGTACTTGAAACCCATCTTCGACAGTTCGTCCTGGAACTTGGCGATGGTGGCATCGTCGAGGTTCTTCTTCCAGTTGAACGACGGCGAGCAGTTGTACGCCAGCAGTTTGCCCGGGAATTTGGCGTGGATCGCATCGGCAAATTGTTTGGCGACCGACAGATCCGGCGTCGAGGTTTCGCACCACACCATGTCGGCGTACGGCGCGTAAGCCAGACCACGGCTGATCGCCTGCTCGATACCGGCACGGGTGCGGTAGAAGCCTTCCGGTGTGCGCTCGCCGGTGACGAACGGTTTGTCGTTGGCGTCGTAATCCGAGGTCAGCAGATCGGCAGCGTCGGCGTCGGTGCGCGCGATCACCAGCGTCGGCACGCCCATCACGTCAGCCGCAAAGCGCGCGGCAACCAGTTTCTGCACGGCTTCCTGCGTCGGCACCAATACTTTGCCGCCCATGTGGCCGCATTTCTTGACCGATGCGAGCTGGTCTTCAAAGTGAACGCCGCCAGCGCCCGCTTCGATCATCGCTTTCATCAGTTCGAAGGCGTTGAGTACGCCGCCGAATCCGGCTTCAGCGTCCGCAACGATCGGAATGAAGAAATCAACGAAGCCCTTGTCGCCGGGGCCGATGCCGTTCGCCCACTGAATCTGGTCGGCGCGACGGAAGGAATTGTTGATGCGCTGGACGATGGCCGGCACCGAGTTGGCCGGGTACAGCGATTGGTCGGGGTACATCGCGCTGGCGAGGTTGGCGTCAGCGGCGACTTGCCAGCCGGAGAGATAAATCGCTTCGATACCGGCTTTGGCTTGTTGCATCGCCTGACCGCCGGTCAGTGCGCCGAGACAGTTGACGTAACCTTTTTTGGCGCTACCGTTGATCAGCGACCACAGTTTGTCCGCGGCGCGGCGCGCCAGCGTGCATTCGGGAACGATGGAACCGCGCAGCGCGACGACGTCGGCGGCGCTGTACGGGCGGGTGATGCCCTTCCAACGCGGCTGCTGCCAGCTTTTTTCCAGTTCCTTGATTTGTTCATTACGGGATAGCGACATTTTGATGCTCCTTTTTATCGTTGAAAATTAAAAAAAAAACAAACGGTCAAACCAAAAGCTCATAGCCAGGCAACGTCAGGAAGTCGACCAATTCATCCTGCGTGGTGATGCGGTGCAACAAAGCGGCGGCGTCGTTGAAGCGGCCTTCGTTGAAACGGGCGTCGCCCAGTTCCTTGCGAACCACCGCGGTTTCTTCCGCCAGCATTTTCTCGAACAGTGCCGGCGTCACCTGCTCGCCGTTGTCGAGCGTTTTTCGGTGACGAATCCACTGCCAGATCGACGTGCGCGAAATCTCGGCCGTGGCCGCGTCTTCCATCAAGCCGTAAATCGGGACGCAGCCATTGCCGGAAATCCATGCTTCGAGATATTGTAGCGCGACGCGGATGTTCGCGCGCATGCCCGCGTCGGTGCGTTCGCCGGAACACGGCGCCAGCAGATCGGCGGCGGTGGTCGGCGGATCGTTTTCGCGCAACACATCCAGTTGGTTGCGGCGCGCGCCGAGAATACGGTCGAACACCGGAAGCACAACTTCGGCCAGACCCGGATGCGCGATCCAGGTGCCGTCATGGCCGTTACCGGCTTCGCGTTCCTTGTCGGCGCGAACCTTCTCGGCCACCTCAGCGTTGCGGGCGGCGTCCTTGCTCGGAATGAACGCCGACATCCCGCCCATCGCAAAAGCGCCGCGACGGTGACAGGTTTTGATCAGCAACTTCGAATAGGCGCTGAGGAACGGTTTTTCCATCGTCACCGCTTGACGATCAGGCAGCACACGATCGGGATGGTTCTTCAGCGTTTTGATATAGCTGAAAATGTAATCCCAGCGACCGCAATTCAGCCCGACGAGGTGGTCGCGCATGTGATACAGAATTTCGTCCATCTGGAAAACGGCGGGCAAGGTTTCGATCAACGCCGTCGCCTTGATCGTGCCGCGCGGCAAACCGTAACGGTCTTCGGCGAAACTGAAAATCTCGCCCCACCAGGCCGCTTCCTTGTACGACTGCATTTTCGGCAGATAGAAATACGGGCCGCTGCCTTTGTCGAGAAGGCGGCGATGGTTGAGATGAAAATACAGCGCGAAATCAAACAGCCCGCCCGGAATCGGCGCGCCTTGCCACAACACATGTTTTTCCGGCAGATGCAAACCGCGCACGCGGCAGATCAACACCGCCGTCTTTTCTTTCAGCGCGTAATTTTTTCCGCTCTGCGGATCGGTGTACGTGATCGTGCCGTTGACCGCGTCGCGCAGATTGATCTGTCCTTCGATCACCTTGTCCCAGGCGGGCGCGAGAGAATCCTCGAAGTCGGCCATGAACACCTTAACGTTGGCGTTCAACGCATTGATCACCATCTTGCGATCGACCGGGCCGGTGATCTCGACGCGACGATCCATCAAATCGTCCGGCACACCGCGAATCTTCCAGTCGCTGTTGCGAATGTTCGCCGTCTCAGGCAGAAAATCCGGCAACGCGCCCGCGTCGATTTTCTCCTGCCAAACGCGGCGCTCCGCCAGTAACGCATTGCGCGTCGGCGTGAAACGTTTCACCAATTCGCCCAAAAACGTCAAAGCGTCCTGGGTCAGAATCTCCTTCTCGGCTTCGCTCCGAGTGGGCGCAGCCAAAATCAAGCCAGTATCGTGCGACATTGTTTCTTTCCTTAAGCAAGCGCTCGCGATACGCGAACGCAACAAGAGTTTCAGACAAAACGGATCGGGTCAGGGTTTAAGATGAAAAACCGGTTCCCGCCGGATGACGCAGGGTCGCGTGGCAGAGGACATCCCTTGTGGGGGTTCGAGGCGACGACGGCCAAGGATAAGCCAACCTCGACCTGTAATCATAAAGCAAACAGCGCAAAGAAAAAACCCTACTGGCAGTCAGGGATCAGAGGGCAGATGTCAGATGTCAGAGGTCAGATGTCAGATGTCAGATGTCAGAACCGCGTCATTCCCGAGGGTCTTGCTCCGCGGGAATGACAACATGCTTGTGCGGTGCGTAGCCCGGATAAGCGAAGCGCCATCCGGGGATCAGGAATCAGGAGTCAGGAATCAGAGGTCAGGAATCAGGAGTCAGGAATCAGAAAAACATCCTCTCGCGCGGAGACGCGGAGCAGCGAAGAAAAATGCTCCCCTCTCCCGCATGCGGACGGATCAGGTATAGTCGCAAAAAAGAAAGTTTTGAAATGCCCGAACTGAAAGAAATCCGTATTCCGAAAGCGCCGGCCTGCTGGGAAAGCTGCGGGAACTGCGCGACCGGCGAATTGCGGGTCAGCAGCGTCGATGTGGCGGTGGGCAGCACCGTGACGCATGATGACACCTTGATCGTGATTGAAACCGACAAGATTTCGCTCGATATTCCGTCGCCTTACGCCGGCACCGTGGTCGAGGTGCTGGTCAACGCTGGGGATACCGTGAAAGAAGGCGATGTGATCGTGTCGGTAGAAATAGCAGAGATTGAGGAAATGTCATGAAAAAATGGGTTGTTTTGTTTTCTGTTTTCCTTCTGGGCTGCGCTCCTGACGCCACTGAAAAAACGGGGAAGGTCGCTATTTTAAAAGAGGTCGCTATTTTCTTTCCGGCGGAAAACATAAAGCTGGATTTTTGTGTTTACGGCCTTTGGGGCAAAGACCGGAAGCAAGAGCAGGAAATAAAAATCGTTTCGCCCAATGAAGCCCACGTCGAGGCCAGACTTTTTGTCCCTGACCTGGGGGAACTTTTTGAAGAACAGCCCGTCCTTGAAGAAGAAAACACGTTCATAAATAGATGGAAGCTCAAATTAGAGAAAGGCGTGATTTTTCAAGAATACCCTGCCGCCGATAGAGAAAAAGATGTCTTGCTGAAACCGCCTGTCGTCGTCGGAAACACGTGGGGAATCCCGCGACTTTTCGTAAACCATCAAGCAGAGATAAGGGCAAACGGCGTTTGCACCATTCAGGCTTTAGGAAAAGAAAAAATTCTTGGGAAGGAAAGAGCGGTCGTTACGGTAGGATGCTTGATGAGTGATCGGGTGTACGGTAGAGAATACAAGATCAAATCCATGCACAAGATGGCGGAAAATCTGGGCGTGATTTTTGAGGGTTTTGATCATGAAGACGCTGGGCTTCTCAACATAGAATTATGCGAAGATTCATGCGCCTCATGCGGAAAAGAAGAACAGGGGCGCGGCGGTTCGGGAAAAGATAAAAGCGGGTAGCTTGGGCAAATGAAGTGTTATTCAGGAACGTATTCCCGCCCTCTCCTGCATGCGGGAGAGGGGAATATTCTTCTTCGCGGCTTCCGCGTCTCCGCGCCTTCGCGTGAGGCAAAACAGGGCGCGATAAATCGCGCCCCTACGCCCTGCCCTCTGATTCCCGGATGGCGCTTCCTACACGAGTTCATCGCCAGCGCGCTTTTCCCTACGCCCTGCCCTCTGATTCCCGGATGGCGCTTCGCTTATCCGGGCTACGCTTGCTGAAACCCCCATCCCCGCCCTCCCCCGCATGCGGGGGAAGGGGTTTGCGCTTTCGTGTTTTTCGTATCTTTCGTGCCCCTTTCGTGGTTAAAAGGTTTGCGTTCTTTGCGGTTGATTTTTCTGATTCCTGATACCTAATTCCTGACCCCTGCTTTCGCCGCAGGCGCCGATGAGAAAACGGTCGCCGGTTTGCGCGGCGGAATGAAGCGTGTTCCCGGGTCAAGCTGCGGCATTTTGGGGTGGCCGTCCGGAAACTGGACGGCGGTTTTGTCGCCAAAGGTGTTCAGGTCGATCAGGCGCAACGCGCCCACGGGGCAAGACTGTACGCAGACGGGGGAAAGCTTCGCATCCAGCCGCTCATAACAAAGGCTGCATTTTTCGGCTTTTTTCTTCTCCTCGTTGAATTGCGGTGCGCCGTAGGGACACTTGTTGACGCAATTTTTGCAGCCGATACATTTTTCCTGAAGGTGGACGACGATGCCGTCGGCGCGGATGGAATAGGCTTTTACCGGACACACCTCTGCGCATACAGGATTTTTGCAGTGGTTGCAGGCAAGCGAATAAAACGCCCGCTCCTGATGCGGGTAAAGCTCCGCAGCGAGCGGCGACACTTTGCGCCAGAAAATGCCTTGCGATGGCTGGTAGTAATTCTTGCAGGCCATGGCACAGGTTTCACAGCCGATGCAACGGGCTGAGTCAACCAAGAAAGCAAGACGTTTGCTCATGAGCGGCTCCCGGAAGAAACGTTGACGATATCGACGAATTGGTCGTGAATGGCGACGCCCGGCGCGCCTGTTTTGAAGGCGCCCATATCGGCGGATTCATCGTCAACCAGGTTTTGTACATTGAAATCCAGCGCCGGATACCAGGCTTCATAAACCAGCACGCTGTCTTCCGGCACATTGGTCGTCACCTTCGCTTTGAGCGTCAACGCGCCGAGGGCATTGGTCAGGCGAACCGTATCCATTTCTTTGATGGCCTTGGCTTTGGCCAGTTTGGGGTGGATGTAGGCAAAGGGTTCGGAAGAAAGGTGCAGCATCCAGTCGATGTTGAGGAACTGTGAATGGATGGCGTATTTGGTATGCGGGGTGAGCAAGCGATAAGGCGCGGTCGCTTTCCTTCCCGCTTTATACACTGGCAGCGCCGCATGACCGTTTTTCGCGCACAGCTCTGACTGGAACTCGTATTTGCCGGAAGGCGTTTTGAATTTCCGGTCTGCCCAGGAAGCACTGTTTTGGAGTTTGGCTTTAGCCGGGCCTTTCTGCAAATCGCTCCAGTGTTTGATACCGAGCAGATCGTAGATGCCTTGATTGAATTCCTTTTCCATCCACGCCTTGCTGTCTGCGGTTTGCGGGAAGGTGCACGAGCCCGGACGTAACGCATTCAGCCGCTTCGAGATCAACGCATGAATCTCGTTGTCGGATTTGCACTCGTGCATCGGTGGGATCGCTTGCTCATTCAGACCGACCCAGTAGTGCCAATACGATGCGTTAACCGTCCATTCTTCAAACGGCGTCGTTGCGGGCAGCACGATGTCCGAGTATTTGACGGTTTCGGTGAAGAATAAATCGACCGAGACGACCATTTCCAGTTTCTCGAACGCTTTGAGCAGCTTCGCGCGATCAAAATCCTGCGCAAACGGGTTTTTGCAAGCCGACCACAACATTCGGACGGGCGGATCGGTTGCGTCCAGAATTTCCTGCGCGGTTTTGTTGATGTTCATGGTTCGGTCGGTAAACTCGGCGGCGCTTGCTCCGGCGAAATCGAACTCGCCCTTCGGCCCGCTTTGGCCGCGAACGCCTTTGGAACCGGCGGGAGGTTTCTGGGTCATCGCGTGGTAGTTGAAGCCCCAGGTCGCCAGATGCGCGTAGCGGGCGCCGCCACCGGGGACGCCGATGTTGCCGGTCATCGCTACCAGCGCGTCAATGGCGCGCACATTGGCGCCGCCGTTGGTGTGTCGCTGCATGCCGTAGCCGATCCAGACCGTTGCCGGTTTGGCTTTTGCGAATGCTTCGGCGACGCGGCGAATGTCGGCGGCCGGAATACCGCTGCGTTGCGCCGCCCATTCAACGGTCACATTCTTGCGCAGATAGTCGGCAAAGGCGTCAAAACCGATCGCATGGTTGCGAACGAAATTCTGATCCACCAGTTTGCGGTCGAGAATGTGACGCGCCATACCCAACGCCAGCGCTCCGTCTTCGGCGGTGCGAACCTGCCAGAACTCGTCGGCTTTCGCGGCGGTCTGCGTGAGCACCGGATCGATCACGAGAAGGCGCGCGCCGTTTTTTTGCGCTTCGTACAAGTATTTCATCGAGTGCATCGAACACCATGCCGGGTTGGCGCCCCAGAGAATGATGTACTTCGCTTTCGGCAAATCCTCGGGATCGTTGCACACCATGTCGCCGAAGTCGTAATTTTGCGCGTCGATACCCGCCGGCCAGCACGGCGTGCCGATGAGCCGTGAGGTATAGCCCAGCGAGGACATGAAGCCCTCAATGCCGTAATGGGTGATGCCGAAATTGCCGGAATATTTGGTCAGCGCCAAGCCCAGCAACGAGCCGTCTTTATCCTTGATTTCGAGAATTTTTTTGGCGATGCGGTCGGCGGCCTCATCCCAACTGATCCGTTTCCAGTTGCCGCTGCCGCGTTTTTCCTGAAGCATCGGATATTTGATCCGGCTCGGTTCGTAAACCTTGCGCGGATAGGTATAGCCCTTGACGCACAATCCCCCATCCGTGAACGTCGATTCCGGCGCGCCCTCGACGAACTGAATCACGCCGTCCTTGACGTACGTTTTCAGGTTGCACGTATCGTAACAGTTGCGCGGGCAGGCGTTTCGGAAGACCCGGTAATCACCGACTTTGAACAGAACGCCGGATGGAACCGCCGCTTGCGCGGACAGCGGACGCAGAAGACTGCCGACAGGCAAGGTAACAACGAGACCGCTGGCGAGCATCGCCTGCAAAAGCCGCCGCCGCGACGGGCAGCACGCTTCCGGCAGATCGGGGACAGGCAAGCAGGTTTCAGGCGGAGATTTCGCAGACATGAGAGGCTCCTTTGTGGTCGTGAGAGACGGGGAAAGGGTCGGCCAGTGTTTGATTGACCCACTCACCGAATCCTGTCAATACAGCGCGCAACATGGGTGGCAAAGCGTTGTCGGAAAGCGCCGCATCGAGGAAAGGCGGCAGCCAGCGACGCCAGTGTTCCGTGACCAGCCAGGACAACGCTTCATCGACAGCGGCAACCGCCTCCGGTTGTTCGGCGGTTTCTTTCAGAGAACACAGGATGGCGTAGCTCTCCAACTCGAACGGCAAAAAATCATCCGGCGTACCATCGGTGGGCGTTTCCAATCCCAGCGAAGCATGAAGCGCGCGGATTTTTAAGGTCTCGGCCGTCATCAACAAAGGTTCCGGCGATAGCCACACGGAAGCATAAGGCGCTGCGACCGGAACCATCGGGCCAACAAAAAGACGGTTGAACGCAAACTCTTCCTGCGACCAGTCAGGCGTTTCATCAAGGCGATGGGCAGCGACCGCGCCACATTCCAGAAGCGCCGAGCAAGCAGAAGCCAGCATCGTCGCATCGCGTGCCGCAAAAAAATCCCGAAAAGCCAAGACTGGAACGGAGAACATTGTTGCACGAAAGAAAAAAGCTACTCCGTACAACTGTAGCAAAATGAATCAGGGGGCGCAAGCTGTCAGAGGTCAGAGGTCAGAAGTCAGAAGTCAGAAGTCAGGGCGTAGGGGCGCGATTTATCGCGCCCTGCTTTATGGATTCTGCGTCCTGCGACTTCGCGCAGGATGACGGTTTTTCTTTGCGCGCTATGCGTTCTTTGCGGTCAAATCGTTTTTGGGAGCGCGGGTCGAATTGCCTACTTTTGGTACGCAATTTTGCGAATGGTGGATGGCGCTTCGCTTGTCCACGCCCTAACGACTTTTTCGTGGCTTTCGTGGTTAAAAGATTTTTTGCGGTTAAATGATGTTTTTGGATTCCGGCATCCGAACGAAAAGCAGATCGAAAACTTCATGCCCCAAACGCAAACCGCGCGCTTCGAATTTTGTTTGCGGCCGCGTTTCGGGGCGGGGCGCAAAACGCGCGGCGTTGTTTTTGAGCAGCGGTTCGGCGGAGAGCGTTGTCAACACGTCCTCGGCGTATTCCGCCCAGTCGGTGGCGATGTGCAAATAACCACCGACGGACAAACGCAGCGCCAGTTCGTGAAGGAACGCGGCTTGCAGCAGGCGACGCTTGTGGTGCCTTTTCTTCGGCCAGGGGTCGGGGAAGAAAACATGAATGCCGGCAAGCGATGCGGGCGCGATCATGTGGGTGACGACTTCGACGGCATCGTGCTGAACGACGCGCAGGTTCGTCAAGCGCGCGGTGTCGATTTTTTGCAGGAGGCTGCCGACGCCGGGGCTGTGGACTTCGAGCGCGATGAAGTTGTGTTCGGGATGCGCGGCGGCGATGCGGGCGGTGGTTTCGCCCATGCCGGAACCGATTTCGAGAACGGTCGGCGCATGGCGCTCGAACACGGTGTCGAAGTCCAGCAAGGTGTGGCGGAAAGGCAGGCAGAAGCGCGGCGCAAGGGTTTCGATGGCGTGCTGTTGCGCGGGCGTGATACGTCCCTGGCGAAGGACGTAGCTGCGGATGGGGCGGTGGTGGTCAGGCATCAGAGGTCAGGTGTCAGAGGTCAGAGGTCAGAGGTCGGCGGCGGGTCAGTCTCACGCGAAGGCGCGAAGCCGCGAAGGAACGGACGCCCCCTCCCCTTCAAGGGGAGGGCTGGGGTGGGGATGGGGTTGCTCACGCATAAAAGCCTTTTCACGCAAAGACACCAAGAGGAAAAGCGTGCGAGCACAACGAAGTAAGCGGGAACGGGAACAACCCCCCGTCGGCTTCGCCGACACTCTTCGCAAACCCCCGTCCGCCTTCGGCGGCCACCCTCCCCGATCAAAATCACTTCGGGGACAGGCTCTTTGGAAAGGGGGCAAGGCGGAGACTTTTTTCTTCGCGGCTTCGCGCCTTCGCGTGAGAGACAAGGGCGGGTTTGAAACCCGCCCCTACAAACAGAGCGGCGACGCTTTCTTTGCGTTCTTTGCGGTTAAAATCCGATCCCTGCTCTACTGGCACGAACACATCAAATTCCGATCGCCGTAAACGTTGTCGATGCGTGCGACCGGCGGCCAGTATTTGTTCGCTTTCAGCGACGCGAGCGGGTACGCCGCCTGTTGACGCGAATACTTGTGCGTCCACTGATCGGCAGAAACCATCGCGGCGGTGTGCGGCGCGTTTTTCAGCGGGTTGTCGCGTTTGTCCATCAAGCCGTCCTCGATCGCGCGGATTTCGTCGCGAATGGAAATCATCGCGGCGATGAAGCGATCAAGCTCGGCTTTGGATTCGCTCTCGGTCGGCTCGATCATCAGCGTTCCCGGCACCGGAAAGCTCATCGTCGGCGCGTGGAACCCGTAATCCATCAGGCGCTTGGCGACATCTTCGACTTCGATGTCGGCAGTGGCTTTGAGCGGACGAAGGTCGAGGATGCACTCGTGCGCGACGAGGCCGTCGGCGCCGGTGTAAAGCACCGGATAGTGTTCTTCCAATTTTCGCGCGACGTAGTTGGCGGCGAGAATCGCGGCTTCGCTGGCAGCGGTGAGACCGTCCGGCCCCATCATCGCCAGATACATCCACGAAATCGGCAGCACTGACGCGCTTCCGAACGGCGCGGCAGAAACAGCGTATGCGGCATTGCCGAGCACGCGATGTCCCGGAAGGAACGGCGCGAGATGTTTTTTGACGCCGATCGGGCCGACGCCGGGGCCGCCGCCGCCGTGCGGGATCGCAAAGGTTTTGTGCAGGTTCAGATGCGAGACATCCGCGCCGAAATCGCCGGGCGCGGCCAGCCCGACCAGCGCGTTCAGATTCGCGCCGTCGATGTACACCTGACCGCCGTAACGGTGAACGGTCTCGCAGACTTTGCGGATCGCCGCTTCAAAAACGCCGTGGGTGGAAGGATAGGTGATCATCGCCGCCGCCAGCGTGTCGGCGTGTTCGGCGGCGCGCGCTTCGAGATCGGCGAGGTCGATGTTGCCATCGCTGTCGCAGCGAACGGCGACGACTTGCATTCCCGCCATGTGCGCCGACGCCGGATTGGTGCCGTGCGCCGAGGTCGGGATCAAACAGATGTTGCGCTGCGTGTCGCCGCGCGAAGCGTGGTAAGCGTGAATCGCAATCAGTCCGGCGTATTCGCCCTGCGCGCCGGAATTCGGTTGCAACGAGAACGCATCGTAGCCGGTGATCGCGCACAGGCGTTGCGCCAGATCGTCGATCATCGCGCGATAGCCTTGTGCTTGCTCTTTGGGCGCGAACGGATGCAACGAGGAGAATTGCGGCCAGGTGATCGGCAGCATTTCGCTGGTCGCGTTCAGTTTCATCGTACACGAACCGAGCGGAATCATCGTGCGGTCGAGCGCCAGATCCTTGTCGGCAAGGCGACGCAAAAAGCGCAGCATTTCGGTTTCGGTGTGGTAGCGATTGAAAACGGGGTTTTGCAGATACGGCGTCTTTCGTTGCAGCGCCGAAGGAATCGACTCGACGTGACTGCCGAGCGCGGCGCGCAAGGTTTCTTTGGCCAGCGCCAGTTTTTCTTTCGAGATGGCGAAGGAGAACGCTTCGAGAATGGTCTCGAGATCGGCGGGCGTCGTCGTTTCGTCGAGCGAAATGCCCAGCGCGCTCGAATCGATTTCGCGGAAATTCATTCCGTGCTTGCGGGCGCTGGCGTGCAGGTCAGCCAGTTCGCCGCCGCCGGGCGTGATGGTCAGCGTGTCGAAGAACGACGTATTGACGATGGTGGCGTCGAGTTTGATCAGCGCCGCTTTCAACGCGCCGGTGAACTGGTGAATGCGCGTGGCGATGGCGCGCAGGCCGTGCGGGCCGTGATAAACGGCGTACATTCCGGCCAGCACCGCCAGCAACACTTGCGCGGTGCAAATGTTCGACGTCGCTTTTTCGCGGCGAATGTGTTGTTCGCGCGTTTGCAGCGCCAGACGATAAGCGGGCGCGCCCTGCGCATCGACGGAAATACCGACCAGCCGCCCGGGCATCGAGCGCTTCAGCGCATCGCGCGTCGCCAGAAAACCGGCGTGCGGACCGCCGTAACCCATCGGTACGCCGAAGCGTTGGGCGCTGCCGACCACGATGTCGGCGCCCCAAACGCCGGGCGCTTCGATGAGCGTCAACGCCAGCAAATCGGCGGCAACGATCAGCTTACCGCCGCGCGCATGCACCGCGTCGGCCAGCGCCTTATAATCGTGCAAGCCGCCATCGGCTGCCGGCATTTGCACCAGTACGGCGAACGCGTCGGTGTTCGCCGCCGATGCGGCAGGGCCGACGACGACGCGAATACCCAGCGGCGCGGCGCGCGTCAGAATCACGTCGCGCGTTTGCCGGAACACATCGTCGGCGACGAAGAAGGTCGTCGATTTCGAAGCGCCCGCTCGCTGCGCCAGCGTCATCGCTTCGGCGGCGGCGGTCGCTTCGTCGAGCATCGACGCATTGGCGATGTCCATTCCGGTCAGGTCGCACACCATCGTTTGAAACGCCAGCAACGCTTCCAATCGTCCCTGCGAAATTTCCGGCTGGTAAGGCGTATAAGCGGTGTACCAGGCCGGATTTTCGAGGATGTTGCGCAACAGCACGGCGGGCATGTGCGTGCCGTAATAACCCTGACCGATAAAAGACTTCATCAAGACATTTTTATCGGCGAGCGCGCGCAACTGCGCCAGCGCCGCTTCTTCACTGAGCGCGGGCGGCACAGCCAGCGGCGCTTTGCTGCGAATGGTTTTGGGAACCGCAGCGTTCATCAGCGCCGCGCGCGAAGAAACGCCGATGGCGTCGAGCATCTCGGCCTGTTCGGCAGCGGTGGTACCGATGTGGCGGTGGGCAAAGGCAGTATGAGACATGGGCAGAGCCTGTGTAGTGTGTTTTAGAGAATATGGTTAGCTATTCCTATAAGCAACCAAGACAAACCCCCGTCCGTCTTCGACGGACACCCCCTTTGAAAAGGGGGCAGGTAAGCCAGTTGAGGAATGGCCATAAACAAATCAAGTGGCGCGATAAAAACGCGCGGCTTAACCGATTTCCTTCGCGTAAGCGTCGGCGCTGAGCAGCGCATCGAACGCGCCGACGTCAGCGGGCTGGAGTTTGAACAGCCAGGCATCGTAAGCGTTCTGGTTGATCAGTTCCGGCGAATTTTTCACCGCTTCATTCTGCGCAACGACCGTGCCGGCCACCGGCGCGTAAACATCGGACGCCGCTTTTACCGATTCGACGACGGTGCAGGCTTCATCGGCGGCCAGCGTACGGCCAACATCGGGCAATTCGACGAACACGAGATCGCCGAGCGATTCCTGCGCGTGGTCGGTGATGCCGACGGTCAAGGCGCCGTCAGCTTCGCGGCGCACCCACTCGTGGTTGGCGGTGTATTTGAGATTGGCGGGAATGTGGCTCATGGTGTGATCCTCGAAAGTGAAATTACGTTGTTGATGATTTGACTGATCTGACGATGCGGAAAAGTTTGGTGATTCGGTAAAATCCGATGGCTTGGGTGCTTACAACGGCAAGAAAGGTGAGCAGGCCGTAAGGATCAGCGCCAATGGAGGAACCAATGGAACGCAGATTAGAAAAGAATTGATAGTTGTAAAGATCATAGTAATACAGCACGAAAGAGATACCCCAGTAAATTGTCCAAACAACCAGTGTCGTCGTGAAAAAAACCGGGACAAACAGGCAAGTAAACTCGGTGATAAAGTTAGGGTTTTCGTCTCCGCCGCTTGCAAAATACGATGCGGAAAACCCCCAAACCGTAATAGCGACGACGGCGAAACACTCATAAAGCGACAACCAGGACAAGAACAATAATGGAGACGAAGAGGTGTCAACAACGAGGTTGTAATAAAGATTCGGCCAAGACAAGATCGAGCTGGCAAAATAAAAGCCGCTGTAACCCAACAAAATGAAAATCAAAAAAGACGCCGCAAGGTAATACCCCAAAACCCTCGGGCTGAGTTCTTTCCGGCCTAGCTCTTGGGCAAGGCGTTTGGCGTTGAACAGACGAATCGGTAAACGAGGCATTCAGGCTCCGACGAGAATTTTACCCTGCTTGACGAACGGCGGCTTGACGACGCGCGCTTTCAACCGCTTGTCGCGCACGGCAACGGCGACGATATCGCCGTCCTGCACGGTATTTGGTACCCGCGCCAGCGCGATCGCGCAGCTCGCATCGACGAAAGAGTTGCCGGGAGCTTTTACGCTCCGCGAGTACAAAAGCTGCTCACTTAATGTCGGGCTGAAGGTGCCGCTGGTGATTTCACCATCGCCGTGATCGGTGTGGACGATCTGGTGCGCGCGCAACACGCCGCCGCTGTCGAGCAGAAGCAAACCGATGAGTTGACGCGCCGGAGGCTGCGCCAACAGCGCGGCTTTGCCGACGAAATCACGCGCGGCGTCCTTGAAATCGACCGTCCAGGCCAGACCGGATTCGAGCGGCGACACGGTTTCGTCCATGTCCTGCCCGTAAAGATTCATTCCGGCTTCGAGGCGCAAGGTGTCACGGGCGCCGAGGCCGCACGGGCGCACGCCGACGGCGGTCAGTTTCTGCCAGAGCGCGACGATTGCATCGTGCGGCGCGATGATTTCGAAACCGTCCTCGCCGGTGTAACCGGTGCGGGCGATGAAAAGTTCCGCGCCCCATGCCCCCTTTTCAAAGGGGGCGCCGCCGAAGGCGGCGGGGGTTTGCAGGAGCGCCGTCGAAGACGGACAAGGGTTTGTGCCCCCTTGCGGGAGAGGGGTTGGGGGAGAGGGGTTAAGCAAAGGAGATTCCCCCTCTCCCGCCCCTTCGGGGCACCCTCCCCCGCGAGGGGGGAGGGAAAATTCGGTGGTGACCGCCACCGCCGTAAAAGGTTTCAATTCGGCGGTTGCCGGTTTTGCGTCCGGCAACACCTGCCAGACGCGCTCGCGGGCGTTCGGCCCTTGAACGGCGAGAATGCCGAGATCGTTGCGGCGTTGGATCGTGACGGCGGGCGCGTGTTTGGCGCGCAGCGATTCAAACCAGGCGGCGTCCTTGTCGGCCGTACCGGCGTTGACGACGATTCTGAAAAACGATTCGTCGATGAAATAAACGATCAGATCATCGAGCACATAACCATCGTCGCGTAGCAGACACGAATAAAGCGCCCGCCCCGACGTTTGCAGCTTTTCGACATCGTTGGCAAGCGCGTAACGCAGAAAAGCGCGCACACCGTCGCCCTTCATGTCGAGCACCACCATGTGCGAAACGTCGAACATTCCGGCATCGCGGCGCACCACGTGGTGCTCCTCGATTTGCGAGCCGTAATGGATCGGCATGTCCCAGCCGCCGAAATCCACCATTCGCGCCGAAGCGTCCCGATGCAGAGGATTCAAGGCAGTTTTTTTGAGCACGGTATTCCTTTTGTTGGCGAGGTCACAACACGCGAAAGGCGCGAAAATCACAGCTTAAAGGCATCATGGCGTGCTGTCAAAACATCCCGTCTTATAATGCGCGCTGGCATTTTCAGACGGCGCAATTAAGCAGACATGAAACGAATCAAACGGTGGCTCAAATGGAGTATTTTGTGGCTGTTGCTGGCCGGACTTCTCTATTTTTGCTGGCTTTTCGCGCAAGTGGCCTGGTGGAATTATGCCAATCCGCGCGAAACGGCGTTCATGGCGGAGCGGCTGGCGGTCATGAAGAAAAAAGACCCGGGTGCGACTTTGCGGCAAGCATGGGTTCCCTATGAGCGTATTTCAACACCGTTGAAGCGCGCCGTCGTTGCCGCCGAGGACGACCGCTTTCTCGACCACCGGGGCTTCGACTGGGAAAGCATGACGCAGGCGTTGGAGAAAAACCTGAAACACGGCAAAACCGTCGCCGGCGGTTCGACCATCAGCCAGCAACTCGCCAAAAACCTGTTCCTGTCGTCAGAGCGAAGTTACGCGAGAAAGGCCGAAGAAGCGATCATTACAGCGATGATCGAAGCAACATGGAGCAAAGAGCGCATCCTGGAAGTGTATTTGAACATCGCCGAATGGGGCGACGGCATTTTCGGCGCTGAAGCGGCGGCGAAGCACTACTACGGGATCAGCGCCGCGCAATTGAACGCGCCGCAAGCCGCGCGGCTGGCGGTGATGCTGCCCAACCCGCGACGTTACCAAAAAGATTTCCCGCCGCGCCTCGAAGCGCACGCAAAACGGATCGAGAAGAGGATGCAGGCGTCGGTGGTGCCGTAGGCAGGGATCAGAGGTCAGTTCATAGGTCGCTGGTGAGCGCAGCGAACCGCGACGTTTTGGTCTCACGCGAAAGCGCGAAGTTGCGAAGAAGCAACGCTTCCGCGTGAAAATAAAAAGGGCGCGATAAATCGCGCCCCTACGTTCTGATCCCTGACCTCTGACCTCTGATGCCTGACCTCTGATCCCTGATCCCTGTTTACGGTTTGTCTATTGCGTCCGCCGCGTCTAACGCTTTCTCCGCCGTTTCCGCGTCGTTCTTCTTATCCTCTTTCTTGAGGGCGGCGATGACCGGCAATCCTTTCAGTTGGTTCAACGCTTGCTGCAACTGAAAATCTTCCGGCGAGCCGAATTCAAAACGCACGGGCGGCACAGGTTTGATGTTCTCTTTTTCCTCATCGTCAGCAGGCGACGACGGTTTGGCGGTTTCTTCTTCCGTCGCTTTCTTGCCGTTTTTCGGCGTCGCCATGTGGTGGTCGAGGTTGGCCTCACGAATACGCATCACGTCGCGGCCATCGTCTATCGCGGTGTCGGGTTCGATGCCCTTCGCCTGAATCGAACGTCCCGACGGCGTGAAGTAGCGCATGGTGGTCAATTTCAGCGCGTGTGTGGCGTCGATCGGCATGATGGTTTGCACGGAGCCTTTGCCGAATGATTGCGCGCCCATCACGTGTGCGCGCTTGTGATCCTGCAACGCGCCCGCCAGGATTTCGGAGGCCGACGCCGAACCGGCGTCGATCAGCACGACCATCGGCACGGTTTTCACTCCCGCCGGCAGATCGACGAGGTAATCTTTGCCGAACAGTCCTTTACCGGCAGACGAGCCGAGGTAATCGCGTGGCCGCGCTTTGTATTCCATCCGCGCGTCCGGTGTGCGGCCTTCGGTGTAAACGACCATCACGTCTTTCGGCAGAAACGCCGCCGACACGGATACGGCTTGCGACAGCAAACCGCCCGGATCGCTGCGCACGTCAAGCACCAACCCTTTCAGCGGCGCTTCTTTGTACAGCGATTTCAGCGCCTGCACGAGGTCTTCGCCGGTGCGTTCCTGGAAGTTGCGAATACGGATATAGCCATAACCCGGCTCGGCCATTTTGTAGCGAATGCTTTTGATGTTGATTTCTTCGCGCACGAGTTTGAACACCAGCGGCATCGGTTCGTCTTTGCGCGCGATGGTGAGCGTTACGCTGGTGCCGGGTTTGCCGCGCATCATATCGACGGCTTTCGTCAGCGGCAGTCCGCGCGTCACCGTGTCGTCGATTTTGACAATGAGATCGCCCGCTTTGATGCCGGCGCGAAATGCCGGTGTGTCTTCAATCGGCGAGACGACTTTGACGATATCGTTTTCGCTGTTGACTTCGATGCCCAGTCCGCCGAATTTGCCTTGCGTCGAAACTTTCAAATCTTCGAGTTCGCGTCCATCGAGAAAGTCGGAGTGCGGATCGAGCCCGCGCACCATGCCGTTGATCGCTTCGCGGATCAATTTGTTGTCGGGCACCGGGTCAACGTAGGAACTTTTGATTTTGCCGAAGACCGCCGCCAGCAGTTGCAAATCTTCGTACGGAATCCCCGTTTTGCTTTCCTGATTGGCGACCGCCGAAAAATGCACTGACAGCAAAATGCCCAGTGTGACGCCCAATCCGATCAGCCCTGTTTTTTTCAAAAAATCGCGCATGTGCTTCGTAAGAAATGATTACACTAACTTTTCAGGATATACCGATTTCCCGTTTTACGCCATCTTGTTTGCAAACGTTACCAATGATTGACCGGTCATTTCAGCGGGAACAGGACGCCCCATCAGTTGCAGCACAGTCGGCGCCAGATCGCACAACGCGCCGCCGTCGGTCAGCCGCGCGGGGCGACCGACATAGACCAGCGGCACCGGATTGAGTGTGTGCGCGGTGTGCGGCTGGCCGGTCGCCGGATCGAACATCATTTCGGCATTGCCGTGGTCGGCGGTGATCAGCGCTTCGCCCCCCGCCCGTTCGAGTGCGGCGATAACCCGCGCCAGACAGGCGTCCAGCGTTTCCACCGCCGTCACGGCGGCGTCGAAATCGCCGGTATGGCCGACCATGTCGCCGTTGGCGTAGTTGACGACGATCAGGTCGTACTGGCCGCTGTCGATCGCTTCCACCAGCCGGTCGGTCACTTCGACCGCGCTCATCTCCGGTTGAAGATCGTAAGTGGCCACTTTCGGCGAAGGCACGAGAATACGGTCTTCGCCGGGCGAAACGGTTTCAACGCCGCCATTGAAGAAATACGTCACGTGCGCGTATTTCTCGGTTTCGGCGATGCGCAACTGCTTCAGGCCGAGCTGCGCGATATACGCGCCCAGCGGCTGCTCGATGGGCTGCGGCGGAAACATCACCGGCAACGACGCGAACGCCTCGCCGTAGGAAGTCAACGTCACATAAGCCGCCAGCTTCGGCATGACCTTGCGCGGGAAACCGTTGAAGGCCGGATCGGTGAATGCCTGCGTCAGTTGCCGCGCCCGGTCGGCGCGGAAGTTCAGGAACACGACGACATCGCCGTCGCGGATGCGACCATCCATGTTGTTAGTGCCGTTGTGAGCGTTCCCTTGTGCGGGCGTTCCGTGCTCCGCCCCCTTTTCAAAGGGGGTGCCCGTCGAAGACGGGCGGGGGTTTGCTTCGGCCCCCTCTCCCGCCCCTTCGTGGCGCCCTCCCCCGCAAGGGGGGAGGGGAAGAAGGGCTTGTGCGCGCGTTGGCTGCACTTTGGTTGGCCGCACGAATTCGTCGGTTTCGCCGCGCGCATAAGCCGCCGCCAACCCCGCCTGTACATCATCGCAATCGTATTCGGCAAGTCCCTCGGTCAGCAGCCGGTACGCCTGCTCGGTGCGCTCCCAGCGTTTGTCGCGGTCCATCGCGTAGTAGCGCCCGCATAGCGATACGATGTGCGCTTGCGCCGAAGAAGTCTGCGAAACCTCGTCGCATACCGCCTGCATCGCCGCCAGCGATGCGGCGGCGCTCTGCGGCGGCGTGTCGCGGCCATCGAGAAACGCGTGCATGGCGATGCGCGACGCGCCCTGCGCAGCCGCCAGCCGGATGAACGCCTGAAGATGGGTTTCGTGGCTGTGCACACCGCCCGGAGACAGCAAACCGAAAAGATGCAGCGTTGCGCCCGGGCGGCGGGCGGCGTCCATCGCCGTTCGGAACGCTGCCGAATCGGTCAACTCATTGGGTTCGTTTCTGGCGCACGCCTCCAGCGCCTGATCCACCCGCGTCAATTCCTGCCACACCACGCGGCCGGCGCCAATGTTCAAATGGCCGACCTCGGAATTGCCCATCTGCCCCTCCGGCAGACCGACCCGAAAGGCGCTCGTCTGCAATGTGGTATGCGGGCAACGCGCCAGCAAGCCGCGCCAGAACGGCATCCGGGCGCGCGTGACAGCGTTGTCGGGGGCGTCGTCGCGCACGCCGAAGCCATCGAGAATCATCAGCGCCACCGGGCGCGGCGACAAAGGAGTGGATGTGGTCATGATGGATGGAAAAACCGAACGGTAAATCGGATCATTGATTATCGCACGCCCGCATTTGTTGCGACACTCTCGCCCCAGCCCCTTGTTTTTCCGGGAGGTAAGCCGTAACATGTTGTTATGTCTTACTGATGATGTCTTACCGACCGAGAACAAACATGGAAGCCGCAACGCTTTCCAGCAAGGGACAACTGGTGATACCGGCCAGTGTGCGCCATGCGCTACGCCTGAAAGCGGGCAACCGTCTGAGCGTCACGGTCGAGGGCGGGAATATCGTGCTGAAACCGGAGAGCGCATCAGCATGGGCTCCGTTGAACCCGAAAGGCGCGCGCCTGAGCGCCGCCGAACTGTCACAGCCGGTGGACGTGTCTGATGAAACCCGTCGCGGTTGACACCAACGTACTGGTGCGACTGGCGACCGGCGATCATGCCAGAGAGCATCGCGCCGCCGTTGAATCGTTGAGCGCGCGCACATGGCGGGTGTTCCCGACCGTGATCCTGGAAACCGAATGGGTGCTGCGCTCCAGGTATGGTTATTCCCCGGAACAATTCGCCGATTTTGTGGAATGGATGGACGCCAACGGACACATTGCGTTGGCGCAAGCCGAGATCGTGCGCACCGCCCTGGCGCACCACCGCGAAGGAATGGACTTTGCCGATGCGCTGCATATCGCACAAACCGACGGCGAACCTTTCCTGACGCTGGACAAGGATTTACAGCGTAAAGCGGGCAAGCGGGGTTTGCGCGTCGAATCGTTGATGCCCTCCACACGCGGCCAGCACGCACAATGACCATCGTGTTGTTGGTGGTGGTGGCGGTGGCGGGGTTTCGGATTCCCGCCGTTAACGTACAAAATCCGAATAGACCAGGATTCGCGTTATGATTCGTCTTTACGCATCAAAATCTCAAACCTATGGAATTTCTGGACTTTCTCATTAAAAACTGGATGCTGGTCATCGTTTTTGTCGGCTCGGGCGCTTTGCTCTTTTTGTGGCCGCAGATACAGAACCGCTTTTCCCCGGCCGCCGGCGTCTCGACGCTGGAGGCGACGAAACTGATCAACGCGGGCGGCACGATCGTGCTTGATGTGCGCGACGCCCCGGCTTATGCCGAAGGCCATCTCGGCAGGGCCATCAACATCCCGTTGGCCGAACTTCGGGGAAAATTGCACGAACTTCGCAAAAAATCGCCTAAAAACATCCTTGTTTATTGCGACCGCGGACAAAAAAGCCTGTCCTCCGCCAAGATTCTGGCCGAGCTGAACACGCCCATCCACAATTTACAGGGTGGCTTGATGGCCTGGAAGGAAGCGGGGCTTCCGGTTGAAAAAAATGCGGAGAAAAATACCGAGAAAAACGAGGAAAGAGCGGCGGAGAAAACTGCCGCGAAAAAAGCAGGAAAAACTCAGGGAAAACCATCGGAGAAAGCCAATGGAAAATCCAAAAAATGAGGCCGTGACCATCACGATGTACTCGACGGCGGTCTGCCCGTACTGCCAGCGCGCCGAAATGCTGCTGAAGAGCAAGGGTGTGACCGAGATCACCAAAATCCGGATCGACCTCGCGCCGGAAAAGCGCGACGAGATGATCGCCAAAACCGGTCGTCGCACCGTCCCGCAAATTTTTATCGGCGACACCCATGTCGGCGGCTTCGACGATCTGGCGGCGCTCGACCGCGCTGGTGGTCTGGAACCGCTGCTCAAAGGGGTCGCCTGAGAAGTCCGCGCAAATCCGGTAAAATACGGGCTTGCGCGCATAAGGCTTATGCGATTCACGATTCTCACCCAACAACATTAAGGAAATACCAACATGGCAGAAAATTCCAGCGCAGCCCCGGCTGCGGCAGAAAACAATGTACAAGTCCGCATCCTGAAAATTTACGTCAAGGATTTGTCGATCGAAAACCCCGCCGCGCCGCAGATTTTCCAGCAGGAAAACATGCCGAACGTCGAGATGGGTTTGCGCGCAGAAGCGAGCAAGATCGCCGACGATACCTACGAAAGCATCCTGACCGTCACATTGACGTTCAAGCTCGAAGATAAAACCGTGCTGTTGGTCGAAGCCAAACAGGCCGGAATCTTCAACATCACCGGCCTGCCGGAAGCGGCGTTGCAACCGCTGATCGCCACGCATTTGCCGTCGGTGCTGTTCCCGTACGCGCGCGAAGTCGTCGCTTCCGCCACGGCTCACGCCGGTTTTCCGCCGTTTCACTTGCCGCCGACCAATCTGGAAGCGCTTTACCAACAACAGATGGCGGCCAAAACCCAACTGGAAGAAGCACCCGTCGGCGCCGTCAACTGAGCGGGATTCGTAGGGTGGATAAGGCCGCAGGCCGCCATCCACCTTGCCCTCCCTTTCCAAAGCAAAGGGGTCTTCGAAAGAGGCGGGGATTTGTTGGGAAAGAGGGCGGCTTATAGGGAACGCGCTAATGTGATGGTTTATTTTCCACTTATTTTCCACCTCGGTTGATTGCCATGCTTCGCTACACTCTTTCCTTCCTCCTGCTCGGCGCGTTGACCGTCGCTGTTCACGCCGCCGAATTTCAGATGATCAACAGCGCGCCGACCATCCTCTACGATGCGCCGTCGCAAAAAGCGCGCCCCTTGTTCCTCTACGGAAGCGGCGTACCGGTCGAACGGATTTCAGCGATCGAAGGCTGGAGCAAAGTGCGCGACGCGCAGGGCGCGGTCGGCTGGGTCGAACGTTCGAAACTGACCGACAAGCGCGCGCTCCAGGTGCGCGTTCCGCGCGCGCAGATTCGCGCCAACCCGGCGGATGACGCGCCGCTGGTGTTCGAAGCCGAAGAAAACGTTTTGCTCGAACTCAACGAGGCGGCCACGTCGCCGATGACAACGCTCACGCCCGGCTGGGTGCGGGTGCGTCATCAGGATGGGATGATCGGCTATGTGCGGATCGGCAGCCTCTTCGGGTTGTGATGCGATGAAAAGTAACCGCAAAGAACGCATAGAGTGCATTCACCGCTTAACCTTCTCCTTTTGAAAACACAGGCACACACAAGTATGGCGTCATTGCGAGCAAAGCGAAGCAATCCAGAAAGCGCTCACGCGGAGACGCGGAGGCGCGGGAATGACTTCTCTCCCCTCTCCCCCTGCGGGAGAGGGGTAGGGGGAGAGGGGGCTTTTGGCTTTCC
>WQTW01000019.1 GCA_009786085.1 Pseudomonadota bacterium | reverse complement strand
CGCGAGGCGACGATGCTGCGCGTGACGCTGCGCGCCAGTATCGTGTTTGCGGCGCTGGCCGGGGTGGTGATTTTTATTCTGGTGTGAGCAAAGGTCAGAGGTCAGAGGTCAGGGGGGGGGGGCGCAGGCGAACTCCAACATTTCGAAGGAAAGATAGCCGCATGAGACAGCCATGTTGTGATTTATTCGTGGAGGGAAGATAATGAAGTTGGATTTCGCAACGGCGATAACGTTGGGGTTCGCCTGCGGCTCACCCCAACCTACCGCGCTGGCGCACTTCCGGAAAATACCGGCGGTGGATTGATGCGCGTCGAAACACCCAAACGCTCTATTTGGGATATCATCTTGGGAAGGCCAAGCGTTCAAAAAATATACATAACAATCGATCCCAAATCGACAGTACAATTTACAGACATTCATGGCAAGTCATTCAGACCTGATACCGTGAGAATTCTGTCACACGAACTTGGGGAAGCGTATCCCCGCATGCGGGGTGGCTTAACGACAGATAGTCAAGTAATTAGACTTGAGAATGACATGTCTATTCAAAGAAACCCGAATGCGCCTATCCGCGCGATTAGCGATCACAATAATTGGCTGTCCATCTTGACCAAGTAGTATGGAAGAAGAGAAGCGCAAATGGATTGTTAAGCCAGCGATGTGGGCAGCCTTGCTCACATTGCTTGATCTGCTATTCTTGCTCACCATACATATAATAGACTGGATACATACCAAATATTTCCTTCCCCTTTCTGAAGGGGGTTTGTGGAATATTTTAGATTCGTTGATACAACTATGGAACTTCCTTCATTTGCCGATCATTCGAGAGGTTCAGCCTATTTTAATGCCTGTTATAACCGATCATCCGCCATCACCGGGCATAATGGTTTTCTTCCTTTTTCAAGCGCTCTGTTTGTTGCAGGCTACAATCGTCGGATATGCGATAGGGCTGATGATTCACATGGGCTATCACATGCGCAAAGATCATGGCAAGCGTAGCCTGGACAAGTCCGCATAGGTTAGCCCGCATAGGTTGGGGTGCGCGAAGCAAACCCCAACGATTACGTTGGGGAAGGTTGTTGGGGTTCGCAGGCTCACCTCAACCTATGCGATAGCAAGTGATGGTGTTGGGGTTCGCAGGCTCACCCCAACCTATGACGATTTTCTGATTCCTGATTCCTGACCTCTGATCCCTGAAATACTTGACACGCCAGTAGGGGGAAAGTCCGATGTTTTTGCTCGGAAAAGCGCATATTTTTGATCTGGATCAGAAAATGGCACGAGAAACGTAACAGGGTTGGATTAACATCGCGTCAGCAAAAAAACCGTGTGGCACGCGCCCCGAAAATATGCCAGAATCGTCTCAGTTATGCGGAGGGGGCGGGTATGGCGTGTGAAAATCAGGTGGGTGGAATCGTGACAATCGTTCGTTAGATGAAAGGAATGTTTCAATGTTGTCAATGCTGAAGAAAATTAAGTGGTTGTGGCTGATTCTGGGGATCGTTCTCGGCGTGGTCGGATTGGCGACGATGAATTATTCGTTGCATGCAACCGGTAGCGATGAGTTCTGCTCGTCGTGCCATGCGAACGACGCAACCAAGGAATGGGTGGTGTCCAAGCATTACTCGAATCCGTACGGGTTTCGTGCAGGGTGTTCGGATTGCCATGTACCGAGAGAGTTCGTTCCCAAGATGATGCGCAAGATGAAGGCGCTCCAGGAAGTTTATGGACACTTTGTCGGTGTGATCGATACGCCCGAAAAATTCGAGGCCAAGCGCAAGGAGATGGCTGAGAGTGAATGGGCGCGGCTCAGAGCCAATGGCGCTCAGGAGTGCCGCAATTGCCATCATATGGATGCGGTGAATAATCCGGAGAAAGAATATTTGAAGGATATGCACGTCGGCGCGCTGGAAGGCGGGCAGATGGTTTGCATCGATTGCCATAAAGGCGTGGCACACAAGGCGCCGGAATAAGATCGGCGGGATGTTTTTTAAATCGCGCGGTCAAGCGCATGAAGAAGGAGAAAGCATGAAGTTGAAAGTGATGATGTTGGTGGCGGCGGGCGCTCTGTTGTCGATGGGCGCAGCTTCGGCGCAGGATGCGGCTGCTCTGGTGAAAAGCAAGAATTGCACGAATTGCCACGATATTGAGGCCAAGAAAATGGGCCCGAGCTACAAGGAACTGACGGCCAAGTACGCGGGCAATAAGGATGCGGTGCCGACGATCGTCAAGAAGCTCAAGGACGGTCAGGGTCATATGAAAGCAACGGCGACCGACGACGAGATCAAAGCGATGGTCGAGTTTGCGCTGAGCCAGAAGTAATTGGTATTGCTTCAACGCGAAAAAAGGACGGTGGCAACGCCGTCCTTTTTTTCTGCGCCGGTTAAAATAGCCCCATGAATTCTTTTTCCTCCATTCCTGTCGTCACGATTGACGGCCCGGCGGCGTCCGGCAAGGGCACGCTGGCGGCGGGGCTGGCGGCGGCGCTGGGGTTTCATTTGCTCGATAGCGGGCTTTTCTACCGGATGGTCGGCTGGAAGGCGCTGGACAGCGGGGTGTCGCTGAACGATGAGGCGGCGCTGACCCGGCTGGCGGCGGAACTGCGTCCGCGTTTCGACGGCGAGACGGTTTGGCTGGATGGCCGGGACGTGTCGCTGGCGCTGCGTCGGCAGGAGGTCGGCACGGCGGCGTCAACGGTGGCGGCATGGGCGGGGGTGCGGGCGGCGTTGCTTCATGCGCAACGCATGGCTCGGCGCTTGCCGGGTCTGGTGGCGGATGGCCGCGATATGGGGACGGTGGTTTTCCCCGATGCCGTTTGCAAAATTTTTATCATGGCCGGTGTCGAGGAACGCGCGCAACGTCGCCATAAGCAGTTGATCGAAAAAGGTTTACCGAGTAACATATCCACCCTTTTGCAGGAAATCGGCGAGCGCGACGCGCGCGATGCCGGGCGTGACGTGGCGCCGTTAAAAGCGGCGCCGGGGGCTTTGGAAATCGATACCACGAAGCTGGATGCGCCGACGGTATTGGCGCAGGCGTTGGCGTATTGTCGCTCGCGTCTGGCGCCCGCCAACGGCTGACGTTTTTGCAAGAGCAACGGTTCTCTGCCGCTTTAGCCGGCGCGCGGAGAACGATTTTACGAACCGGCCCGTTGACGGCGAGATACAGGGTTCTCGCGCGGCGGTCTTTTACTTTTTATATAGGAACCAACCCCAATGGCTATTGCTACTCCCTCCGCTGCTTCCGAATGTTTTGCGACGCTGTTTGAAGAATCGCTCGCCCGTCAGGAAATGCGGCAAGGTGAATTGATCACCGCTGAAGTGACCCGGGTCGATTACAACGTTGTTGTGGTCAACGCCGGTTTGAAATCGGAAAGTTTCATTCCCATCGAAGAATTCAAGAACGATAACGGCGAAGTCGAGGTGAAGGTCGGCGACTTCGTGACGGTTGCGATCGACTCGATCGAGGACGGTTACGGCACCACGCGCTTGTCGCGCGACAAGGCCAAGCGTCTGAAAGCCTGGCAGGATCTTGAAATGGCGATGGTGGAAGGGTCGTTGGTCAACGGTCTGGTGACCAGCAAGGTCAAGGGCGGCTTGACGGTGATGATGAACGGTATCCGCGCCTTCTTGCCGGGATCGTTGATCGATGTTCGCCCGATCAAAGACACGTCGCCGTATGAAAACAAGGCGATGGAATTCAAAGTTATCAAGCTCGACAAGAAGCGCAACAACGTTGTGGTGTCGCGTCGCGCCGTGCTTGAAGAAACGATGGGCGAAGACCGCGAAAAATTGATGGCCACGTTGTCCGAAGGCGCTGTCGTCAAGGGTATCGTCAAGAACATCACCGATTACGGCGCGTTCGTCGATCTGGGCGGTGTGGATGGTCTGTTGCACATCACCGATCTGGCCTGGCGTCGTGTCAAACATACGTCGGAAGTGCTGGCGGTGGGCGACGAAGTGACAGCCAAGGTTCTCAAGTTCGATCAGGACAAAAACCGCGTTTCGCTCGGTATCAAACAGCTTGGCGATGATCCCTGGGATGGGTTGTCGCGTCGCTATCCGCCGGGCACGCATTTGTTCGGCAAGGTGACGAACATCACCGATTACGGCGCGTTCGTCGAAGTCGAATCGGGCATCGAAGGCTTGGTGCACGTTTCCGAAATGGATTGGACGAACAAGAACATCCATCCGACCAAAGTCACGCAACTGGGCGACGAAGTCGAAGTGATGATTCTCGAAATCGACGAAGAACGTCGCCGCATTTCGTTGGGCATGAAGCAGTGCAAGCCCAATCCCTGGGAAGAGTTCTCGATGAACCACAAGAAGGGCGATCATGTGAAGGGCGCGATCAAATCGATCACCGACTTCGGCGTGTTTATCGGCCTGCCGGGTGGTATCGATGGTCTGGTGCATCTGTCCGATCTGTCCTGGACGCTGCCGGGTGAAACGGCGGTGCGCGATTACAGAAAAGGTCAGGAAATCGAGGCGATCGTGTTGGCGATCGACGTTGAGCGTGAGCGCATCTCGCTGGGCGTCAAGCAACTCGAAGGCGATCCGTTCACCAACTTCGTGGCGGTCAACGACAAGGGCAGCATCGTCGAGGGCGTCGTCAAGAGCCTGGACGCGAAGGGCGCCGTGGTTTCGCTGATCGAAGGCGAGGTCGAGGGTTACCTGAGAGCGTCGGAATTGTCGCGTGATCGGGTCGAGGACATCCGTCAACATCTGAAAGAAGGTGACAAGGTGTCGGCGATGATCATCAACATCGATCGCAAGAACCGCACGATCAACCTGTCCGTCAAGCAGAAGGACAGCGCCGATGAAAACGAAGCGATGCAGCGGATGAAAACCGAGAACGCCAGCGCCAGCGTCGGCGTGACCAATCTCGGCGCACTGCTGAAAGCCAAACTCGATAACAAAGACAACGCGTGAACGACGGAAACGCCATGACGAAATCGGAACTGATCAGCCGTCTGGCTGCTCAGTTCCCGCAACTGGCCAAAGACGCCGAGTTCGCTGTCAAGACGGTTCTTGACGCGATGGTGGAGGCGTTGGTTCGCGGCGAGCGGGTTGAAATCCGCGGTTTCGGCAGCTTCGGACTGAATTATCGTCCGCCGCGTCTCGGACGCAATCCCAAAACCGGCGAGCAAGTGCAGGTGCCCGAAAAGTACATCCCGCACTTCAAAGCCGGCAAGGAATTGCGCGAGCGTGTGGATTTGGAAAAATCGTAAGGCATTATCCTGGGATTGTAAAAAAGCAAAGAGGCGCCGTTTTTTGACGGCGCCTCTTTCTTTTTAGGCGAAGCCGGTTTATAAAGGTGAAACTTCCATTTTCAAGGAACGCGCCATGAGCATCGTCCGCTGGATTATTTGGGTTGTCATTTTTCTTGTCGTCTTGTCGTTGTCGTTTGCCAACGCCGATCAGGTGACATTGCGCTTTTTCGGGTTCGGGAGTTGGCAGGCGCCGCTGATGTTCATTGTGTTCTGCGCTTTTGCGCTGGGCGTGACGTGCGGCTTGCTGGCCGGTGTTCTGCGGGTGGTGCGGCTCAATCGGGAACTGAAGAAAGTCCGCAAGGAATTGCAGACTTATGAGAAGGAAAAGGAACCGGCGAATGACGCTGACCCAGTACCGCTTTTTCCATCGGCGCCGCCCGCGCCGCCGGTTCTCTGAGAACGACCGCGGCGACTTTCAAGGATAGCGCATCATGTATATCGAACTGTGGTGGCTGTTGCTGATTCCGGCAGTGTTTTTCGCGCTGGGTTGGGTGGCGGCGCGAATCGACATCCGGCAGTTGCTGGCGGAAGCGCGCGAATTGCCGCGATCGTATTTTGAAGGGCTCAATTCGCTGCTGAACGAAGCGCCGGATCAGGCGATCGAGTCGTTCATGGTCGTCGCCGAAAAAGACCCGAAAACGCTGGATCTGCATTTTGCGCTGGGAACGATGTTTCGGCGTCAGGGAGAATTTTCGCGGGCGATCCGAATGCATCAGGCGCTGCTTGAGCGGCCTGAGTTGGCGGCGCGCGACCGTGAACGCGCCGAATTCGAGTTGGCGCAGGATTTTCACCGCGCCGGTTTGCTCGACCGCGCTGAAACGTTGTTCCTGAAACTCGAAGGAACACGTTTTGAACACGAAGCGCTGGGTCATCTGCTGGAAATTTACGAAACCGAAAAGCACTGGCCGGAGGCGATTCGGGTGACGCGGCAGATGGAAGCTGTCGCGCAGACGCCGCATTTCAAGGAGATCGCGCATTACCATTGCGAGATGGCCGAGGAGGCGCTGGTTCGCGGCGATCTGGAGCTGGCGCAGCAGAATGTCGAATTGGCGTTTGCCGAATACCGCGCTTGTGTGCGCGCGTTCCTGATTCGTGGCGACATCGAAATGGCGCGGAAGATGCCGGACAAAGCGTTGGCGGCCTGGGAGCAGATTGCTTCGCACCAAATCGCGTCGTTGGGCTTGGCGGCGGAACGGGTCGTCAAAGTTTGTCGGGAAACAGGAAAGACAGACTACGCGCTTCGGCTGTTGACGCGCTGGCAACAGGAAGCGCCATCGCTCGATATTTTTCATGCGCTGTTCCATCTGAGCCTCACGGAAGAAGGGGCGCAAGCGGCGGCGCAACGCGCGCGCGACGAAATCGAACAGCGACCGAGTTTGTTCAGCCTCGATCATTGGTTGCAGGCGAGAATGAGCGAAGTTTCGTCGCCGGAATCTCAGCAGAATCTGTTGCAGATTAAAAATCAGGTGGCGCCGTATCTGAAAAAGATGGGGCAATACCGTTGCACGCATTGCGGGTTCCGCGCGCGTCAGTATTACTGGCGTTGCCCGGGTTGCCAGAAATGGGAAACGACGCAGGCGCGGCGCAGCGATACGCCGGAAGGGTTTCGCTGATCAGGAATCAGGAATCAGATGTCAGATGTCAGATGTCAGTGCCGTAGGCTGGGATAGCGAAGCGTATCCCGGCATTCTCATCTCACGCGGAGGCGCGGAGGGTCGTCTGAAGCCGGGAGAGTTGGGTTGGGGCGGGGATGGGGTTCCTGTGCGTTTCGTGTCTTTCGTGGTTAAAAAAATATGAAGTTGCTTATTTTACGGAAAGAGGTGTTATGAAAATTACGATGATCGGTTCCGGCTATGTGGGGCTGGTAACGGGCGCGTGTTTTGCCGAAGTCGGCAACGACGTGCTGTGTTTCGATATCGACGAACGCAAAATCGACATTCTGCAAAACGGCGGTGTGCCGATTCACGAGCCGGGCTTGCAGGAAATGATTGCGCGCAATGTGGCGGCGGGGCGCCTGCATTTTTCGACCGACATCGACCACGCGGTGGCTTTCGGCGCGCTGCAATTCATTGCGGTGGGAACGCCGCCCGGCGAGGACGGTTCCGCCGACATGCAGTATGTGCTGGAAGCGGCGCGCAACATCGGGCGACGAATGAACGAATGGAAAATCATCGTCGATAAATCGACCGTGCCCGTGGGCACTGCCGATCGCGTGCGTGCGGTGATCACCGAAGAATTGGAGAAGCGTCGCTCGAAAGCCGAATTCACCGTGGTGTCGAATCCCGAATTTCTGAAAGAGGGCGCGGCCATCGACGACTTCATGCGCCCCGACCGAATCGTGATCGGCACCGACCACGCGCAGGCGGCGCGAACGATGCGGGAACTGTACGCGCCGTTTCAAAGAAATCACGAGCGCCTTCTGACCATGGACGTGCGCTCGGCGGAATTCACCAAATACGCCGCCAATGCGATGTTGGCGACGCGCATTTCGTTCATGAACGAGTTGGCTAATCTCGCCGACCGGTTGGAAGTGGACATCGAGATGGTTCGGCGAGGCATCGGTTCCGATCCGCGCATCGGTTACGACTTTTTGTACGCCGGTTCCGGTTACGGCGGAAGCTGCTTCCCCAAGGATGTCAAAGCGTTACTGCGAACAGCGTCGCAAGCGGGTTCTCCGTTGCATGTATTGGCCGCCGTCGAGCGTGCCAACGAGCGGCAAAAACATGTGCTGATCGAAAAAATCTGTGCGCGTCTCGGCGACGATTTGTCCGGCTGCAAGTTCGCGCTGTGGGGATTGGCGTTCAAGCCGAACACCGACGATATGCGCGAAGCGCCGGCGCGGGTGGTTGTCCGCGAGCTGTTGCAGCGCCGTGCGCAAGTGGTGGCCTACGATCCGGTGGCGATGGAAGAAGCGCGCCGTGTTTTCGCTCAGGAAGGATTGAGTGTGGCTTACGCGGATTCGGCGATGGAAGCGGTGCGCGGCGCGGACGCATTGGTGCTGATGACCGAATGGAAAGCGTTTCGCTCTCCCGATTTCGCGGCGCTTCGCCAACTGCTCAAAACACCGTTGTTGTTCGACGGGCGCAACATTTACGATCCGCGCAGCGTGCGCGACGCGGGGCTGGAGTATTTTGGGATAGGGAGGCGCTGATCAGGAATCAGGAATCAGGGATTAGGAATCAGAGGTCAGCGCCGTAGGCTGGGTTGAGCGAATAGCGAAACCCGGCGACGTTTTGCCTCACGCGAAGCCGCGAAGGCGCGAAGGAACGTAAAGCCCCCGCCTTACCCCCTTTCCAAAGGGGGTGTCGGCGAAGCCGACGGGGGTTTGCGGGGGTGCCCGCCGAAGGCGGGCGGGGGTTTGAATCCCCTCTCCCGCTTGCGGGAGAGGGGGAGGGGAGAGGGCGATGTGGATGGGGTTGTCAGGAATCAGCGCCGTAGGCTGGGTTGAGCGAATAGCGAAACCCAGCGACGTTTTGCCTCACGCGAAGGCGCGAAGCCGCGAAGGAACGTAAAGCCCCCGCCTTGCCCCCTTTCCAAAGGGGGTGTCGGCGAAGCCGACGGGGGTTTGAATCCCCTCTCCCGCTTGCGGGAGAGGGGCGGGGGAGAGGGGGCGATCCTCTGAATATTCTGATGGCCACCGATAAACGTATTTGAAACAGGCACATTATGGAAACGCGCATTTATCACGGCATTTATCACTTCGCTGACTGGAAAGACAAACTGACAAAAGCCAGAGTGCTGGTTGTCGGCGATGTGATGCTCGACCGTTACTGGTTCGGCGATGTCGATCGTATTTCGCCGGAAGCGCCGGTGCCGGTGGTGCGGGTGGCGCGGGAAGAAGCGCGTCCGGGCGGCGCGGCCAACGTCGCGCGCAACGTCGCATCGCTCGGCAGCCAGGCCGTTTTGTTATCGGTGATCGGTAACGATGAAGCCGGAAAAAAACTGGAAGCGTTGATTCAGGACGAGAAAGTGATTTCATCGTTTCAGCGCGATGCGCAACTGCCAACAACGGTGAAACTGCGTGTGATCGGTCGGCAACAACAACTGCTGCGCATTGATTTTGAAACCCAGCCGTCGCACGAAGCCCTGTCCGGCAAACTCGCCGAATTCAAAGAACAAATCAGGAGCACGGATGTCGTGCTGCTCTCCGATTACGGCAAAGGCGGTTTGCGCCACATCACGCAAATGATAGCGAGCGCGGCGGCGGCGGGGAAACCGGTGGTCGTCGATCCCAAAGGCAGCGATTGGGAAAAATACCAGGGCGCGTTCATCATCACGCCCAACCGCAGCGAATTGCAGCAAGTCGTCGGCGTTTGGCGCGATGAAAACGATTTGGCGGCGAGAGTGACGCAGTTGCGGCAGACCTTGAAAATGGCCGCGCTTTTGTTGACGCGCTCCGAAGAAGGAATGAGCCTCTTCACCGAAGAAGGTGTCTGGCACATCCCGACCCGCGCGCGCGAAGTTTACGATGTTTCCGGCGCCGGCGATACCGTCGTGGCGACGCTGGGCGTTTTTCTGGCGGCAGGCGCGCCGTTGCGGGAAGCGGTGTATTTCGCCAACGAAGCCGCGGGAATCGTCGTCGGCAAGTTCGGAACAGCGGTGGTGACGCCGGAGGAGTTGGGGTAAAAAGCGTTAACCGCAAAGAGCGCAAAGAAAAAAGCCGTCATTCTGCGCGACGCGTAGGTTGGCGGTGAGCACAGCGAACCCCAACGTTTTGCCTCACGCGAAGGCGCGAAGCCGCGAAGGAAGAAAGCCCCTTCCCCCGCGTGCGGGGGAAGGCTGGGATGGGGGTGTCAGGGATCAGAGGTCAGAGGTCAGAGGTCAGGAATCAGAAAAACCATTTCACCGCAAAGAACGCAAAGAAACGCATAGAGCGCAAAGAAGAAACCGACGTCATTGCGAGCAAAGCGAAGCGATCCAGCGATTTTTCGTTGCGCACAATTTTCTGGATTGCTTCGCTTTGCTCGCAATGACGGCTTTTTATATTCACGCGAAAGCGCGAAGCCGCGAAGGAACGAAAGCCCCTTCCCCCGCGTGCGGGAGAAGGTTGGGATGGGGGCGTCAGGGATCAGAGGTCAGGGATCAGAACGTAGAGGCGCGATTTATCGCGCTCTGTTTGTTTATGGATTCTGCGACTCCGCTTCGCTTCGCGCAGAAAGACGGCTTCTTTTTTTGCGCTCTATGCGTTCTTTGCGGTTAATTGACGTATTTTTGATACCTGATTTATCAACCCGCCAACAACGCCTTGACTTTCGCCGACACAACGGTCAGGTCGGCGCGACCGGCGAGTTTCGGTTTTAGCAAGGCCATGACTTTCCCCATCGCGGCAGCGCCAGTAGCGCCGCTTTCGTCAATCGCTTGTCGGATCAGCGCGTCGATTTCGGTTTCCGACAAGGGTTGCGGCATGTAAACGTTCAGCACGTCGATTTCCGCCTTTTCGATGTCGGCGAGGTCTGGACGATGAGCCGCTTCGTACTGGGTGGCGGAATCTTTGCGTTGTTTGATCATCTTGTCGATGATGGCAACCACGTCGGTATCGTTTATTTCGCCGCCTTTCAGTTTGTCGATTTCGTGGCGCTTGATTTCGGCGAGCAGCATTCGAATGGTGCCGAGGCGAGCGGCATCTTTGGCGCGCATCGCGTCTTTCATGTGTTCGGTGATGGTTGCTTTGAGGGACATGGAAACTCCTGAAGGTAAGATGAAGTATTTTAACCGCAAAGATCAGATATCAGAGGTCAGGTAAACATTCCCTCTCCCCCAACCCCGCAAGCGGGAGAGGGGAGTTTTTTTCTTCGCGTCTTCGCGTCTTCACGTCTTCGCAAGGGTTTTTTTCTGGATTGCTTCGTCGCTTGCGCTCCTCGCAATGACGCCGGTGGTATCTGATCCCTGCTCACGCGAGGTCACCAAAGGCAGCTTGAACGAGGGTGAGGGCGGCGGTAGCGGCGGTTTCGGCGCGCAGTATCCGTGTACCGAGACGAACGGCCTGCCAACCGGCAGCATGGGCGGCGCGGATTTCGTCCGGCGTAAAACCGCCTTCGGGGCCGATCATCAGGAAGGCTTGCGTCGGCGGCGGCGACAGGGCTAGGGCGTTGCGCAACGCATCGGGCAGCGTTTGTTGGGCGTTGGCATCCAGGAAAAAGCGTAACGCAGGAGCGTCGTCGGCAGCGGTTTTCAGAATGGACGCAAAGGTTTCCGGCGGCGACAATCGTGGCAAGCGGTTTTGCCCACATTGTTCGCAGGCGCTGACGATCACGGCTTGCCAGTGTTCGGAGCGACGTTCTTGCCGGGCATCGTTCAGTCGTGCGTTGCCGTGTTCGCTGTAAAACGGCAGGAAAGCCGATGCGCCAAGCTCAGTGCCTTTCTGCAAAGCCCAGTCCATCCGTTCGGCGGCGGTGATTGCAAGCGCCAGCGTCACGGGAAAGGAGGTTGGTGGCGTCGGCGGCAGTTGGCGTTCGACGCGGGCGAGCGCCCGACGCTTGTCGATGCTTGTCAGTGTGACGCGCCAGGCATTGCCGTTGCCGTCGAACAGGGAGCAGGCATCGCCGCTCTTGAGGCGACGTACACGAACGGCGTGATGGAAGACGGCGTCGGGCAGGTTCATTTCCTGTCCCGGCGTTATTTTTTCCGGGGAGGTTTCGAAAAAGAAACGAGGCATCGTGGTTGTGTTGCTGCAAGAATAGCTTTTCATCGTACCGCAAAAAGTTTTAATCGCAAAGAACGCATAGAGCGCAAAGAAAAAAAACCGTCATTGCGAGCGAAGCGAAGCAATCCAGAAAATATGTGCAACGAAAAAACGCTGGATTGCTTCGTCGCTTCGCTCCTCGCAATGACGCCTTTCTGATTTCTGACATCTGTCCTCTGTCCTCTGACAACCCCATCACCACCGCCCTCTCCCCCGCCCCTCTCCCGCATGCGGGAGAGGGGAGAAGAGTGAAGGGGAGGGAGCGTCGCTCCTTCGTGGCTTCGCGTCTTCGCGTGAGAAACAAACCCCCGTCCGCCTTCGGCGGCCACCCCCTTTCAAAAGGGGGCAAGGCGGGGGCTTTCGTTCCTTCGCGGCTTCGCGTCTTCGCGTGAGAAACAAACCCCCGTCCGCCTTCGGCGGCCACTCCCTTTGAAAAGGGGACTTTTTCTTCGTGGCTTCGCGTCTTCGCGTGAGAAACAAACCCCCGTCCGCCTTCGGCGGCCACCCCCTTTGAAAAGGGGGCTTTTTCTTCGCGGCTTCGCGCCTTCGCGTGAGAGGATGTTTTTCTGATTTCTGACCTCTGCCCCCTGGCCTCTGACTCCCGGATGGCGCTTCGCTTATCCGGGCTACGCAGAGATGCTCCTCCGGATGGCGCTTCGCTTATCCGGGCTACGCAGAGATGCTCCTCCGGATGGCGCTTCGCTTATCCGGGCTACGCAGAGATGTTTTTTGCGGTTCATTTTGCGGGGACGGTCATGCGGTATGGCTTTATAATGTCGCCAACGATTTGGAGGCGGTAGAAGCAATGGCAAGGGAAATGTGGCGGCGGATTTTTTGGGTGGCCGGTTTGGCGGCGGGATTGGCGGGGGCGGGCACGGCGTCGGCGGCATTGCCGGAGGCCTGGAAGGCGGCGTTGCAGCAGGTGGGCGTGCCGGAAAGCGCGGTGGCCGTGGCGGTGCAGGAAGTCGGCGCGGCAAAGCCGCTGTTGGTGCATCGCGCCGATGTGTTGATGAATCCGGCGTCGGTGATCAAGCTGGTGACGACGACTGCTGCGCTTGATTTGCTGGGTTCCGATTATCGCTGGAAAACCGAAGCGTATCTCGACGGCACACTGACCAACGGTGTGCTGCACGGCAATCTGGTGCTCAAGGGTTATGGCGATCCCAAGATCACGATTGAACAATGGCAGGCGTTCATGCAGCGTTTGCGCCAGGCCGGATTGACGCAGGTGACCGGCGATCTGATCGTTGATCGTTCTCTTTTTTCATTGTCGGCACACGATCCTTCCGCGTTCGACAAGGAGCCGCTGAAGCCGTACAACGTCGGGCCGGATGCGTTGCTGGTCAGTTTCAAGGCAGTGCGTTTCGAGTTTGCGCCGCCGGTATCGAAAAAAGACACAAAAGCACAAGTCATTGTCGAACCGCCGCTGGCGGGCATCAAAATACCGGCGATGCCGACGCTGAACAACAAGCGCTGCGGGGATTGGCTGGGCGGGCTGAAGCCGAATTTCAAGGATACGGGCGCTCAGGTGGAAGTCCGTTTCGGCGGGAGTTATTCCGGGCAGTGCGGCGCGCGTGAAATGTATGTGGCGTTGCTCGATGTGCCGCATTTCGTTCACGGGATGTTTACGCATTATTTCACCGAAGCGGGCGGGCTGTTCAGCGGTAACGTGCGCGAAGGAAAAGCGGCAGGGGGAACGCCTTGGCTGGTGTTTGAATCGGCGCCGTTGTCGGAGATCGTTCAGGACATCAATAAACGTTCGAACAACGTGATGGCGCAGCAAGTGTTTCTGACGCTGGCGTCGCTGCAAAAAACGCCGCCTTATACGCAAGGCGCGGCGCGGCTGGCGATGGCGGAATGGCTGAAAACGAACAGGATCGAGATGGATGGGCTGTATGTTGAAAACGGCTCCGGCTTGTCGCGCGATGTGAGGGTCAGCGCACAAGGGTTGCTCAATCTCTTGCTGTACGCGCCGCAAGCGTCCTGGCACGATCTTTTCTTCGATTCGTTGCCGCTGGCCGGTGTGGATGGGACGCTGAGGTACCGTTTTCACAACAGCGGGGCATACAGTCAGGCGCGGCTCAAGACGGGGTTGCTGGAGAACGCGCGGACGCTGGCCGGTTATGTGGATGATTTTCAGGGGCGCCGCTACGCGGTCGTGATCCTGCTGAACCACGCCAACGCCAAACGCAGCGCCCCGGCAATGGACACGATCATCGAGGACATTTATCAGGGCATCTTGTCGCCGCCGCAACAGACGGCCTCGCCGAAGGAAAAGCATCGGGAACCCCATCGGGGCAAAGCCGCGCCCGGGTGAATCTTCCGGCGGGATTCGATTTCGTATCATCGTGTCCCAAACTTGTTTATAATGGAGACGTTGCTCCCGGCGCTGTTCGGCGGGCATCGCAAAACAGGTTTTTTCTTGAGTGCTTTTTTGGAGACTGATCATGTCGCGTCCTTTTCCTTCTGAAAAACTGGTAGATGATTTTTCGACGGTGTTGAGCGAGGCCGAAAGCCTGCTGCACGATGCAGCGGCGGAAACCGGCGAGAAAGCGCGCGATCTGCGCCATCAGATTGAAGCCAAACTGACGGCGGCCAAGCTGCGCTTGCAGGAAGTCGAAGGGCAGGTCGCCGACCGTGCGCGTATTTGCGCGCGCAAGACGGACGACTTTGTCCACGACCATCCCTGGCAGGCAGTGGGCATCGCCGCGGCCATCGGGCTGGCGCTCGGGCTTTTGATCAGCCGTCGCTAACGACCCTTTTTGAACGGGGGGCACATGAACGACGAGCTGGGACGCTTGCCGGAAGATACGCCCGTTGATTTTCGTCCGGCGAGCGGCGTGCGCGAAGAACTGGCGCACTTGGGGACGGCGTTTTCCGCGCTGTTGAGTACCCGTCTCGAACTGGCGCGGCTCGAATACATCGAGGCGCGCCGACAGACGGCGAGGCAAGTGACATTGTTGTCGCTGGCGCTCGTCTTTTTGTATGTGGCGTTCATCGCCGCCAATGTCTTGCTGGTCGTCTGGTTCTGGGATACGCCGCACCGTATCGAAGTGCTGCTCTGGATGATCGGCGGCTATTTTGTCCTCGGCATGCTGATACTGTGGCGCTTTTCGGCAGTGCGTAAGCGTGCGGCCAAACCATTCTCGGCGACGCTGGCGGAATTTGAAAAAGACCGGCAATGGTTGGCGATGGGATTGTCGCCGAAAGCCCAGGTGCCGGAAAAGGCGGAACGCGATGGCTAACCGAATTTCCTTCGAAGATCGCAAAGCGCTTCTGCAAGCGCAAAGCGAATTGAACCGTCTGAAAATCGCCGCTTCGTGCTGCGCTTTGCGCGACACCGTGATGCCCCGTGTCGATGATTACCGTGGCGAAAAGAAAAGCCTCGTCAGTATCGGATTGCGGCTTTTGCTGCTCGCGCTCGGCGCTTCTCGCGCCAAACGGTTGCAACGCGGCGCAGCATGGGGGTTGGTGCTGTGGCGGTTGTGGCGGTATTGGAACAAAGGCAGATAATCTGTCGGCCTGTGTGCTGCTGTCTGAGACGTGTGCTGTCTGAGACGTGAAAAGAAAAGGATCGTAAAAGGCAACTGCGAAGGCAACTGCAAAGGCAACTGAAATGGTAACTGAAAAGACGACTGCGCAAATCGGTATCGTGATGGGTTCGGAATCGGACTGGCCGACGATGCAGGCGACGGCGAAGGTGTTGCAGGAATTTGAGGTGCCATTCGAGGCGCGCGTGGTTTCCGCGCACCGGACGCCCGATCTTTTGTTCGAATACGCAGCGACGGCCAAAGCGCGGGGACTGAAAGCGATCATCGCCGGCGCGGGCGGGGCAGCGCATTTGCCGGGAATGCTGGCGTCGAAAACCACCGTGCCGGTGTTGGGCGTACCGGTGCAATCAAAAGCCCTGTCGGGCTGGGATTCGTTGTTGTCGATTGTGCAAATGCCGAAAGGTGTGCCGGTCGCAACGTTTGCGATCGGTGAAGCGGGCGCGGCCAATGCGGGATTGTTCGCGGTATCGCTGCTGGCGCACGCGCATGGCGAGACGCGGTTATTGGCGGCGCTGGAAGCGTTTCGGGTCAGACAGACCGAGGCCGTGCTGAGCACGGAGCTTCCATCCGTCATTTCTCAGGAAAGCAAATAAAATCAAAGGCTTGATATCGGCATAAAATGCTTTTGGAAAGCGCTGCAAGGTGTCGCAACATATTTGCGACACTTGGGTCGCGCTCAGTGTAATTTTATAAATCTGTTTTAAATCATGGTGTTAAGTAAAATTTAGAGACTTTTTCGAGGTATTCGGTGCGCTTTTGCCATTTGCCCTGCCGCCTGCGCTATGGTTAAATTCAGATTCCTGTCTGGGTTCGCTGGGGCGGTTAGCTCAGCGGTAGAGCACTGCCTTCACACGGCAGGGGTCACTGGTTCGATCCCAGTATCGCCCACCACACTGAACCAAAGGCTATGTGTTTGATCACATAGCCTTTTTTTTATGTGCGCTTTACCTCAGCAGATGCCAGTGGATGCGCGTTGCTTTCAGGCCGCATCAAGCGCGGCGGCGTAAGGTCCCAGGACAGACATCATCTGCGAAAAAATTTTGGGATTGGCGGCGAGTACCTGACCGCCGAACAAAAAGTTTTCCCGATCGCGGAAATCGTTGATCAAACCGCCTGCCTCTTGAATCAACAAACTTCCGGCGGCAACGTCCCAGGGATGCAACCCCAACTCGAAAAAACCGTCGTAGTATCCGGCAGCGACATAAGCAAGATCAAGTGCGGCAGCGCCAGGGCGACGCAAACCCGCGGTCTGCTCGATCATCGCGCGCATCATCTCAAGATAAATCGAAATCGGCGCGCCTTCACGAAACGGAAAGCCGGTGCCGATCAAGGCATCGCGTAAATGAATTTGCTTGGAAACGCGAATGCGGCGATCGTTCAGAAAAGCGCCTGCGCCGCGTGTCGCCGTGAAAAGATCGTTGCGCACCGGATCGAAAATAACGGCGTGGGTCACCACATTCTGAATCGCCAGCGCGATCGACACGCAATACTGCGGAAAGCCGTGCAGAAAATTGGTGGTGCCGTCGAGAGGATCAATGATCCAGCACTGCTCGGCGCCGGAGTTGATCGTGTTTGCCGTTCCTTCTTCGGCGAGAAAGCCGTGCTGAGGGTAGGCGGTATGAAGGACATCAATAATGGCTTCTTCGGCCATCCGGTCAACTTCACTGACGTAATCCTTTGGGCCTTTGGCGTGTACCGCCAAGCGGTCGATGTCGCGGGCGCCACGGGAAATGATGGTGCCGGCGCGGCGTGCCGCTTTCACGGCGGTCGTGAGCATGGGATGCATGATTCGGTATCGCGGCGCTTGCCGCGCTTAAAGAGCGTAAAACAGTATTTTACCCGTTTATCAGGGGGCAGAGGCAGGAATCAGAGGTCAGCGGTTCGATTCCGCTCCACCTCATTCGATTTTCACTTCAAGACGGCAACAATAATGCTCACCGTCATTCTGCGCGTAGCGAAGCGTAGTCGCAGAATCCAGACGCTGCATGGATTCCGCGACTACGCGCGGAATGACGGGGAACCTCGATCATTTATTGCTTGAAGTGGAAATGGAATCAGACGTCCAAAGAAGTCCAGTGACGTCCCTAAGCCTGTGATTTTCGGGCTTTTTTGTTTCTTGGATGGACAAGGGCGTGTAATGACCTACTAAAAAACCTGCACAGGTACGACGACCTGAAAGGACGCTTTCTTGAAGGCCGGTTATCGTGCCCGATTTCTGATTCTTGACGCCACTGCCATCAACGCCAACGCCAGCAGTACCAGTGCTGCCGGGTTCAATGTGGGAATGGCGGTTGCTGACGATCTCGCTGTACTTCGCAGGTACCAATTTTGCGGGTTATTGCCGCCGATACCGCCTTGGTGCAGCGTGTATTGGTAGTTGCCTGCTATTAACGGGGCAGCCAGGGTAAACGATGCGCCGGGCGTTATGACTGCCCCGCTTGCATCGACGACGAGGATGCCATCACCCGTTGTTTGCGCGCCGGCACCGCCGAAGTTGGTGATGTACAGTGTTGTCGATCCTGTCAGCGTACCGGTGACGATCAGTCTGTCCGAAGAGGAACCTGCGTCGAGGGCGGCGTTCATGGCGAAGACACCATCGCTTACATAATCGTCGGTAGTGAGTTGCGTTCCCACTGTGCCAGTATCCATGTTGATGGAACCGTTGTTGGTGAGGTTGCCGACGGTTTGGCTGTTGTTGAAAGTCAACGCGCCATTGTTGACAATATCGGAAGGCACGGAGAGCGCCGTGTTGTTGAAAGTCAGCGCGCCATTGTTGATGATGCCGGAAGGCACGGTGAGTGTGGTGTCGATGAAGGTGAGCGAGGAGTCGGCATCAATCTGTACCTGATCGAAGGTGTAGTCAGTCGCCGTGAGGCCAACGTCGGCGTTTCCGGTGGCTTGCAGCAGGTTGAACTTGAGGATGGTGTTATCGAAGTCGGCGTCAAGAAAGCCGTTGAAGATCAATTTGTCCTGGCCGCTGGGCGTCAGGCTGACGCCGCCGCCGTCAATAGAACCCGTCAGCACCGCGCCGGGTCGTATGATGACCGTGTCGGCTCCGCCGCTAAGGCTGATCGCGCAGCTCGCGCCGGAGATTTCACCGGCGTTGTCCAGGGTGAGGCCGGCGTAGTAGGTGGCGCCCTGAAGGAGATAGCTGCCGACGATGCCGCAGCCTTGTGCGCTTGTTATCGTGCCGGTGTTGGTGATCGTGCCTACGCCCATCACTTCGATGCCGTTACCGCCTGCGCCGTTGACTGTGATCGTGCCGGAATTGTTGATGGTGCTGTTTTCCCGGCTTTCGGTGCGGATGCCCGAGGAGGTGCGACCGGAGCTGGTTACCGTTCCGCCGGAAGTAGTGATCGCTCCGGTGTTGATGATTGTATTGCCTATGGTTGCGTGGCGCGTGCGAGTGTAAAGTCCTGGGGAGCCTGCGCTGGAAGTGGTAATGCTTCCGTTATTAATCAAGGTGTTTCCATAACCGCCCGAAACGATGGTGGCGTTGTCCGGGTTGCCCGCCCAGATGCCGTAGGCGTGGTTCGCGCCTGTTGTAGAGACAAAGCCGTTGTTGGTTGCAATCGAATTGTTATAAATCCGGACGGCAGCGACGTTGGTGCTGATGCTGGCGCCTGTTTCGATGGTAACGGTAACGTTCGTGGAAGCAGAAGAGGCTGGGGTGTAAGTTGCGTGGACGCCATAGGTGTCCGGGTTGGGTGATGCGGTGCTACAGGTGACAACGTCGTCAGTGTTGGGATAAGGGATGTTGCAACCCGCAAAGGCAATAGTCGCCGTGAAGCATAAGACCGCTGAAAGCCCCAGCGAGAGAAGACGGATACGGTGTCTTTGCTGTCCTCGTTCAGCTAAAACGTTTAAATTTGACATATGCCCCCCCCCTATTCTGTTGGTTGAAAAAGCTGTAAAGAAGCGCAGTCCAACCATCTGATGATTATACAATATTTTCGGGTGGCTTCTTGCCTTGCGACGCATCGACTTCTTGACAATGGTATCTGACGTACATGTAACCACGTCCGCGCAGGCCGACGATGCGTGCTTGTCCGTCGGAGTGGAAACAGCAAATCACGAACGGGAAACTCTCCAGCATCAGCGCAACTACCGGCAGCATGTATGCCTCGCTGATGCGCTTGACAGAAGCCAGGGATAGAGGTGATAGATGCCTTTGGTGCCGTCCAGATCGCCCTGATGGGCGGTGTCAATGCGGAAGAATCCCCTGAATCTGATCGACCGTGTCGAGTCTTGACATGTTCATATCGATCACCATCCACCAATGATCGACCTACCAAACCCCGCTCAGGCTCATTTACCATTGGACAAGACTACTGATTTACATGTCGAAGAAAAATCTGTACACTTCACGGTTTCCTTGTGGGGGTATAGCTCAGCTGGGAGAGCGCTTGCATGGCATGCAAGAGGTCAGCGGTTCGATCCCGCTTACCTCCACCATTCGGAATCTTGAGAAATCAGGCAAAGTAACGCGAATAAGCCCGTGAAAACACGGGTTTTTTTGTTGTCCAGTATGGCGAAATCCGACGTTTCTTTCGCAAGTGTGAACGAGGTTGGAATATTGGGCTTCGCTTCGTTCACAGGGAAGGGGTTTGCGCTTGCGTGTTTTTCGTGCCTCTCGTGGTTTAAAACCTTTCTCCGCGCCTTCACGTGAAAATAAGTTCCCGGCTCTGTGGCTTCGCGCAGGATGACGCGCTTCGCTTGTCCAGGCCGCTTGCTTTGCGGCCAAAGTTTCCTATTTGAATCGAAATCACGCTAAGTTGCGCGCATCACGCGCACATCGCGCGTTCATCGTATCCACATTGGTGAATTTCTGAATTCAAAGTACAGATATTCCCGCATTGGCGAAAGGGTTATTCTGATAAAACGTGTGTCTGGCGGTTTGTTGACGTATATCAAGAGACCGACAAAACCCCTCGGGCTTATAATTATGTCTGGGCTCGAGGGTCGTAGGGGTGTTATCGTGCGCGGCCGTCGATCATTTGTTTCAGGTTATCTCGTAAGGAAAACATAAAATGACTGAAACCTACTACGATCTGTTGCGCCGCCAGGGTATTTCACGCCGCAGTTTTCTCCAATTCTGTAGTTTGACTGCCGCTTCGCTGGGTCTTTCGCAAGTCGGGGCGCAGGAGATCGCGCATGCGATGCAGACCAAGCCGCGCTTGCCGGTGATCTGGTTGCACGGGATGGAGTGTACTTGCTGTTCTGAGGCGTTTATCCGCTCGTCGCATCCGCTGGTCAAGGACGTGGTGTTGTCAATGATCTCTCTCGATTACAGCAATACGCTGATGGCGGCTGCCGCCGATCAGGCGGAAGAGCAGCTTGAGAGCATTATCAGGGATTACAAAGGGAAGTACATTTTAGCGGTGGAAGGCAGTTCATCGCTTGCCGGGGATGGTATTTATTGCATGTCCCGAGGCAAGACGTTTATCGAAAAGCTCGCCCATGTGGCGAAAGACGCCAAAGCGGTGATTTCGTGGGGTTCGTGCGCTTCCTGGGGCTGTGTGCAAGCCGCCAAGCCGAATCCGACGCAGGCAGTGCCGATTCATAAAGTGGTTACGAACAAGCCGGTGATCAAGGTGCCGGGTTGCCCGCCGATTCCGGAGGTGATGACGGCGGTGATAACGTATTATTTGACTTACGACAGCATTCCGCCGCTCGATGCGCAGGGACGCCCCAAGATGTTCTACAGCCAGCGCATTCACGACAAGTGCTATCGTCGACCGCATTTCGATGCCGGTCAGTTCGTCGAGAAGTTCGACGACGACGGCGCCCGGATGGGTTACTGTCTGTACAAAGTGGGCTGCAAAGGGCCGACGACGTACAACGCTTGCTCGGCGATACGCTGGAATGACGGTTTGTCGTTCCCGATCCAGTCGGGACACGGCTGTATCGGCTGTTCGGAAGACAATTTCTGGGATAAAGGCTCGTTCTACAAGCATTTGCCAACGATTCTGCCGCCGGGTTGGGGTGGTATCGAAGCGACCGCCGACAAGGTTGGTCTCACCGCAGTCGCCGTTACCGGCGCTGCCGTGGCGGCGCATGCGGCGCTTTCCGCTATCAAACAGACGAGCAGCAAATCACGCAACGACAAACTGGCGGCGAAGGAGTAAAACATGGCCTATCCATATCAAACACAAGGGTTCACGCTGGACAACAGCGGCCAGCGCGTCGTCGTCGATCCGATTACCCGGATCGAGGGGCATTTGCGTATCGAAGTGAACGTCGATGCCAACAATGTGATTCGCAACGCCGTTTCCACAGGTTCGATGTGGCGTGGCCTGGAGGTGATTCTGAAAGGGCGCGATCCGCGCGACGCCTGGGCGTTTGTCCAGCGGATTTGCGGCGTATGCACCGGTTCTCATGCGTTGGCGAGTGTGCGCGCAGTCGAGGACGCGCTCGGTATCGTTATCCCGAAGAACGCCAACACGATTCGTAACCTGATGCTGGCGACGCTGGAAGCGCATGACCATCTGGTGCATTTCTACCATCTGCATGCGCTTGACTGGGTTGACGTGGTGTCGGCGCTGAAGGCCGATCCGAAACGAACCTCCGAATTGCAACAGTCGATTTCGAGCTGGCCCAATTCATCGCCAGGCTATTTCCGCGAAGTGCAGAGCCGTTTGCAGAAGTTCGTCGAAAGCGGTCAACTTGGCCTTTTCAGCAACGCTTATTGGGGTCACCCGGCGTACAAGCTGCCACCGGAAGCCAATCTGATGGCGGTGACGCACTACCTCGAAGCGCTCGATTTCCAGAAGCAAATCGTCAAGATTCACACGATCTTCGGCGGCAAGAACCCGCACCCGAACTGGATTGTGGGCGGCGTGCCGTCGCCGATCAACGTCGGCGGCGCCGGCGCCATCGGCGCAGTCAACGAGTTTCAACTCAATCTGGTCAAAGACATCTGCAACCAGACGATTGATTTCATCGACAAGGTTTACCTGCCGGATTTGGTCGCCATCGCCAGCTTCTACAAGGGCTGGGGTTACGGCGGCGGCATTTCCAGCCAGAACCTGATGTCTTATGGCGAATTCCCGATTGTTCCAGGGCCGCACACCAACGGCAATCTGCTGGTGCCGTCCGGCGTGATCCTGAACGGCGATTTGAACAACGTTCATGATGTCGATCTCAGGGATCCGGAGCAGGTACAGGAGTTTGTTGATCGCTCCTGGTACAAGTACCCGGATGAAACCAGGGGTCTGCATCCGTTCGACGGCGTGACCGAGCCGAACTATGTGCTGGGTCCGAAGTCCAAAGGAACGCCGACGAACTACAAAGAACTCGACGAGAACGCCAAATACACCTGGGTCAAAGCGCCGCGTTGGCGTGGCCATCCGATGGAAGTCGGGCCGCTGGCGCGTACCGTGGTCGCCTATGCGCGTGGTTGCAAAGAAACCAAAGAGCGGGTGGATGGCTTGCTTCGCACGCTGGGCTTGCCGATCACGGCGCTCTTCTCGACGCTTGGCCGCACAGCGGCGCGCGGTCTGGAAGCGCAATGGGCGGCGCACAAGATGAAGTATTTCTACGACGAGCTTATCAGCAACATCAAAGCCGGCGACACCACCACGGCCAACATGGAGAAATGGGAACCGTCCACCTGGCCGAAAGATTGCAAAGGCGTCGGGGCATGCGAAGCGCCGCGAGGCGCGTTGTCGCACTACATCAAGATCAAGAACACCCGGATCGACGCCTATCAGGCGGTGGTGCCGACGACCTGGAACGCCAGTCCGCGTGACGCGAAGGGGCAAATCGGCGCGTATGAAGCGGCGCTGATGAACACGCCGATGGCCGACCCGCGCCAGCCGCTGGAAATCTTGCGGACGATCCACAGCTTCGACCCCTGTCTGGCCTGTGCGACGCACGTCATGACCGAAGAAGGCGAGGAGCTGGTCAAGGTTCAGGTACGTTGAGGAGACGGTCATGAAGATCGAGAAATACTCAGGACGTGTCACCGAAGGGCCGCTCGAAAACGTTTACGTTTACGAGGCGCCGGTGCGACTGTGGCACTGGATCACCGTATTGATGATGATACCGTTGGCCGTCACCGGTTACCTGATCGGAGACCCGCCATCGGTGACAGGCGCCGGCGAGGCGACGTTCAACTACACGTTCGCCTGGGTCAGGATCATCCATTTTTCCTGCGCGATGATTTTTGCCGTAGCGTTCCTCATGCGGGTTTATTGGGCGATCGTCGGCAACCATTATGCTCACAGCCTCTTTCTGCCGCCGGTCTGGCGACTGGCATGGTGGAAGGGATTGTTCCGCCAGTTGGCCTATTATCTTTTCATCAAGAAAGAACCGGACTCCTGGATCGGCCACAATCCGCTGGCGCAAGCGGGAATGTTCATGATGTTCGTGCTGGGAGCCGTGACGATCATCGTGACTGGCTTTGCGCTGTACGCCCAGCAATGGGCGTCGGGACAAAGCTGGATGCTGCTGTTCGGTTGGGTGCACTGCCTGTTCGGCGAATCGCAGGCGGTGCGCACCGTCCACCATCTGGCGATGTACTATTTGCTGGTGTTCGTGATTCTTCACATCTACATGGCGTTCCGTGAGGACATCATGGGCAAGGAGACAGTCATCAGCACGATGGTCAACGGCATCCGGGCGTTCAAAACCAAAGATCACTGATCAGGGATCAAAGATCAGGAATCGGATCACGCGAAGTTGCGGAAATGTGGGGGCGGGTTTTAAACCCGCCCCTCGCGTGTTGGGGTTTGCTTCGCGCACCCCAACCTATGCGGACTACGCGTGCTCTTGCCAAAAGCAATCGGCGATCGGAAAAAACCATTAATTATTGCTATTTGCTTGCACAAAACAAAAAATCGTGTATATTAAGCTGTCGTAACAAACCATGTGTCTAGTGAGCCTGAGGGAGGTAGCTGTGAAAAGCGAAGTGAGGTCAACGCCAAGCAATTATTTTTGCATCAACATGCTTGCTTATGCGGCAGGTTGGCACGATTCTTGCTTACTCACTCACTCACTCACTCACTCACTCACTCACTCACTCACTCACTCACTCACTCACTCACTCATCTAACTGCTAAACAAAAGCGCGTTTCGCAAGAAACGCGCGCAGTTTTTGCAAAACGGCCTTGCTTTCCGCTGAGAAAGCAAGGCCGTTTTGCGTTGAGAAAAACATTTCGACATTCCTGATTTTAACTGACATTTTCAAATAAGGGGATTTTTATGAAACGGTTTTTAAGGACGTTCCTGACGGCGCTGACTATTGCCGCCATGTCTTTGTCGGCAAGCGCGGCGACCATCAACATCAATGCGCCGGGTGACTGGCCTGCTTCAGGCACTATCACGCTGAGCAATAACGACGTGCTGAACATCGCAGCAACAGCAGGTTCGCCGACAAACCCAACGGCCATTCACATCGCCGCCGACGCGAACGTAACAATCAACGGCAGCGGAAGCATGGTTAACAATCTCCGCATTCAAGACGCTTGGGACGATTCGACAACTCACGCTGTCATTATCCGTAATCTGAAAATTAGCTCCCAAAATAATGGCTACACACGAAATATGGGCGTCCTCCATCTGGAAGGTGATAACGAGATAGCCCATGTCAGCGCCAATCCGACGGTTGTGGGCAGTAACGGCAGCGGCATAACCGCTGGTGACGTTTTTACCATTACTTCCTCATCAGGCGGAAAACTCAAGGTAAGCAGCAATGCGCGCTACGGATTTGGCCTTTTCGTGAGAGAAACGCTGAACATTGAAGGAAACGCAGATGTTACCGCTTCGCATGAAGACACTGGCGCACTTACGTTGCAGTCAGACAGCAATACGCTTAAGTCGCTTAAGGTCGCCCCTAATGCCCGTCTCACTGCCAAAACCATTTTCACCAACAGAAACTTTGAAATCATCTGCGACGGCACGATGAACGTCAACGGCTCGCTTATCGCCCGTGACATCTTAAATAATATCTATCAAAGCATCAGCATCCGTGGCAACGGTACACTGACCGTAAAGGGAAATGTTTGGGCCAGCGCTTTCTCGGTCGATGGAACGGATGTCAGCATTTCCGCTCCTTCAACCGCCGGAGGGCTGAGTAACGAAGAGATGCTTAAAAACAATGGTTTTCCGGCCCTCTCCGCCATCAACGGCGCCACCTTGACCAACGCCGCCTCGCTCGCGCTGAAAGGCGCTCCTGCGTATGAAGGCGCCGGGTTTACCGTGGGTGCGGACACCGTCGTCACCATCATCAATACCGGCTCCGCTCCCGAAACCCACACCTTCACAATGGCCTCAACGGGCAGCCAATGGCAACTTGACAACGCCACAGCGCCGTCTGGCGCACCGACATCTGCGACGCTACAAGTCTCCTTTGCGCCAGGGCAAGAAGGCATCGTCTCGCTGAACGATCCGGGAACCGCCACACCGACCATCACGACGCCCGCCGGCGCGTTGGCGGCAGGCGTCGTCGGCAGGCC